>JBBSGA010000022.1:0-32057 GCA_038254585.1 Chloroflexales bacterium | reverse complement strand
GGGGACAGGCTGCAGGGGACGGGGGAACGTAAAGTTAGGGGTTAGAGGGGATAGAAAAGAGGGGCGAGGGCTGAGGGGACAGATTGCACGACTAGGTTACGGTCTATCGGAATAGATCACAGGGAACAGGGAGAAGATGGCATGTCTTCGTTGCCCTGTTCCCTGTAACTTGACGTCATTCGGGCCGGGTGAAGCGGTAGCCTACGCCTCGCTCGGTGTGAATGTAGCGCGGCACGTCGGGATCGGGCTCGATCTTCGTGCGGAGCTTGCGCATCCGAACCCAGAGCGAGGACTGGTCTCCCTCTTCGCCGAAGCCCCAGGCTTTGCGGAGGAGCGTACTGGTGGGAACGATCCGGTTCTGATTCTGGAGCAAGATAAAGAGGATGCGCGCCTCGATCGGCGTAAGTTTGATCACCTCCTCGCCCAGCGTTGCGCTTCGGTGGCCGAAATCGATCGCAAGCTGATCGTCGACGACCACGCGCTCGCCGGGATGGAGGCCGCCTTCATAGGTACGCGCCAGCAGCCGGTTGATCCTTGCGCGCAGCTCTGCGTATCGGAACGGCTTGGTCATATAGTCGTCCGCGTGGTCTTCGAGGCCCCGCACGGTCGTCTCTTCGTCGCTGATCGAGGTTAACATAATTACCGGGATCTCGATCGCCCGGCGCAGCCGATCGGCCAGTTCAAACCCGCTCATTCCCGGCATATTGAGGTCGAGGATGGCGATGTCGGGCCACCGCTGCTCGACCTTCGCGAGCGCCTCTTCCCCATACGAGGCCGAGACCACGTCGAAGTCATCCATCAACAGGCTTGCTTCCAGCGATCGCCGGATAATCATGTCGTCGTCTGTGACGAGCACGCGCCACTTGCTCATAGGGCCTCCCCTGCGATCGGCAACACCATTGTAATTGTCGTTCCGCTTCCCAACGTGCTTTCCGCCCAGATCCGGCCACCATGGGCGTTGATTACCTCGCGGCAGAAGGCAAGCCCAAGACCCGTTCCTCGCCGCCCGCCGCGCTGTGGTGACTGGTAGAAGCGGTCGAAAATATGCTCGAGGTCATTGGAGGGGATGCCGAGTCCCGTGTCACGCACGTGGATAGCGATCTGGCGCGCCTCCTGATCGATCTCGGCAGTGACGTAGACGCCGCCTTTGCGTGTAAATTTGAGCGAATTGCTCACCAGGTTGGCGAGAACCCGCACTAGCTTATTGTGGTCGCCCCGGATGCAGGGTGCTTCTGGCAGCTCCATTTTCAGGGTCAGATAGTGCTCGGCGGCGGCACCGGTAAGGTTCTGCATGACCTCCACGCCGACATCCCGCAGGCTCACAGTCGAGAAGTCAAGCTCCATTAGCCCGGCATCGGCCTTATAGACGTCCAGGATATCGTCGATGAGCTGCTCTTGGGTTTTGCATGCCGCCCGTGCCATATCGATGAAGAGCGTGTGCTCTTCGTCTTGCGGGCTCATGCTCAGAACATGGAGACAGCCGGAGATCCCGGCGAGGGGGCCACGCAGATCGTGCGTGAGCATGTGCAGGAACTGCTCGCGGGTCTTCTCGGCATCCTTCAGCTTGCCGTAGAGCCGGGCGTTGTTGAGCGCCGCGCTGATCTGGCCGGCCGCGGCGCTGACTAGCGGCAGCTGGTCAGCGCGGAAGTGGCCGGCCTGTGGATGCGTCAGCGTCAGTACGCCGAGAACCTGCTCGCGGTGGATCAGCGGCACGGCCAGTGCGGAGCGCACCGACGCCCGGTCCTCCTCGATCCGAATCCAGCGGTCGTCCACGGTGGTATCTGTGAGGATCTGCGGCTCACCTGTGCGAATCGCCACGCCCGCAAGCCCTTCTTCGATGACCTTGCGCGTCACAAAGCTTTCCTCGCGCTCGTCGCGGTCGCGGCGCGCCAGAATCTTGCGCCAGACATCTTCCCCTCGCGAATCTGAGACGATCACGCTCCCCTGCGTAGCATCGAGCACCTCGACCATCATAATGATCGTATCGCGTACAACCTGATCGACGTCGAGCGAGCTGGTGAGCTGTTGTTGGATGCGGTACAGCACGTCGATTTTGTTGCGCTCGGCTGTCAGGGCATCCTGAGACTGCTTGAGTCGCAAGAAGGCACGCACTTTCGCGAGCAGCTCGCTGGATTGGATCGGCTTGCTCAGGTAATCATCCGCTCCTGCGTCGAGCCCATGAACTTTGTCCGCAAGGTCGTGCTTCGCCGTGACTAGAATGATCGGGATGAAAGGCAGTGTTGGATCGGCCTTGATGCGCCGGGTGACCTCGTGCCCGTTCAGATCCGGCATCATCACGTCAAGCAGGATTAGCGACGGAGGATGCCGCCGGACGCTTTCCAGCGCTTCGCGACCACTGCTCGCGAAGGACATCACGTAATCGTCGGCACGTAAAAACTGTGCCAACAGATCGATGTTGTCGCGGAGGTCGTCCACGATCAGGATGGTGGGCCTAGGCCCCATTGCCGGACAATCCTAGTTTAGAAGCCATCGAACATCAGTTGTTGTGCCGATGACCAGGTGGTGCTCGGACGATCGCGCTCTGCTACGTGCAGACTCAGACACTTCACGTCGGCCATTTCGAGATACGTACGAACAACTCGTAGCACGCCTCGCGGATGATGATTCGCCCGCTCCGAGAGATGAGCAAGCCATACCGTCCGCGCCCGGCCGTCTTTGCCGATCTGCTCGAGTAGCCTGGCCGCGGCGAGGTTATCCAGATGCCCGCGCTCGCTGAGAATCCGCCTCTGGATCGGTACAGGATAGCCCGAGGCTCCCATCAACTCCCGATCGTGATTGCATTCGACGATCACAAGGTCCGCCTGGGCCAGGCATGCTGGTAGATGAACAGGTACGGTGCCCAGATCTGTTGCGAGACCGATCGTGCGCTCTGCATAGGCCAGCAGGATGCCCATCGGCTCCTCGGCGTCGTGCGGCAGGTCAAAGCCCCACAGGTCGACTCCTTCAATCGTCACCCCGGTCGTGCCCAGGTGTCGAATCTCCAACCCCTTCCACTCATTGGCCATCGCTCGCTCCGTGCCGGCGCTGCAGACGATCGGCACTCCATACCGCCGCGCGAGGGCGCCGGCACCCTGGACGTGATCGTGATGCTCATGGGAGACGACGATGGCACCCAGCGTCGCTAGGTCGACGCCGCGCTGCCGTAGGTGGCGCTCGATTGCTCGGGCGGAAAGTCCGGCCTCGACGAGCAATGCATGCGGGCCTGCCTGAACCAGGAAGGCGTTGCCGCTGCTCCCGCTTGCCAGCGACGTAACACTCAGGCTCATTGCCGTCATTATACACATTTGCGAACGAAATAGCGGGCTGCCGGTGGCTCTGCAGACCTATCCCGCGGACGCCCATTTGCCGCCCTTCGAGCCGGACCGGACGACCTTAAATTACGGAGCGCCCTCTGCAAAACAGAGGGCGCTCCATGCCGTCACGCCAGAGCCTACTCTGTCCCCTCGGCCATCACTGCTTCGTCCATACTGTTTCGCGCGTCGAGGAACAGAATATCGTCGGCGCGCACGAGCACCCGTTTACGTGGGTTGCCGTCTCGGTCCTGCCATGTATCAGTCCGTAGACTACCCGTCACCCGCACACGGCTTCCCTTCTGCAAATTGCATGCGGCTGTTTCAGCCAGCTTGTCGATCGCTTCGACGTCGAGCCAGTCGGTCTCGTAGGTCCACGATCCGTCCTCTTGCCGTGCGCCGAACCGTTTTGTCGCGAGGCTGAAGGTCGCGATGGCGATTCCGGAGGGCGTGAAACGCTCCTCCGGGTCGCGTCCCAGCCAACCAATCAGCTCTACGTAATTGACAGTCCCTTTTATCGGTCTCATCATCTGCTCCGAGCCGGTTGTCATCGGCTATCCCAAGGCCATCCCATACCCAGCAAGATACTTTCCACGGCAGATACTCCGCACCCTTCGTAACGTGGACAACGGGCAGAGCCGGAACGCCCGCCCGTTCCGGCTCTGCCCGCCTGCTCGCGTAGGCTGTTCCCTATCTCAAGCTCTTGCTCAGGCTGCCCGTCGCATCGGACGACCGCCACGTCGCTGCTGCCACTCAGTCAGGAGTTGCCCGGCCTCGTCGATGCTGAGCTCATCGAACTGTCGCCCACCGTATCGAGCCGCTAGCTCGTCGGCGACGTCGATGCCACGCTCCTCGGCTAGCCGCTCGAGCGCCTTCACTTGGCGCTGCGTGGCCAAGTCGCCCACCGGCAAAATCGTCTGGCGAGCTGGCGCGGGCGCAGGGTTCTGTGATGCCGCCGACGCCGGTTGCTGCGCCTGGGCCGGAGCCGGCTCTTTCTCGCCCGTCCGCGCCTCCAGTTGGGCCTTGAGCTGATCGATCAGTTCGGAAGCGTCACGCTTGTTGAGCGTCAGGATGTCGAACCGCCGCTCCGACGCAAATTCATGCAGCCGTCCCGTATCCCAGCCGAGCTCGTTTAACAGATAGTCCATATAGGCGCGCTGCTTATCGCTGGCGGGTGCGTCAGGATCCCGGATCTGGACCGGCAGTGGGCTGGAGATGACCTGCGCTCGCAGCTCGCGTATCTGGCCCTCGGCAGCTGCGCGTTGTGCCGTGTAGATCCGCATGCCTACGTCGACCGCCCGCGCGATCTCTTCGTCGCCCGCGTCGATCGGCAGCGTGATCGTCTCCTCGACCGTATAGAAATCTTCGCCGATTCGAATTGCGGCCCGGAACGTCCGCGCGACCATCGGCTGCTCGTTGTTCGCCATCGAATTCCTCCAGTTCATTTTCCTACTCTGGCTTACAACGACATAGTACCACCCTGGTGTGACAGGTACCGTCACAAACTCCGGTGCATCAGACCGATGGGGATTGACAGCCGGATTGATTCTCGCTATGATCTCTATCGCCCTCCGAGCCCTGCTCCTAATGGAGATATGCTGCGATGTCCCGAGTCACGATGGCCTTGCTTCTGGCTTTGACCTTCACCTCCACCTACGCCCGCCCGCTCGCGGGCCCGGTGTGCCTGCTGCCGGATCGTCCCGCCAATAACACGTGCATCGACCCGCGCTTTCAAAGTTTCTGGCAGCGCAACGGCGGCCTGGCGGTCTTCGGAGGCCCACTCGGATCCCCACGCGAGGAGCAGACCTCCGAGGGGACTTTTCTGGCCCAGTACTTCGAGCGAAATCGTCTGGAGTACCATCCCGATTTACGCCCACCGTACGTCATCCTCTTGGGACGGCTCGGCGTCGTTCGCCTGGCGCAACAAGGTCGTGACTGGCGCGCATTCCCACATGGCCGGCCGCAGACAGGCTGTCTCTGGTTCCAGGAGACGCAGCACAGTGTTTGTGACCAGCAAAACGGAGCAGGTTTCCGGCAATTCTGGGAAAGTCACGGCCTCGCCCAGGGGGCATCCGATCCGGCGCTCGGCCGCTACCAGCGCTCGCTGGCACTCTTTGGGCTGCCGCTCTCCGAGCCGGCGGTCGAGACCAACGCCGCCGGCGACACGGTATGGACACAATGGTTCGAGCGAGCGCGCTTCGAATGGCATCCCGACAAACCACGCGAATTTCGCGTGCTGCTGGGGCTGCTCGGGAGCGAGATCCTTCCGCCTCCACGACCCGGTCCTGTGCCGCTGCCGCCAGCGCCGCTTAGCGCCGATCCGGCCGTGCGTAGAGCGCCTTGACCTCGTCGGGCTCGGCCGGACGTGACGCCTGGCCGTCCCGCAGATACGGCCGGTTGGCGACGTAGTAGACCGGCTCGTTGCCCCGAGGTACCCGCACCGCGAGCACCATGTGCCCGTCCACCGCTACGAACTCGGGCGAAACGACGATCGCCGGTTTCACGGCCCGGGACGCTGCGAAGATCGCTTTCCGCCAGCGGTCACGGCCTGGAACGCTCTCCGCGCCCGTGATCCCCGAGATCGCCCCGTCGTCGCGCACGCCGATCAGCAGCACACCACCGCCGGCCGTGGCGAAGGCCGCGATATGTTTGGCCAGGTCACGCTGCAGATCGGTCGAGTCGACGCTGCCGTAATCCTTGAAGTCGACGATCTGACCTTCTCCGGCTGCGATGAGCGTAGCGATATCGAGCCGCTGCTCGCCGATCACGACCGCGATCGGTGCGACGGCCTGCAGGTCGCTGCGGCATGCGGGGCACTGATAGGCAATATCGTCGCCACCGCCGAGCTCGAGTGGCCAGCTTGCAGGATCGCCCGGCCATTGCGCCATCACATAGCCGCAGCCGGCACATAGCAGGGCGTCGCGCGGCAGTCGCTCGGCCGCCTGGAAGCTCGGTAAAACCTGCTTCCAGGCCATCATTGCTCTCCAGGCGCCGGGTGCCGCTCGTTGTCGCGTGCGACGGCCGCCCGGAAGGCCTCCGGCACCGGGATCGAGCGATTCGCAGCGTAGTCGAACCAGACCAGAACGCTACTGCCGCGTGCGGCGACAATGCCGCTCTGCCGATCCCGCAGAGCGTACTCCATCGTGAAGCTTTTGTTTCCAATGCGCGCGACGCGCACCCCGGCTTCGAGCTCGTCGCCGTAGCCGACCTGGCGGAGATAGGTGACGGTTATCTCGGCGACGATGAACGCAAGCTCCTCGATCGTCCGCGCCCCGGCCAGACGCAGCCCATAGGCGATCCGGGCACTCTCGAAGTACGAGACGTACACGGCGTGGTTGACGTGCCCCAACATATCGAGGTCGCGGAACGCGACGGTAATCGGCAGGCTGAAAGGGTAGCTCCAGACGTCGCTCATCGCCCGTATCCTGTCCGCGGCTCGCGGCCGTCACAAAAGGCGCTATACTTTCTGGGCGCCCAGAAAGTATAGCGATATGCTCAAGCTTGAAATCTTCGGCAAGCCCGACGACCTCCGCTGCCGCCATGGCTGAGGGATCCAGTTGCCTTCGGCGAAGACAGCAGAGGCTATTCGGGCGTCGCTCGGCCGTCTCTATGGTCCGGAGGTCGAGGTCCACTACTATGACGTCGCCAATCCTGCGATTGCGCATCAGCACGCCAATCTGCTGGATGAATGGTTGCTCGAGCGCATCCCGTTCCCTGTCGTCATGCTCGACGGCGCAATCGTCTACGCGGGAACGATCAATCCCCTTCGCGTCGTCGCCACCGTCGCCGCTGCCCGGAGGCGCAGGCTGGCAGGGCCGGCCAGCTAGCGCAGGATCAGGAAGCCTCGGTCTCACTCGGCCCTCTGGATGGACCCAGCTCGACCACGGTCCGCCACGCCTCCACCGGCTCGGCCATCTCCGGCGTCATCCAGATGTAGGTTCGGCCACTCGTCGTGCTCATGCCGAGCGGCTCTCCGCCACGGTCGATCGCCACCAGGTTCATGCTTGCGTCGTGTGGGTCTTCGCACGCGGCCGCCAGATCTTCCATCGCCTGCCGGCAGGCCTGCTCGAGGCCAAGGCCCATTCGCTGGTAGAGCACGACCGAGCGGGCCGTCCCGAGCCGAATGGCCAGCTCGCCCCAGCCGGTGCAGCCGCAGGCCCCATAGCGGTTGTCTGCGTAGTTGCCTGCCCCGATCAGCGGCGAATCTCCCAGCCGGCCCGGGTATTTCCAGGCCCAGCCGCTTGTGCTCACGGCGCAGGCGACGTTACCGGCTCCGTCGCGGGCGATGAAGTTCACTGTCCCTTGGGCGTGCTCCGGATCCGCGGTAAGCTTGACCAGCCGCGCCAGATTGCTCTCGATGCCACCGGTGAGCCACGAACGCTTGTCCTCCGGAAGGGCTCCCGCCAACCCTTGGCGGTAGACCACCTCCGCTTCTGGCGTCAGAAGATTCTCCTCGGCCATGCCGAGCTCACGTGCAAAGTGCGCTGCACCCTCGCCGACCAGCAGAACATGTGGCAGATCCTCCATCACGCGCCGGGCAACGCTGATCGGATGCTTGAAGCCTTTCAGCCCGCCCACCGCTCCCGCCTTCAGCGTGCGCCCATCCATGATCGATGCGTCGAGCTCGACTTCGCCCAGAAGGTTCGGATAGCCCCCGTACCCGACCGTGTGATCCTCCGGATTCGCCTCGACGAGCCGTGTCGCCGCCTCGACGGCGTCTACGGCCGAGCCGCCAGCCCGCAGAACCTCCATCGCTGCGCCGATTCCCACCTGTCCATTCGCGCTGGCAACGACGATCATTCTGCCCCTTCGATTCTAGCGGCGGGATGTCGCCGGTCTATACCGGTCCACCCCCTGTCGGACAGTCCGAGATTGTAGCACGGGGACGAGCGCCGGCCGGGCGCTCGTCCCCGTGGGCGTTCAGAAGCTGCCGTGCGCGACGATCGTGCCACTCGGCGCCGGCAGGCCACCACGCGGCTCGGGCGTGATCGCGACTCCCGTGTAAGTGGGCGACCACGCGATGCCAGATAGCGCGATACTAGCACGTCCATCTTGGTCGACGGAAAATGTTCCACCGCTGATCGGGGCTGCCCCGCCGAGAAACCAGAGTTGGTAGACGTGATCGCCTCCGAGGGGCGGAAGTCCCGTGACCGATAGGCGTGCCTCTCTTCCGCCGGGAGTCACCACGAACGTGCCGGCTGCCTGTCCGCTCAGCGTGGCGGTGCGCACATCTGGGCGGCCGGCGATATCTGGTCGCTGGCCGCCCGGCCAGCCTCGGCCCACCAGAAATGCGATGATCAGACCGACTGTCGCCAGGGCCGGTGCGAGGCGCGGCCACCAGCTGAAGCGTCGCCCGCGCGTCTCCATCTCAGTCCGCAGCGGACGCGCGATCTCCACGTCGCGGCTCTGCCGCGCGCGCTCGAGGATCCGCTCGCGCAGCTCAGGCGGCGGTTCGGCAGTCGCCAGCCCATACGGAATCAAGGCTGCCGCCGCCCGCAGCGCCGCAAGCTCGTGCTGGCAATCCGCGCACTGTGTAAGGTGCCTCCCTGCCTCGGCGACATCGCCGGCCGGTAAGGCATCCATGGCGTAGGCTGCCAGAGTATCGGGATCTATATGGCTATCGCGCTGGTCCATGTTGTGGCTGTCGCGGCACGCGACTTTGGTAGCGTGCCGCCCTTCTTTATACCAGGTTCTCGTCTATCCATTCGTACCAAGCATGGTTAAGCGATCTTTGCGGGTGTATTCAAGCACGACTCGCGATCGACTACCGCTCTTCCTCTTCCTGGGCGGGCAAGAAGATCGCCCGTAGTTTCACCAGGCCGAGGCGCAGCCGCGTTTTGACGGTGCCGACGGATGTCCCAAGCGTCGAGGCGATCTCCGTGCACGTGAGTCCGCCATAGTAGGCGAGCTCAATGGTTTGCCGCTGTGCCGTCGGGAGCTCGCTCAGCGCGTTGCGTACATCCCCCCGCATAACGGCCTGCTGCTCGACTCCATTTCCATCTGGCATCTGCTCGAGCGCCGTCTCGTCTGTTTCTACCTCGCGCTGGCGCGCCTTGTGTCGGCGCGAGCGCGTTTCGTCGATCGCGCGATGGCGGGTTATTCCTACGATCCAGCCGGGGATCGTGCCGGCGGCGGCGCGGAAGCCTCCGACCTGCTGCCAGACGATCTGGAAGACATCCTGTGTGATCTCTTCGGCGCTCAAGCGATCCCCGGTAATACGCAGTGCGATGCTGAAGACCAGCCGGCCGTAGCGGTCGTAGAGCACGCCAAGAGCTAGCTCATCGCTTTGGCCGATCAGTGCCAGCAATTCTTCATCACGCAGGGTCGATCGGTAGTCCGTGGCCGTGGACGTCAAGCTTGCTTCCCTTGTGCTAAGAGATCGAGGATGATCGATAGCGTCACTAAGCGCTTTCCCACCAGGCATTGGCTGCTTCGCGCAGCCGACCGAGGCCGAGGCGCAAACGGCTCTTGATCGTCCCCACGGACTCGCCGAGGCGCTGCGCGATCTCATTGGTAGTCAGTCCGCCAAAAAATGCGAGCTCGATCGCCTGGCGCTGCTTGAAGGGGAGCCCCGCGAGCGCCGAGCGGAGATCGGTGCGCAGCACGCTCAGCTGCTCCCATCCGCGCTCGACCGCCCCGTAAAAGTCCGGCAGACTGTCCATGGAGAGCTCCGTCTGCAGTGCGCGCCCACACTTTGATCGGACCTCGTCGATGGCGCGGTGGCGCGCGATGGCGCTCAGCCAGGCCTGCACGGAGCCGGCCGGCGGCCGAAATTGGGCCGCGCGCAGCCAGACCGCCTGAAAGACGTCTTGGGTGCACTCCTCGGCGCTGCCCGAGTCGCCGGTGATGCGGAGGGCGATGCTATAGAGCAGCCGGCTGTATCGGTCGTAGAGCGACCAAAGCGCTCCTTCGTCCTGCGAAGAGATCAGCCCCAGGAGCGTCTCGTCGTCGACGATCCGGCTCCCCATCTGGTCGGGGTCGTCCATCTAACTGTTCTCCATCGCCAATATTGTATCCTATTCGCCGCCGCAAACAAGTGGGGCCCTCGGGGCCGTATGCATCACGTACTCACTCCGGCTTGCGAAACTGATCTTTTCGGGCGTTTCTCTCGTATTACTTAATGAGCGGGTCTTAGACCCTACGTAGTCAGCCTCGCGTGGCGTAAAAATTGCGTAAATGATGGTATTGTTTTAGGCGGTGCCCGGCGCCGGGATATGCAGAACGCCGGTCCAGAAGCTAGTGGACCGCGAAAGGAATTATAGATGGCTTTCGAGGAAATGACCATGTCGGCTGGAGTCGAACATCCGCATATCTTGCCGGGACCTTGGACGCGTGAGGCGCGCGAGCGGGCGATCGCGGAGGAGGTGCGGCTGGCCTATATCGACTACTTCCGCAAGGCGGTCAAGACCCGCAATTGGTTCCCGTGGGACGATCTGCCACTTGCGGAGATGCGGGAGCGCGGCCATCTATTGAGTGAAGACACGATCACGCTCGTCGAAAGCTTCCTCGGCATCGAGGACTTCGTCGGAGACTACGTCGCCGATGCGATCAATATCGTGGGCAAGATCCGGGCGCGGCGCAATATCAGCCTCGTCTGGGGTATGGAAGAGGCGAAGCATGCCGAATCGTGGGAGCTCGTCCTCCTGCACTCAGGCGTCCGTACTCAGAAGCAGATCGACGAGTACCGCGACAAGGTATGTGCGCACACGTGGACTATGGGCGAGAACCACCCTGGCTTCGACACGCCTCTGGGCGTCGCGGTCTATGCCATGGTGCAGGAGCGGGCGACCTACTTCAATTACGACGAGCTACGCAAGCGCATCCGGGCCGAGTACGGCCTCCCGGAGCAAGCGACGCCCGAAGAGCGGGCTCGCGGCCGGCAGATCGGCGCCGCCGGCGCGTTCAAGATCGTCTCAACCGATGAGATCGCGCACCATGCGATGTTCTTGCGGATCGTCGATATCTACAAGAAGTATCTGCCGGAAGAAACCCTCGACATGGTCTTCCGCGTTCTTGGCGGCTTCAACATGCCTGCGCTCTATCTGATCCCCAACGAGTCGGAGATGAAGGCCGCGCTGGAGCGCACCAGGCTCTACACGCCGCTGAAGCACGGCCGCTCCGTCGCAAACCCAATCCTCGATTCGCTCGGCCTCGAAAACAAGCGCGCCCTCGAGCGCGCCGTCCAGGCGGCTAAGCTCCTGCCGAAAGGTCTTGGGCCGGAGCACGTCGCGCTCAGCCGCTCGGGCGAATTCGTCGTATCGATGACACCGCAGGCTGCCGCCGACTAGCCCGACCTTCCAAGACCGCATGTGCCTCGCCGGACAATGGCGAGGCACATGCGGCCGGTGGCCTCGCTCCCTCTCCCGGCCATCCTACGACGTCGACACTACGCCCGTCGCCTCTACAACGCCCGTCGCCGGCTTCGCAGCGGCCGGCGCCTGGACGACGTACCAGTCGTTGATCCGGCGCGCCAGCCAGGCTGCCAGGAACGCCAGGGGAATACCTGCGGCGACGTCGGTGGCGTAGTGGATGCGTAGGAACATGGTCGAGAAGACGATCCCGGCGACCCAGATCGTAAAAACGGTACGGTAGAACCAACCGGTAGTATGGCGCCAGATCATGATCAGGACCGTGACGCTGAAGCCGGTGTGTAGACTCGGGAAGGCGTCCCGCGGCAGACGGTCGATGCCGCGCGCGAGCATCGTCTCCACGGCAAAGACCGGCCGGACATACGTATCGCGCAGCGTGTATTGAGGCCCTATCGCCGGGAGGAGCAGATAACCTGACCAGCCGATCGTCAGCGCCAGCCACCATGCGAGCACCTGGTCCCGGAAGGCACGCAGCTTACCCTGGCTGACGAAGACCATCATCGCGAACCAGGGAACCAGGTAGAGGCTGAGGTAGACCTGGATGAAGAAGCTGACGCGCCCGCTGGTGACGAGCGGCTCGAGCAGCTTGATCGGGTCGTGTCCGAGACCGATGATCCGGTCCGTCGCGATCAGCCACTGGTCCCGGTCGATCGGGCTGAGTCGGTGGATAAAGCTGGATAGGTTGCCGAAGGCGGCGCCACAGAGGAAATAGGTCGGAAGTGTCCGGGCAACGATCCACAGCTTGCCCGTGCGGCGCCATTCCATCAGCTGTACCGGTCGTCCAATCACGAAGCGGAGAAACTCCCAGGCGATGTAGGCCGTCGCAAAATACTTTAGTGCTCTGCCGAACTCGTGGATGTGGATGTTGAAGAGCACGCGATAGGTGTTGACCGTCGCGAGCAGAATGTTCATGTTAAGCGTGTGATGGATCGCAACGTTGACCCCAACCGTCACGATCACCAGGGCAATCGCCAGAATCTCCTCTGGGTAGAGCACCCGCCGCCAGTCTTGGCGCCGTGGCTGCCCCGTCGGCACCACCGCTTGCGCGTCCCCGCGGGACACCCCACCACCCGGCTCATCCGCCGTCACGTTACTGTGCGCGGGCGCAGCTTTGCCTACTATGCCGAGGCCATCTGTGCTCATTGCTCTGTCCTACGTCCGGCTTGGGTTGCTCGCCTTTTTGCCTGGAGTGCGATCGTCCTGAGAACCTAGGATACTACGTTTCCGGCCGGCTCTGCCAGACCATTAGCCTGCATCCTTCGCTGCCCGCCTGGCGCGCGCGTACCACCAATCGTTGAGCCGCGGCCCGAGAAAGGTCGCGACGATCGCCAACGCGATCCCTGCGATGACGTCGGTAACGTAATGGATGCGCAAGTACATCGTCGAGAAGACGATCGCGAGGCACCAGACTACGAAGCCCACCCGATAGAGCCGGTTCGCGCCGTGGCGCCACATCAGGAGCAGGACGACGATACTGACCCCGGTGTGGAGGCTGGGAAAGCAGTCGCGCGGCAGGCGATCGATGCCGCCCGCCAGCATCGCCTCCACGTCAAAGATCGGTCCCTTGAATTCGTGGCGGAGCACATATTGCGGCCCGATCGCCGGCATGATCAGGTAGCCCGGATACCCGATGACCAGCGCCAGCACGAGCGATACGATCGTGTCCTGGAATGCCCGCTGCTTACCCTGCAGTAAAAAGATAATCATCACTGCGAAGGGCAGCATCAGCATGCTGATGTAGACCTGCACGAAGAAGTGAACCCGCGGCCCCGTGACCAGCGGCTCGAGTAGCTTCAACGGATCATGGCCCAGAAACAGGGCGCGATCAAGCGCCGCGAGTTCCCGATCGCGATCGACCGGGCTGAGGCGGTGGATAAAGCCTTGGAGATTGCCAAAGGCGATGGCGCACAGAAAGTACACCGGAAGTGCACGCAACGCCGGTACAATTCGAACGGGATCTCGAAGCATACCCAGGCTGGATGGCCGTCCTGCTAGGAACCGCATGAAATGCCAGGCGGCGAAGAGGCTTACGCAGTAGCGCAGAGCCGTAAGAAAGTAGCTTTCCTGGCCCCGGAAGAGCGCACGATAGGTATTGACATTCTCGTTCAGGATCCGGGTATTCAGGGTGTGGTGTACCAGGATATTGACGATCAACGTCAGGAGGACCATGATGATCGCGAGCACTTCCTCGGGGTGAAGCCACGCCGTGAGGCCGTGGATCGTGGGGGCGATGCTTGTCGCCGCGGAATAAAGCGTGCGGACGAGCACTGCTGCCGGGCCCAGAGTCTGTGCATTATCCGGATGTACAGTGTCGCTAGGAGTCTGGCCTGAGGTGAGCATAGTTTCCTACTTCGCGGCTAATCACCTGGCTTCTGTGTAGCAGGTCACGCGCGACGCTCGTGCCGCGCATGACCCGAATAATCAGCCGGTGGGTAACCGCGGATTATACAGTAGGAAACAGGAACGTGTGCTGGAGATCGTGGACGAGCTTGTTACGAATGCTGCCCCGAGCTGCCTTCGCCCAGGTGCTGCTGGCGGGCGTACCAACCGCCTCCGAGGGCCAGCAGTGCCAGCGGACGTATCAGACGTGCGAGCAGCTTGAAGCCGAGCAGCCGCAGCACGAACGGGCCAAAGGTCGCCGCCAGCCCGAGATAGCCATATTGCTCGGGCGTCAGCTGCTCCAGCTCTGCGAGTAGATCTTCCAGATTCATAAGCGTCTCCTTGATTATTTGGTGCTGCCTCCGTCTGCAAGGATCGTGCCGATGGCATGTGAGGCAGCGAAAGACGGAGCCAGCTGTCGGCGGGCTCCGTTTTCTGGACTAGAAACAGCAGTTCTCTTTATATCCACAGATCGGCGGCGATAGAAGACGTCCTATGGCTGGAGGAGTTAGCATTGGCTAAAGCCGCAGGCGTTGCAGTGCATGCAGCCTTCCTCGTGGACGAAGGCGGCCTCACCGCACTGCGGGCAGAGGTCGGGCCGGACGGTCGGCAGCGCCAGCTGAACCTGCACGTGCCCATTCGGCAGCTCTGTTTCGGTAGCCTGCCCATTGTCCGTCGTGTAGCACTCCTCCAGTGCCTGTGCAACGGCGTCGGGCAAGGAGCGCACGCGGTTCGGGCCGAAGCCCATCGAGCGCGCGCCGCCGATGCCCTTGAGCTGGTTGACGATCTCCCGCAATCGCTCGCGCGGTGTGACCGGCGAGGCCACACGCAGGACCAGCGAGGCGAGACGGCCCAAGGCGTCGGCCATGCTGGTGACGTCCGATCCGGCCTTACCCGTTGTGACGAAGATCTCCAGCGGCTCACCTTCTTCGTCGTCGTTGATGGTCACGTACAGCGATCCGAGCGGGCTCTCCTTCTTGATCGTCACGCCGCGTGCCAGCTTCGGCCGGGGCCGGATCTTGGGCTTATTCCACAGGGCAGACAGCGGGTTCTTCGCTTCTACTGGCGGAGCCACTGCCGCCTTGGCGGCGTCTTCCGCCGCGGCGCTCACTTTGGGCTGCTCTTCCTCTTTCTTAATGCTCAGCACCTGCTCGTCGCGCGAGCCATCCCGATAGATCGTGCCTCCCTTGCAGCCCAACCGGTACATATACTCGTACAGCTCGCGCGTCTGCTCGACGGTGTACTCGTTCGGCACATTACACGTCTTCGAAATGGCAGAATCTACCCAGCGTTGGACAGCAGCCTGGACCTTGACGTGCTCGACCGGCGTGAGCTGCATGGAGTTGACGAAGTAGTCGGGAAGCACCTGGCCGGGATGCTCGCGCTCCCATTCCTCGACGATTGCAACACGCTCTTCGTGAACGCCGAGACGGCTCTTGCGGAAGTAGCTCCACGAGAAGTAGGGCTCGACGCCGGTAGAAGTCCCGACCATAGTGCCGGTGGTCCCGGTCGGTGCAACCGTCAGCAGCGTGACATTCCGCAGGCCTTTGGCGCGAACCGTCTCACGCACGTGTTCCGGCATCGCCTGCATATAGCCGCTTTGCAGCAGCTTCTCCGCGTCGAACTTCGGAAACCATCCTTTCTCCGCTGCATTGCTGGCCGAAGCCTGGTAAGCCTCGGTCGCGATCACTTCGCCGAGTTGGTCGAGGAATGTAATGCATTCGTCCGAGCCGTAGCGCAGACCGAGCTTGATCAGCATGTCGGCCAGGCCCATGATGCCCAGCCCAACCCGGCGCTCGCTCTGCTGCTGCTGGTAGTTCTCGTCGAAAAAGTACGGTGTCGCATCGATCACGTTGTCGAGGAAGCGTACGGCATAGCGCAGGGCCTGGCGCAGATCGTCCCACATTACTTCGCCTTTGTGGGCAAAGCGGCTGAGATTGATCGCGCCGAGGTTGCAGATCCCCCAGGCGGGCAACGGCTGCTCACCACACGGGTTGGTACAAACCAGCGGTGAGAAGTAAAACGAGTTGCTCATCTTGTTGGCGCGGTCTATGAACCACAGCCCGGGTTCGGCGCTGGCCCAGGCACTCTCGACGATGTTGTTCCAGATCTCGCGCGCCTTTACCGTCTTGTACACGGTGACCGGCTTGCCCGCGGCGCTCCACGCCTCGATGTCGCCGTCCCAGTCGTCGTCGTACCCGGGCGTCTCGGCATCAGGGAACACAAGCTCCCAGTCGGCGTCGGCATGGACTGCGTCCATAAAGGCATCGGTAAGGCCGACGGAGATGTTGGCGTTGGTGATCTTGCCCATCTCACGCTTGGCGTTGATGAAGTTGAGGACGTCGGGGTGCCAGACGTTCAGAATCAGCATCAGCGCACCGCGCCGGGAGCCGCCCTGCTCGATCAATCCGGTCACGAACGAGTAGAGCCCGCCCCACGAGACCGCGCCGCTGGACCGGCCGTTGACGCCTTTAACGTACGCATACCGTGGTCGCAGCGAAGAAAGGTTGATCCCAACGCCTCCGCCGCGCGACATAATCTCCATCATCTGCGAAAGCGTATCGACGATCCCACGGCGAGAGTCTTTCGGGGAGGGGATTACGTAGCAGTTAAAAAATGTTAACTGCTGATCGGTTCCCGCAGCGCTGAGGATGCGGCCGCCCGGGACGAACTTCCAGTCGTCGAGCAGCCAGCGAAAGTTCGCTTCCCATTCTGCCTGCTTTTCAGGAGCGGTCTCGATCGCCGCGATCCCTTGCGCCACGCGATCCATCATCTGCGCAGGCTCGGTTTCGATTGGTTTATCGACGTCTTCGATGTTTTGCTCGGTAACTGTCCCGTCACGCAACTCAATCGTGACGCGGCCTTTGCTCAGGCTCAGAACGGTGCCAATTTCCCGCTGGCGTGTTTTCTGATCTACACACACGATGACGGTGTCGCCGACTGCGAGCGATTTCTTCGTCATATCTTTCAGGGCGTACCGATCGAGGAAGATTTTCTCGCCTAGGTCATTGAGCACAGCCTTCGGCTGTTGGACATGCCCGTTCCCGTTGCGGTTCACAGCCGAGCGGAATTGGTCCACCGTCTCCATCGATACCCTCCTGACACCTAACCGGATCCTTCAGTATTACCTTGAAAAGACGCTGAAGCTGTAAAGCTTTACGTAATGCCGGACACAGGTTCTTGCACATCACGTAATTCGACATAATCTAGATATAGTGCATTATTAGTAGAACCGCTACTACATCTAGGTTTTGCCATCCTATCACAGCTGTGCCAAGGCTGTCAAGATGCCGCCTATGTGACGTTCGGAGTCGGAAACTTTATACACCGGGGTAGTACGAGGCACCATTCAGAGCTTCCTTATCACCTGTAGCAGCCGTACCCGGCGAGCAACTGTCACTTGTTCTGACGATCTACATCTAGGGCCATAATCCCCAATCTATCCACTAAATGTGGATAAACGCGCTGAATCCCTTGTTCTCGAAGCATGGGGCGCCTATAATGAGGCGAGGGAGTAACGAAAGGGATCCGCATGGCCGATCGGTTGAGTGGGACGCCCGGCGTCGCCTGTCAATGGTGCGGCTTCGAGGGTATGTCGCTGGTTAGCGAGCATGTCCATCTGGTGAACGCGCAGGTCAGTATGGAGCACAGCGTAGCGCGCTGTGATATGTGTGGAAAGTTCAGCGCTGGGGCTCAATGGGGCAAGACGGTACAGTTCGCATACCGCGCGCTCGAGTACAAGCGTCGCTTTCGTGCGTCACGCTGGGTCGCAGTTTATGCCGTCGAATGCGCGACGTGCGGTAGTCCGCGCATGGAGCCCGCCGAGATCAACGTGACTGTGGCCAATCCCGTGAGCGAGCGGTTTCGCTACGACCTGTACGTCTGCAGCGACTGCCAGGCGCCGACTGCGATCTCCTATCTGGGCCAGGTCCGGGCGCATCGCGCGGCACGCGACGCGACCTATGCGTCGCTGTGGTATCTCGACCCGGACGAGGAGTCAGCTTAGCGCCCCGCTCCTCCGCCTGCCTCATGCAGACGCTGCCTCGTGTTGCAGGCGGTGCTGAAGCAGAGTCATCACCGCGGCCTCCTCGTCCTTCAGATCCGGCGATGTCTCTTCCAGTTCCTGGGCGGTACGCTGCTTCAGCGTTTCGAGGAGCGAGCCATTCAGGTACGCGTCGAGGATCGCGGGGTGCACGTAGCACTTCCGGCAGATCGAGGGCGTGTTGCCGAGCCGCTCTGCGACGGACTCGATGGCGCGGACGATATTTTTCTTGGCCTGGGCCTCCGAGGCATGGGCCTCGGCTTCCTGGAGCATCCGTGAGGCTAGCACCGTGCCCGCCCAGGTCCGGAAGTCCTTCGCGGTGAAGTCCTGTCCGGTGATCTCGCGTAGGTAGCTGTTGACGTCGTCCGAGTCGATCGTCTGCCGTTCTCCGTCCTCGTCAACATATTGGAAGAGCTCGTACCCAGGTATATCACGGCAGCGCCTGACAATCTGGGCCAGCCGCCGGTCGCGCAAATCGATGCTGTGCTTCTTGCCGCTCTTGCCGACGAACTGGAAGTGTACCGTCGAACCCTCGATCACGACATGCCGGTCGCGCATCGTCGTCAGCCCAAACGACTTGTTCGCTCGCGCATACTCCTGGTTGCCGACTCGAATCAGCGTCGTCTCCAGCAGCCGCACTACCGTCGCGACAACCTTGTCCCGTGGAAGTCCTGGTAGCTTCAGGTCGTGATCGACGCGCTCGCGAATCGCAGGTAACGCCTGGCCGAAGGCGATCATCCGGCCGTATTTCGTCTCGTCCCGCACCTCGCGCCAGCGCGGGTGATAGCGGTACTGCTTGCGTCCCTTGGCATCGCGTCCGGTTGCCTGGATGTGCCCGCGCGGACTGGGGCAGATCCAGACATCTGTCCAGGCCGGCGGAATACCCAAAGCCTTGATACGCGTTAGCTCTTTCGAGTCGTGAATCGGCTTGCCGTCGACGCCGACATAGCTGAAATGTTTTCCCGCTCGTTTGCGCTTGATCCCGGGCCCTGCGTCGTTTACATATCGCAGCCCAGCGGCCTTGGCCGACTCTACCGGGTCGGTGATCAGCGCCGCCGTCGCGATGCTCTCCGCTGTGCTCTCCATCATAACTTTCGCAAGTAAGCAAGTCGGATGCCGCCGGCTCTCCTCGGCCCGCATGGTCGCGGTCACAATCCGCGGCCCGCGTACGGCGCGCGACCTCCAGATTGAGCTCGAATGGCGCGAACGAATGACCCTCTGCCACTTCCTGGTACGCCGTTTGCTCGCACGCGGGACGCTAGCGAAAGGAAAGGTGCACTATGGCTGGATCGAGTAAGACCACGACGGATCACAAAGTCATCCAGAAATGGGCCGAAGAGCGCGGCGGAAAGCCGGCAACGGTGAAGCGAACCGGCGACGCCGAAGAGCCGGGCATTCTGCGGATCGACTTTCCGGGCTATAGCGGCAAAGATTCGCTCGAGGAAATCTCCTGGAAGGAGTTCTTTGAGAAGTTCGACGAGAAGAAGCTCGCCTTTCTATACCAGGATGAGACTCGGGACGGCGAAGAGAGCAGATTCTTTAAGCTCGTCAGCCGCGAAACCGCGGAGGAAAAGGAGTCCAAGGACAAGAAGAGCGACAAAAAGAAGTAGCTGTGTCCGTGAAGCCGCCTGCTATCGTCGAGACTTCCGGCTGGCCATCGACCCCCACTTTCGACCGGCCGCCGTTGTCTACGCGGCGTGGGCGATCGGGGTTGTGCTCCCGGGCTCGCTCGACAACGTGGATGCCGATGACTCCCGCCCGATCGTGGACATTCCGGGGCCGCTCGTCGATCTGGTGCATAAGCCGGCTCGGCGCATTTTGTGCTGGCACGTGCTTTGCTCGGCGGGGCGGCTTGAAGTTAAAGGAGGAGCAAATGTCCCAGGGCCAGAGCCAATCCCAGCAGCCCCCGCAACACCAGGAGCAGCAGCCTGGTCTCGAGTCGGAGATGACGCAGCGGCCACACGCCGAGGATCGGGCGTACGTCGGGAGCGGCAAGCTGCGCGACAAAGTCGCGCTAATTACGGGCGGAGATAGCGGAATCGGCCGCGCAGTCGCGATTGCCTTCGCGAAGGAAGGCGCCGATGTCGCGATCGTCTACCTCGACGAGAGCGGCGACGCCGAAGAAACCCGGCGCCAGATCGAACAAGAGGGCCGCCGCTGCCTTACGATCGCCGGCGATGTCGGCGAGGAGCAGTTCTGCCGGCAGGCCGTCCAGCAGACGCTGAGCGAGCTCGGCCACCTCGACGTTTTGGTCAACAACGCCGCCGAGCAGCACCCACAGGAGAGCATCGAGAAGATCAGCGCCGAGCAGCTTCAGCGGACCTTCAAGACCGATATCTTCGCCATGTTTTACATGGTTAAAGCCGCCCTTCCGCACCTGCGCCAGGGCAGCGCGATCGTCAACACAACCTCGGTGACGGCCTACAAAGGAAGCCCCCAGCTGCTCGACTATTCGGCGACCAAGGGGGCGATCTTCGCGTTCACGCGCTCCCTCTCTCAATCCCTGGTCGAGAAGGGCATCCGCAGTTAACGCGGTCGCGCCGGGCCCGATCTGGACGCCGCTGATCCCGTCGACCTTTCCGGCGGAGCAGGTCAAGTCCTTCGGCGCGTCAGTGCCCATGAAGCGCGCCGGCCAGCCGGAAGAGCTTGCCCCTGCCTACGTCTTCCTGGCCTCGGACGATTCCTCGTATATGGCCGGGCAGGTTCTGCATATCAATGGCGGCGAGGTTGTGAACGGCTAGCCGCGGTTCGCAGTCGGGAGAGCATCCCCCTCGCGCTCGTTCGACGTGCTCCCCGCGCATCCCTGAGCGCCTGGGCAGTCGCCGGCCGTGACTGTGGTAAAGGAGATGAACTCGATGGTCTTCAAGCATTCCAATAGGGCGGGGCAGCGCACGAACGTCGGCTATCTCGAGCGGTGGGCGTCTGCCATCGGCGGAGGCGCGCTGGCGGCCGTGGGAGTTAGGCGTGGCTACCTCAAGAAGCCGGCGGGTATCGGCCTCTTGCTCGTCGCCGGGCACCAGATCTACCGGGGAATCACCGGCCATGACCGGATCTTCGAAGCACTAGGGCTGGATACCTCGAACTTCGGCAAAGCTTTGGGCGGGGGGTCTGGGGATGCCGGCATCGCAGTGCAGCAGAGCGCTACGGTCAATCGGACGGCCGAGGATCTGTATCGCTTCTGGCGCAACTTCGAAAACTTGCCGCGCTTCATGGACCATCTACAGTCTGTACGGACCGAGGGCGACACGCGCTCACATTGGATCGCAAAAGCTCCTGCGGGCACGACCGTGGAATGGGATGCGGAGATCACCGCGGATCAGCCCAACGAATCGATCTCCTGGCGCTCGCTGCCCGGCGCCGACGTGGACAACCAGGGGACCGTGCGCTTCGTCTCTGCTCCCGGAGGCCGCGGCACCGAAGTACACGTCGAGCTCGAATATAGCCCGCCCGCGGGCGCAGCCGGATCGATAGTCGCCAAGCTCTTCGGGGAAGAGCCAGGCCAGCAGGTCGCGGGCGATCTACGGCGTTTCAAGAATGTGATGGAGGCAGGCGAGATTCCGACGACGTCGGGCCAGCCTTCCGGACAACGCTCGCTGCTCGGCAAAATCCTATCTCCGACCTCGTGAGCAAGGGAAACGACATCATGAAAGCTGTCTGCTGGAACGGCATAACCGACGTCAGGGTCGAAACAGTTCCCGATCCCCAGATCCTCAATCCGCGCGATGCCATCGTCAAGATCACCTCCACGGCGATCTGCGGCTCCGATCTGCATCTCTATGACGGCTACATTCCGACGATGGAGAAAGGCGACATCCTCGGCCATGAGTTCATGGGCGAGGTCGTCGAGCTCGGCAGCGAGGTCAAGCATCTCCAAAAAGGCGACCGCGTGGTCGTCCCGTTTCCGATCGGCTGCGGCAACTGCTTCTACTGTAAGCGCGAGCTCTGGTCGCTCTGCGATAACTCGAACCCGAATGCGGCGATGGCGGCCGAGCTCTGGGGCTACTCTCCCAGCGGCATCTTTGGCTACTCGCACCTGACCGGCGGCTACGCCGGGGGGCAGGCTGAATATGCGCGCGTTCCCTTCGCCGATGTCGGTCCAATCAAGGTGCCGGACAATCTGACCGACGAGCAGGTCCTATTCCTCTCGGACATCTACCCTACCGGCTATATGGCAGCTGAGAACTGCAACATCCAGCCGGGCGATGTGGTGGCTATCTGGGGCTGTGGCCCGGTCGGGCAGTTCGCGATCAAGAGTGCATACCTGCTTGGAGCGGAGCGGGTGATCGCCATCGATCAGGTTCCGGAACGGCTGCGGATGGCGGAGGAGCAGGGCAAGGCCGAGACGATCAACTTCGGCGAGGAGCAGGTCATCGAACGGCTCAAGGAGCTCACCGGGGGGCGCGGGCCCGATGCCTGTATCGACGCGGTTGGCCTCGAAGCACATGGCGTCAGCCTCGACACGATCTACGACCGGGTTAAGGCGGCGACCTTCATGGCCACGGACCGACCTCACGTGCTGCGGGAGGCGATCCAGGCGTGCCGCAAAGGTGGCACCGTCTCCGTTCCGGGTGTCTACGGCGGGTTTGTCGACAAGCTCCCGTTCGGCGCCGCGATGAACAAAGGGCTGACCTTCAAGATGGGGCAAACCCACGTCCAGCGGTACCTGCGCCCTCTGCTCGACCTTGTCCAGAAGGGCGACATCGATCCCGCCTTCGTCATTACGCACCGCCTACCCCTCGACGACGCTCCACATGCCTACAAAATCTTCAAGCAGAAGGAAGACAACTGTATCAAGGTCGTGCTGAAACCATAATGAGGAACGCGGTGTGAGGAGCGAAGCGGGATGAATTCGCGGGCAAAGATGGTTTCGGCCGCCGTCGCGGGTGTTGGCGCCGCGCTCGCAGGTCGCGCTTTTCGGCACCGCGAGGTGATCGATTTTGCAGGCAAAGTCGTCGTGATCACCGGCGGATCGCGCGGGCTCGGTCTGGTCATGGCGCGGGAATGGGCGGCGGAGGGCGCCCGCCTGGCCCTGCTCGCCCGCGATCCTGCCGAGCTCGGGCGCGCCCAGGACGACCTGGCTACGCGGGGCGCGGATGTGCTGCCGATCGCGTGCGACGTCCGCGACCAGCACGAGGCCCAGCGGGCGATTCGGCGGGTGATCGACCACTACGGCCGCATCGACCTGCTGGTCAACAATGCAGGCGTGATCCAGACCGGCCCCGTCGAGCATATGGAGATCGAGGATTTCGAAAGCGCGATGGGTGTCCATCTGTGGGGGCCTCTCTACACGATGTATGCTGCCGTCCCGCACATGCGCCGCCAGGGTGGCGGACGCATTGTCAACATCTCCTCGATCGGCGGCAAGGTCTCCGTCCCGCACCTCTTGCCGTACTGCACCAGCAAATTCGCGCTGGTCGGGCTGTCGCACGGCATGCACGCGGAGCTCGCGAAATACAACATAAAGGTTACGACGGTTTGTCCCGGGCTGATGCGCACCGGCTCGCATCTCAACGCGCTCTTCAAGGGGCGGCACCGCGAGGAGTTTACCTGGTTCTCGATTCTGGATGGGCTGCCGGTGAGCTCCATGGACGCTCGCCGCGCGGCGCGCCAGATCGTCGAGGCCTGCCGCAATGCCGATCCCGAGCTCGTCATTTCGATCCAGGCCCAGGCGGCGACCCTCTTCGCCGCCGCCTTCCCCGGCCTCACCGCCAGTCTGATGACCCTTTTCGAGCGTTTCTTGCCGCGCCCGACAGGCGACCGTGGCGACGTGCTCAAGACCGGCTGGGAGAGCCGATCCTCCGTCGCTCCTTCCATGCTTACCCGCCTAGCGGATAAGGCGACGGCAGAGAACAATGGCCTGTGCGGCCACGCGCCGGCGGCGGACTAGGTGGCTGCGCATGGAGCTCAGCCGGCCGCGGCCGATCTCGGCCACGTGCTTCACGAGAGCTTTGGCCTCGAGAGCTTTCGGCCGGGCCAGGAGCGGAGCATTCGTGCGGTACTCAACGGCCGTGACGTTCTGGCGGTGCTGCCGACCGGGGCGGGCAAGTCGCTGGTCTACCAGGCAGCCGCGCAGCTCCTTCCCGGCATCACCATCGTCGTCTCGCCGCTGCTCGCCCTGATGAAGGACCAGGTCGAGTCACTCGAGCAGCGCGACGTCGGGGTAAGCTTCGTCAACAGCATGCTGTCGGCCGGGGATGCTGCCGACGAGCTCGACAAGCTGCGCAGCGGGCGCGCCAGATTGCTGTACGTAACGCCCGATCGATTCGAAAATGAGGAGTTCGTGGCAGGACTGTCGGGCACGGAGGTCTCGCTTTTCGTCGTCGACGAAGCGCACTGCGTCTCAGACTGGGGCCACAGCTTCCGCCCCTCCTACCTCCTGCTGGCAGGAGCTGCGGCGTGTCTCAAGCACCCGGTCATGCTCGCCCTGACGGCGACTGCCACGCCCTGGATCAGGCGCGAGATCGTCGAGCGCTTGGCCATGCGCGATCCCGAGATCGTCGTCCGTGACACCGATCGGCCAAACCTCTTTCTCGAGGTGCGGCGCGTCGAGGCCGAGACCGACGACCGCCGCGTCCTCCAAGAGCTCCTCACCGGGGACGCCGATAGCTATCCCGACGAGGTGGCGCCGCGACTAGCGCGCGCGATGCAGGGCAGCGGGATCGTCTATACCGCGACGACCAAGGCAGCCCGGGAGACCGCCGAGTGGCTGCGAGGCTGGGGCATCGCCGCCGACTATTACCATGGGCAGCGCAAGAAGGCGGATCGCGTACGCGTGCAGGAAGCCTTCATGGACGGTGAGCTCAGGGTCATCGCGGCCACGAATGCCTTCGGCCTCGGCGTCGACAAGCCGGACGTCCGCTTCGTCGTTCACCGCGACGTCCCGGCAAGCGTCGAGGTCTACTACCAGGAGGCCGGTCGGGCAGGCCGTGATGGCGAGTTTGCGCGCTGCACGATCATCTATCGCCCGGCCGACCTCGGCCGGGCCGCCTTTCTGGCCGGCCGCGGCGAGCTCACGCGGGACGAGCTCGAGCGCGGGCGCGCCGGGCTCCTGAAGCAGCGCGAGGTGACCTATCGCGAGCTCGCGGCTGCTATCGGCCTGGACAAAGCCGATCTCGTTCGCCTGGTCGCCATCCTCAAGCAGCACAAGATCGTCCAGGAGCGCCGTGGACGGGTTCGTCTGCGTGTCGATGATTTCGACCCAGATGCTATATCACTCGACAAGGAGCAGTACCGCCGCGCCTATGAGCAGAGCCGGCTTGAGATGATGCATGGCTACGTCGAATCCGTGGGATGCCGCCGCCGCTACATCCTTAACTATTTCGGCGAAGAATTCGAGCCCGAGCAGTGTGACATGTGTGACAACGACGTGCCACGCTCGGGGACACAGCGCGTCGTCGTAGCCGAGCCGGAGCCTTCCTCGATCCAGTTCGCGAGCGGGGAGCGCGTGACACACGAAGCCTGGGGCGAAGGGGTCGTGGAGTCCGCCACCGGACCGGACGTCACTGTTCTCTTCGAGACCACTGGCTATAAAACGCTGGCAGCCGGCCTCGTGGCGGAGCACGGCCTACTGAGGCGGCTCGACGAGTGAGATCGCCAATCGCCGGCTGACCCCGATTGTTCCCGAATCCGACCTATGCTAGAATTACATATCGGCACCAGCCGTCAGTAGTCAGAGAGCGTGCCCACATTTCGACCCCCTGACCGCTGAGGTCGGGCATCCGACCATCCATCGCCAGTACCGGCGTCGCACGTGCGACGCTTCGAATTACGATGCATGATGTTCGAGAGGATACCCTGATGAAGGAGTATGCGCATGGCGACCGAGACTGAGCCGCGAAATGCCGGGCGGCGGGTCATCACCCAGGACGAGGCCGAGGCGATCCAGGCCAAAGCACGTCCGGACGCTCCGCCCCCGCCTCCACGCTCGTCCCGCATCAAGATAACGCGCCGCGAAGCCCTGGTCTATGCCCTGGCCGGCTCCACCGCGCTCTATCTCGGCGCAGCCGTCGCCACGATGACCGCGCCCGATCCCGAGCGCGATCCACTGCTCAAGGCTGTCGTGCCGAAAGACGCGGCAAAGGCGATCCCCGGTGGCTTTGCCTACCCGCGCTTCAAGGCCGGCCAGTTCGGCGGCAAGTTCGTGGTTACCCAGAAGGCCGATGCGTATACCCTCGACCGCCCGCCGGACCTAAACTCGAACGGTAAGTTTTACGTGGTGAAGGTCACCACCGAGCCGGGAACCAATGAGAAACCGGATCCACCGACGAGCCCGCACATTATCGCGATCTACCAAGTCTGTACACACCTGGGCTGCTTGATCCCCTTCCAGCAGTCCGAAAACCGTTTCATTTGCCCGTGCCATGGCTCGACCTTCGAGCGCACGAGCCAGTACGTGCGCGGCCCCGCCGGGCGGAACCTTGATCAATTCGTCACAGATGTTGCCGCGGACGGGACGATTACCGTCGACACCGGCAGCAAAATGACTGGCAAATCACACTAGATCCGGCCAGCGGAAGTCAGCAGCTAGACGAGATCATAGTCGCAGGCTGCTGAGTGCCGAGGCCCGATGACCGGTTAGCTGCGACTGACAACCGACAACAGACTTCTGAGACAGGAGCGTTCTATGGCAACCACGCCTGCAAGGCGCCCGCAAGGACCAGTGCAGCGGTTCAAGGGTGCGGTAGTCGAGGCCGGCCGCTCGTTCTTTCCCTCGATGGGCTGGAAAGAGTGGCGCTCGGCGATCCGCGGAGAGGCTGCGCCGCGGCCGAACCCGCGCATGCGCGTCCACAACAACAGTTTCTGGTACCACATTCGCCCTCGTGCGCTCCCGCTCGAGGCAACGGCCTGGTACTACACCTTCGGCCTTGGCTGGCTCTCGACCTTCTTCTTCGTGCTCGAAGCCGTCACGGGTCTGGTCCTGATGGTCTACTACACGCCGTCGCCGAACCAGGCGTACTCCGATATGCTCAAGATCATCAGCGACGTACCGCTCGGGGCTTTGATGCGCAGGATGCATCGTCTTGGGGCACACATGATGGTCGCGATTGTGGTGTTGCACATGATGCGCACCTATTTCACGGCCTCGTATAAGTCGCCGCGCCAGTTCATCTGGTTTACGGGGGTGGTGCTCCTGCTCTTCACCCTCCTGCTCTCGTTCTCCGGCTACCTGCTGCCGTGGGACCAGCTGGCCTACTGGGCCGTCACGATCGGCTCCTCGATGGCCGATGCCGCCCCGCTCCTGGGTAATGCGACGAATCTCCTCTTACGCGGCGCTCCCGATGTCGGCGCCGGCACCCTGCTGCGCTTCTACCTACTGCACATCTTCATGCTGCCGATCGGCGTGATGATTATGATCAGCGTGCACTACTATGCCGTCCGCAAGCAGGAGATCTCGCCGCTCCACGAGCTCTTCGAGAGCCGGCCGCCGACTAAGCGCAAGATACCGTTCCTACCCGACCAGGTCTTCTTCGAGGTCGCCGTTATCGCGCTGCTGACCTTCGGCTTCATTATCATCAACCAGTATTTCTGGGACTCGGGCCTCGAAAGTCATGCGAACCCGACGCAGACGCCCAACCATACCCAGGCGCCGTGGTACTTCCTCTGGCTGCAGGGTATGCTGAAGTTCGGCGATAAGCAGTGGTTCGGGATCGCCTGGCCGCCCGTGATCTTTGTCTCCCTCTTCCTGCTGCCCTACATCGATCGCAACCCCTCGCGCCGATTCAAGGACCGCAAGGTCGCGCTGGCTAGCGCCGGCATTGCCATCCTTGGCTTCGGCTTCCTGACCTACGCGGGCTCGCCTTTCTACGGCATCCAGCAGACGGCGGGTAGTGAGATTACAACGGACTTCGTGCCGATCGAAGGCGAGGGTATCATCGATATGACGGCGTGGGATAAGCTGCCCGACACGCGCACCGTCTTCGAGGTTTCGATCGCAAGTCCGGGCGCCGCGCCGTCGACGCGCATCTCCGGCCAGACGAATGTTGCGCCCGAGACGCAGCAGCTCTACGATCGCTTTACTGCCGACGTCGTCCACTGGTCGCAGACCGACCGGCGCTTTATCGCACCCCTGGTCGGCCAACTGACGATCGAGCCCTGGCTCTACGAGACCGACGACAAGGGCCAGATTCGCCAGGTCAATGGGCAGCCCGCGGTCAAGATCAAGCGGGCGACCGTTAACCTGACCTGGACGGCAAGCGAGGTCGACAAGCTCGGCAACCCGAAGCCGCTGACCGACAAGCAGGGCAAGCTCCAACAGTCGCGCCTGCAGCAGAGCGACTACCTGGATCGTGATTCGCACGAGCGTCCGCTTCCCGAGCAGCCTGCCAATCAGCAGGCGAGCAAGTAGCCGTGCGCGCTACGCAGATGAAGGACTATCGATGACCAGGAACATTCTCCTCGCGACGCTCTTTACCCTCGGCAGTGCCGTTGCGCTCGTCGTGATCTTCCTGACGGAGAAGACCGTGCACCTCCCGGAGGCGAGTGCCGCGACGCAGGCAACCCAGATCGAGCGCGGCGCGCGGGACTACGAGCAGTACTGCTCGCCCTGCCACGGTTTGGCGGGCCAGGGTAACGCCAACCAGTTCGGCGCGCCGCGCCTGAACAACATCGTGCAGCGCTACACGACCAAGAATACGAGCGGCCAGGTTCCGTTCGAGGCGCAGTACGGCATCAAGGAAAAGTATGGCACGATGCGCAACTACATCGAGGCGACGCTGATCTCGGGGATCCGCGGCACGCCGATGCCCGCGTGGGGCCAGCAGGCCGGTGGCCCGCTGCGCATGGACCAGATCGAGAATATTACCGCCTACGTGCTCTCTTGGAACGGCCAACCGCCCCAGTCGGCCGTCGAGGTGGCGGAGACGGTCGCGGCGCAGAATCAACCGACGGCCGATCCGAACGCGACACCGTTGGGCAAGGGACAGGCGGTCTTTGCGGCCAAGGCTTGCGTCGGCTGCCATAATCCCAACGACAAGAAGCTCGTCGGTCCGGGTCTGGGTGGCCTTTTCCAGCCGAATGGCACCGCGGCTTTCGGCACAAAGCTCCCCAACGGCAAGGATATCAACGACGCCGATGTTCTGGAGTGGATTCAGAAGGGCAGCGCCGGCTTCCCGAATACCTCGTACGACGGCAAAGACGGCGAAAAATACCCTCAGATGCCGGCAATTGCTATCACGGAGGACGAGTACAAGTCGCTGCTTAACTATCTGAAGGCGATCAAGCGTGACGGCAGCCTCGTGCCGAGCGCCGACAAAGCCGTGCCGGCAGCGCCGGGCGGCACGTTGAAGCCTACGACGCAGCCGACCCCGCAGCCCGGGACCAGCCCGGGCGCCAGCGCGACGAATCCACCTCTCGCTCCGGGCAAGGATGTTGGGCCGGGAGCGACGGCCGCACCTTAAGGAGAGCACGACATGCGTAACTTCAATCTTGGGGTCCGCCGCAGCGATCTCCTGCTCTACGCGATCGGCGCGGTCCTTGCCTTTGTAGTCACGGTAGCGTGGGACCTGGTGCTCGTCGATCCGATCTCGGCACAGTTTCCGAACAACTCGCAAATCGCCAACAAGTACGTGCTGACCTTTTTTATGTATGGTCTGGCATTTCTTGCGACGATCGTCTCGCTGGTTATGGCCCGCCGGGGCGGCGGCGAGACGACAAGGGCCACTCTTCTCGCGGGCTTTCTGATTCGTTTCGGCCTCGCCCTCGAGGTCTTCGGCATCCTGATTACGCCGATCGGGCTCTGGTATGCCACCAATCCCACACGGTCCGTGCCGGTCGGCTTTACAGCCTTCTCCTGCATCTTCGTAGGGATTTTGCTGGCCGGCGTCGGCGGCAACATCGTCGCCCCGCGCCGGGCGTGATAAAGGTTACAGGGAGCGGGAGAGAAAAGGCTCCTCCCGCTCCCTGTAACCTGTCCCCTACCCCGTAACCTACCGTCCCCCCATTCCGGTCAACGTAACGCCTTCGATGAAGTAGCGCTGGAACGCTACGAAGACCGCGATGACCGGCAGCATCACGACCAGGCTGGCTGCCATCATCCAGTTCCACGCCGGCGCTCCGCCCGCTGCGAACTCGAACTGGCGCAGACCGAGCTGAAGCGTATAGAGATCTTCGCGCTGGAGGTAGAGCAGCGGACCCATGAAGTCTTCCCACGCACCTTGGAAGGTGAAGATGGCAATGGCGGCGAGGGCAGGCTTGGTGAGCGGCGCGACGACGCTCCACCACGTCCGCAACTCGGTCGCGCCGTCGATCTTAGCTGCCTCCGAAAGCTCCATTGGGATGCCGCGCATGAACTGCCGCATGAGGAAGATATAGAACGCGTTGCCGGTGAAGGCGGGCACCGTGAGCGGCAAGAACGTGTTCACCCAATTTTGCGAGCCCTGAAAGCCGAACGCGGGCAGCTTGGCATAGAGGATGAACTGCGGGATCATCGTTACGACACCGGGCAGCATCATCGTCGCCAGCACCACCGAAAAGAGCGTGTCACGCCCGGGCCAGCGTAGGCGAGCGAAGGAATAGGCGACGAGCGATGTCGAAAGCAGCGTACCGATCACGGCAACGCCCGTAATGACGACGGTGTTGAGTGTCCAGCGGCCCCACATGCCGAAGCTGAACGCCTCACGGTAGTTCTCCCACGCCAAGCGCCCGGGTATCCAGTTCGTGCCGAAAAGCTCACGCACGTCCTTGAGCGAGGTCGAGAGCATCCATGCAAAAGGCACGAGGAAGAGGATGCTGATTCCGGCCAGCAGCACCCACACCAGGATCGACGCGGCCGAGAGCTTGCGTCGCGGCCCGTGCTCGGCCGCGAGCGTTTTCACTGTGCCTAGCTGTTCGACTGCTGTTGCCATACAGATCTCCGCTTCAACCTAGCAAAAAGATTAGAGCGTCGTGACAACCGGTTTAGGCTTGTGGTGTCAGCTGGCCCTCTAACGTCCTTCGGCTTCGTAGTAAACCCACCGCTTCGCGAGTGCGAGCTGGATCAATGTCACGACCAGGATAATGACGAAAAGAATCCAGGCTAGCGCTGCTGCATAACCCATCTGGAAGCCGCCCACGCCGACCCGTCCGAAGGCGCGGTTGTAGAGATACAGCACGTAGAAAAGTAGCGACTGTCCCGGACCGCCGGTGGGCGAGTCGGGGCCGGCAATGATGTAAGCCGTGGTGAAGATTTGAAACGCGCCGATGATGCCGGTGACGACCTGGAAGAAAATCGTCGGCGAGAGCATGGGCAGCGTGATATACCAGGTCTGAGCCAGCCCGGAAGCGCCGTCGATCTCGGCGGCTTCGTAAAGCTGCGCCGGGATACCTTTGAGACTTGCCAGATAGATCAGGACGCCGCCGCCGATCCACCACATGCCCATGACGACCAGCCCCGGCTTTGTCCAGGCCGGGTCGACGAACCAGGCCGGCGTGGGCAGGCCGACAGCTCCGAGCGTGCGATTGAGGATGCCGTTGGGAGCCAGAATCCACTGCCAGAGAAAGACTGCCGCTACGCCTGCGAGGACATTCGGTAGGTAGAAGATCGTGCGAAACACCCTGGCGCCCGGAAGGTCTATATTCAGCAGAAGGGCGATCACAATCGATACGACGAGGACTATCGGCGTCTTGACGAGGACGATCCAAAACGTGTTCTTGAGCGCCGTGTAGAAAAAGCCATCCTGAAAGATCGCCTGATAGTTGCCTAACCCAATCCACTTCGGCGGCGTCGTGATGTTGTAGTGTGTGAAGCTGGTATACATCGAGAAGATCATCGGCCCAGCCGTGAAGACGAGAAAGCCGATGATCCAGGGCATTGCGAAGAGCCAGCCGGTAATCGCCTCCTTGGTTCCCGGCCGCCAAATCCGCCCGCTGGGAGTAGCTTCCCGACGCTGGATCGCCTGAGCCATCGTAGCCTCCTTTTCGATGGGCAGTGCCCGATATAAGGGGTTAGAGTGGGAGCCAGGTGGCCCCACCATATCCGAT
>JBBSGA010000021.1:0-32109 GCA_038254585.1 Chloroflexales bacterium | reverse complement strand
CCCGAAGCCTGACCCTGACAGTAGCACATTGACCTAAGGGTCCGTCAAAGAATAACCTGCCCAGTTTAGAGTGGGATCTACGCCTGATTAGGCACCATACTTGGATAGGTTATATCGTGACGGACCCTAAGCATCCTGCTCCCGCCTCTGGCCGCTGTTGGACCATGACACTGCCGGTCGCTGACAATAGCAGATTGAGCTAAGCATCCTGCTCCCCTCTCCCACCGCAATGGGAGAGGGGCCGGGGGTGAGGGCTCTCCCATCGAGACAAATCTATGCCTACATCAGTCCAAAACGAAATCCCGATCCAGCCGGTCGAGAACCCGATCCTCTGCGCTCCTTACGACGAGCCGGACAAGCACTGGATCTACGACACACAGACGGGCGCTGCGTCCCAATCACCGGGGCGGCGACCGGCGAGCTACTGGTATAAGAGCCAGCGCACCGGCAGCCCAGCTTCAGATGTTTGCCGAGGAGGAGCGCGACGATCTGCCGCTGGTCAACGCCCTGCGCTCGGACGTGCGGCGCTGGCGCGAGAGCGACTATGAGGGCGCTACGGCCGTCACGAACCAGCTTCTGCGCCATTGGGCGAGTCCGGAGCGCGCCCGGCGGCTCTTCTTCTGCCAGCGCGAGGCGGTCGAGACGATTATCTACCTCAACGAGATCCTCGCCTCGGGCAAGCGGCCGCGCTGGAAGCCCGAGCTGAGCCCCCACGATTACGCCCGGCTCTGTAAGGGCCAACAGCCCGCGTTCGCGGCCGGTGGGCGCCTGCTCGACTTCCCGAAGCTCGCGGATGTTCCCAACGAGCCCGGACTCGGCCCGCTCCTACGTTACGGCTGCAAGATGGCGACCGGGAGCGGCAAGACGGTGGTGATGGCGATGCTCGTCGCCTGGGCCTTCTGCAACCGTGGGCGCGTGCCCGGGGACGAGCGCTTTCCAGCGGCAGCGCTGCTCGTCTGCCCGAACTTGACGGTCAAAGAGCGGCTGCAGGTGCTCCGGCCCGACGATCCCCAGAATTATTACGCTGCCTTCGACATCGTGCCCTCGCAGCTCATGCCCGAGCTCAACAAGGGCAAGGTGCTCGTCACCAACTGGCATCTCTTCGCCCCCGAGTCGCCGCACGTCGAGGGCGGCAAGAGCTACGTAGTAGTCGACAAGGGTGAGGAGAGGCCCGAGGCGTTCGCCCGGCGCGTCCTGGGCGACCTCTACGACCACGCGCCGATCATGGTGCTTAACGACGAGGCGCACCACGCCTATCGCCCTGCGCCGCTCGGCGACGACTCGAAGCTCAAGGCGTTTGAAAAGGCCGAGCGCGACGAGGCTACCGTCTGGATCGCTGGCCTCGACCGCATCAACCGCGCCTGCGGCGTCAAGTTCTGCGTCGACCTATCGGCTACGCCCTTCTACCTCCAGGGCAGTGGCTACGTCGAGGGAGCTCCTTTCCCCTGGCTGGTCAGCGATTTCGGCCTGGTCGACGCCATCGAGTCAGGCATCGTCAAGATTCCTCGCCTGCCCGTCAGCGACGAAACCGGCCGCCCGGAGCCCAAATACTTCCGGCTGTGGCAGCATATCGTCGAGCATCTCCAGCCTGGCGAGAAGCTCCCCGGCGGCAAGCCCAAGCCCGAGGTCGTCTGGCGCGAGGCCGAGGACGCGCTGCTCACGCTCGCCAGCCAGTACCAAGAGCGCTTCGACCTCGTCCGCGGCGCCCGTCCCGGCCAGGAATACACCCCGCCGGTGATGATCGTCGTCTGCGACAATACCGATATCGCCGAGCTCTTCTTCCGCAATCTCTCGGGCGAGCAGCAGGTCGAGGTGATCGACGCGGGTGGAGCGAGCGGCAAAACCAAAAAGAAAGCTAAAACCGCGACGGCCTATGGCAGCGGCAAGGTCTTTCCCGAGCTCCTCTCCAATGCCCCTCCGCGCGGCTCACGCTGCGCATCGACTCGAAGCTCCTTGCCGAAGCGGAAAGCGAGGACCCGCATGCCACGCGTAGCGAGGCGGCCGTGGCGCTGCGTGAGGTCGTCGCGACGGTCGGCAAGCCGGGCGAGCCCGGCGAGCAAGTGCGCTGCGTGATCTCGGTGCAGATGCTGAGCGAGGGCTGGGATGCCAATAACGTCACGCACATTCTCGGCCTGCGCGCCTTCGGCAGCCAGCTCCTCTGCGAGCAGGTCGTCGGTCGTGCGTTGCGCCGCCTGGATTACACCGTCAACCCCGAAACTGGGATGCTCGATCCCGAATACGCCGATATCTACGGCGTCCCCTTCTCCGTGATCCCCTTCAAGGGCCGGCCCAAGGACCAGCCCGCCGTCGTCGACGACACGCCGCGCAATCACGTCAAGGCCGATCCCCGCCGCGCGCGCTACGAGATCCGGTTTCCCGTGGTCGAGGGCTACGCCTTCGCCCTGCGGCGCAACTTGATCAAGGCCGACGTCGGGAAGATGGAGAAGCTGATGCTGGAGCCCGATCAGAATCCGCGGGCCGTCTTCGTCAAGCCACAGGTCGGCATCAACCTCGGAGGACCTACCGGCGGCGCAGGCTTCGAGGCCGAGCTGCAAGATCGCGAGGCCTACTATGCGAGTGTTCACCTGCAGACGATCAAGTTCGAGATCACCCGCCAACTCGTCGCCGCGCTTACGGAAGGCGTCGCTGGCGCGGAGCCGAAGCTCAAGCTCCGGTCGCGGCATCAGCTCTTCCCGCAGGTGATGCGGCTCGTGGACGAGTACGTCGCCCGCAAGGTCGACTGGCGCGGCTCCGACCCGTGCGAGCGTGGGCTCGAAACGTACGCCGGCCGCCTCGTCGAGCGGCTCGTCACGGCGACCCAGCCCAACGACGAGCAGGGCGAGCCGCCGCTGCTGCCGATTCTGAATCGCTACAAGCCGATCGGCTCGACCAAAGACGTTGACTTCAAGACCAAGCGCCCCTGCCACCCCACCAACCGCAGCCACATCGATCAGGTAGTGCTCGACACGGCGACGTGGGAAAAGTCCGCATCGTTCCATTTGGAGGCGTCAAAGGCCGTGAAGTTCTACGCCCGGAACGACCACCTCGAGCTGGCGATCCCCTACGAATATTACGGCGTCAGCCACGTCTACCTGCCCGATTTCGTTGTGCGTCTGGCGAACGACACAACGCTGCTGCTGGAGATCAAAGGCTATGAGGACGACCAGGATCGTGCGAAGCACCAGGCAGCGAATCGCTGGGTTGCCGCCGTCAACCACTGGGGCTAACTCGGGCGTTGGGATTTCCACGTCTGCAAAGATCCGATGACGCTCGCCCGGGAGCTGCAGTCGCTGGCCGTGCCGCTCGCCGCTGCAGCTGACTAAACGAAGCGAGAGACCATGCCCCGGCGAGCGCAATTAATCGGAGACACCGTAGCAGCGTAGCGTCACCGTAGCGTGCCGCTGCTACGCTATTCTACTGATTGTGAGGCGGCAAACCTCACAACGTAGCAAAGTAGCACCGCCTTGACCCCCCCAGCTCCCTGGTCCAGCGCTGTCGACCGCTCCGGCATACATCGCGCCAAGCAATGCTTGAACAGATGTGCAACCTCCGGTATAATTCGCCTCAGACATAATGGACGAAGAGCGCGATTACGAAGCGATCGCGGCGGGATTGGCGGAGATTGCCGCCGAGGTGAATCGCTGTACGGCATGCGAGCTGCACAAAGGTCGCACGCGTGCCGTGCCCGGCGAGGGTCCGGTGAATGCCGAGATCATGTTCATCGGCGAGGCGCCCGGGCGCAACGAGGATCAGCAGGGGCGGCCGTTCGTGGGGCAGGCCGGCAAGCTGCTCGAGGAGCTTTTGGGCGAGATCGGCCTGACGCGCGAGGGCGTCTGGATCGGGAACGTTGTTAAGTGCCGTCCACCGCAAAATCGCGATCCCCGCCCGGAGGAGATCGCGGCCTGTGCCGGATACCTGGAGCGCCAGATCGCGCTGCTCGAACCGAAGCTGATCGCTACGCTCGGCCGCTTCTCGATGGAAAAGTTCTTCCCCGGCGCGAAGATCACGAAGGTACACGGCCAGGCCAAGCGCGATGGACGACGCGTGCTGATCCCGTTGTACCATCCGGCCTACGTGCTGCGCAACATGGCGGCGATGCCCGACGCCGTACGAGATATGCAGAAGATTCCGCGTTTGATCGAGCGACTCGATCAGGTTCTCAAGGAAGAGGGCGCCGCATCCGTTCCCGAGCCGCCTGCTCCCGAGCCGCCTGCTCCTGACGAGCCCGAGCAGCTGAGCCTGTTCTAGATGCCTCCTCGAAGCGTGCCTATAGCTGCTCGGTCGCCGGCGTGAAGACGTACCGGCTGACGGGAGCAGGTCGTCGCATGATACTTATGTTGGCAGTGGCGGCGCTGCTGCTTGGAGTGTTTGCAGTCTCGATGCTTCCGTCGGCTCTCGGCATCAGCTATATACATCCGTCGACGCTGGGCGTCGTGCTGCGCCGTGGACCGAGCGTCGGGCAGCTGATCCCGGCGGCGCTCCTGCTCGCAATGCTCATTGCCGCACCGCTGTTGCTTTGGAGCCTATGGGAAGAATGGTCTGCGAGCTATGCGGTGGCGGACGATGGCCTAACTTTTAGAACTGTAGCGGGTATTGCGCTGTATATCCCCTGGTCGGCGGTCCGTGATTTGCGGACGCCCGACGCCGACGACGCAATAGCCGAGCTGGCGGTAGATCCGCAGATCAATGCCCAGATCCGCAATCCGGCGGTCGGTTGGCTTCATCGCCAGGCCTTTGGTGGAGATCGGATTCCGATCTATCCGGGTGTCGAAGCGCGCGATGAGCTGATCGGACAGATCGTCGCGCGCGCAGGTCTGAGCAAGACGACGCCGGAAGGATTGGGCCGGCAGTGTGTGCCGGCCGAGGAAGCGTCGGGCACGTAGCCCGGGTAGGTAAGGACGAGTAGCCGCGAGTCGCGGCACGGTAAATAAAGGTTCGGATCGTTCCGTCCGGAAGGACGGACCACGGGCGCGTAAGCGCCAACTCTGAAAGGAGCGATGGGCGACACTGGGACAAGTCAGGCTTCCAGTGGTCGCTGGACTATGGCAAAAAATCGATTACGTGTCATACCTCTCGGCGGAGCCGGTGAGGTTGGTCGCAACTGCTGGGCGCTCGAGTACGACGACGATGTTCTGATCCTCGACATGGGCGTCATGTTTCCCGAATCCGAGATGTTGGGTGTCGACCTGATCCTCCCGGATGTGACCTATCTCCAGGAGCGCAAGGCAAAGATCCACGGGATTTTTGTCACACACGGCCACGAAGATCACATCGGCGCGATTCCCTATTTACTGCCACTTCTGGGTTTTCCGCCCCTGTATGCTACCTCGCTAACGCTGGGCCTGATACAGCCCAAGCTCAAGGAGCATAAGCTTCTCGACAAGGGTCAGCGCAATCAGATCGAAGCTGGCGGGAAGTACGTGGTTGGCCCATTTACGGTCGAGCCGTTTCACATCGCGCACTCGATCCCCGACGCGGTAGCCTTCGGGATCACCACGCCGGCAGGGCTGGTCGTCTATCTCACCGACTGGAAGTTCGACCATACCCCGGTCGACAATTGGCCGACCGACGTCGCGAAGATGGCCGAGCTTGGCCGGCGCAACCCGATGTTGCTGCTGACGGATTGCGTGCGCGCCGAGTTAAGCGGTGTCACGCCTTCGGAACGGGTCGTCGCGCGGGCCTTCGACGGGATCTTCACCGTCGCGCAGGGTCGTGTCGCCGTCGCGACCTTCGCGTCGAACATTTCGCGCGTGCAGCAGGTTATCGACACCGCCGACGCATACGGTCGTAAGGTCGTGCCGATGGGCCGGTCGATGGAAAACAACGTGCGCATCGCGATGGATATGGGTTACCTCAAGGTGCCGGAGGGGACTATCATCCGCGCTTCCGAGATGGGCCTGTACCCCGACGATCAGATTGCGATCGTCTGCACGGGCAGCCAGGGTGAGCCGATGGCCGCTCTCGCGCGCATGGCCAATCGCGACTACCCGCACATGAAGATCAAGGCCGGCGACACTGTGGTGCTGTCTGCCACGCCGATCCCCGGTAACGAGGTCTCGGTCTCACGTGTGATCGACAATCTCTTCCGTCTCGGGGCTGAAGTGATCTACGGGCAGGGAACCGCGACAGCGCCGGTGCACGTCTCCGGGCATGCCGCCCAGGAAGAGCTCAAGATGGCGCTTTCCCTGCTGCGTCCGCAGTATATCGTGCCCTTCCACGGCGACTACCGGCACATGGCGATCTATCAAAAGCTGGCGATGAACATGGCCTGGCCGGCCGACCACGTGATCCTCGCCGAGACCGGCGTGATGATGGAGTTCAGCCAGGACTACGGCGGAATCGTCGGTAAGGCTCCCGTCGGCATGATCTACGTGGACGGGACTGCGATCGGCGGCGATGTCGCGAATGCCGTGGTGCGCGACCGGCAGCTGCTTGCCAAAGACGGCATCCTGATGGTCGTCGTCAGCGTCGACCGTAATAGCGGCCGCATCGTCGCCGGGCCGGATATGGTCAGTCGAGGTATCGTCCATCTGCGCCAGACGACCGATCTGCTCGAAGGCGCGAAGCAGCGCGTGCGCGAGTCGCTCGACGGCCGGCTGAACGGTGACGGCGACGAGCCGGGGGCCGACCTGACTTTCATCCAGCGTAAAATCAAGGACGTTGCGGGCGAATACTTCTACCAGCAGACTCGCCGCCGCCCGATGGTCCTCCCCGTGGTGATGGAGGTCTAACCTGAGCAAACGCACCCAGGCCAAAGGAAGAAGCGACGCGTCCAAGCGCGAAGCCAAAGGCAAGGCTTCCACGCGTACCCGGACGCCGGCGCGCCGCGCGTCCTCGACGAGTCGCAGCCCAAGCTGGCTCACGCCGCAGCGCCAGCGGGAGTTCTTCGGCTTGTTCCTGATCGGCCTGGGGGCGCTCCTGCTCGTGCTGCTGGTTTCCAGCAACGCCGGCGCCGTCGGCCGGTTTGTCGCCGAGGGAATGCAGGATGCGTTCGGACGGGGCGCAGTCGTCGTCCCGCTGCTCTTCATAGTCGTCGGCGGCCTGATCATTTGGCAGGAGCGCATCATCGACGCGCCGATCAGTGGCAGCAACGTGCTCGGAGTTCTGCTGCTCGCGGTTGTCGTCCTCGCCATGCTGGAGCCGAAAGAGAGCGATACCTACGCCGTGCCGCTCGGCACAGGAGGCGGGGTCGTCGGCGCGCTCCTCAACCGGCTCCTGATCGGCGGCTTCGGCGTCGCGGGCGCCTGGACGGTGCTCGCCCTGCTCTTCATCTTCGCGGTGCTGCTGACCTTCAACGTGACACTCCGCCAGTTCTTGCGTGCGATTCGCAGCGGCTTTAGCATGATCGGACGCATACTCTTCAGTTCGAGCACTCGGAGCGGGACCGCAGCGAACGACGATCCGGACGATCTGGCAGTGGAGCCAGTTCCCTTTGCCAACGAGCTGCAGAAACCCAAACGCAGCGCGCGGACGGCGGAAGCTCTCACGCGGCCGAGCCCTCCGTCGGTCGAGCAGCTCCAGCAGGACTTGGTGCTAACACCGATCGCCGCGCGTCCAACGCAGCCGGGGCTCTTCGAGCGCAACCGCGAGCGCGGGCCGGCACCTATGGGTGATGGTGCGGCGCCGGCGGCATCGCCGCCGTCGGCTTCTCCCTCCTCAGCGGCGAACGCCGATACGCAGCAGATCGTGGTCTCCCCACCAGTGGCTGCCCCGGCTGCGGCAAAGACGGCCAAGGAGAAGTCCGCTCCGCCACAAGCGGAGATCGCGGAGATCGATGCGGGTGGTGCGCGGCAGGCCTGGCCACCGCCGCCGCTTGATCTGCTCGACGATTATTCCGAAGGCGAGGTCGACGACAACGAAAAGCGCTCCAAGGCGCGCGTCATCGAGGATACCCTCTCGTCGTTCAAAATCGAGGCCCAGGTGGTGGGTATGAACCCGGGCCCGGCGGTTACGCAGTACCAACTGCAGCCCGCGGTGGGCGTCAAGGTGAGCCGGATTACGTCGCTCGAAAAAGATCTGGCGCTTGCCCTGGCAGCGCCCTCGATCCGCATCGAGGCGCCGATACCCGGCACGCCGTATATTGGGATCGAGATCCCTAACATGGCCATCGCCTCGGTGTCGCTCAAAGAATGTATCGACACCGAGGAGTTCAACGCGCACAAGGGCCGGCTCAAGCTTGCTCTCGGCAAAGATGTCTCAGGCACGCCCGTCATCACCGATCTCACACGGGCGCCCCATCTGCTGATCGCAGGAAGTACCGGGAGTGGCAAGTCGGCGGCGATCAACTCGATCGTCACCACGCTCCTGATGCAGCATACACCTGACGACCTCAAGTTCATCATGATCGACCCCAAGATGGTCGAGATGATCGTCTATAACCATATCCCGCACCTCCTGGCGCCGGTTGTGACCGAGCTGGAACGGGTGGTCAGCCTGCTCAAGTGGGCGGTGCGCGAGATGGAGCGGCGCTATAAGCTGCTGGCCCAAAAGGGCTTCCGCAACGTCGATTCGCACAACAAAGAGGCGCGCAAGCGCGCCGATCTCGAGCCGCTGCCCTATATCGTGATCATCGTGGACGAGCTGGCGGACCTGATGCTGCTGGCGCCCGACGAGGTCGAGACGCTGATCTGTCGCCTGGCGCAGATGGCGCGCGCGATCGGCATCCACCTCATCCTAGCGACACAGCGTCCATCGGTGGACGTGGTAACCGGCCTGATCAAGGCGAACTTCCCGACGCGCATGGCCTTCGCCGTGACCCAGCAGATCGATTCGCGCGTGATCCTCGACACCAACGGCGCGGAGCAGCTTCTTGGTCGCGGCGATATGCTCTATCTTGCGTCGGATGCGCCCAAGCCGATTCGTGTGCAGGGCACCTGGGTTTCGGACCGTGAGATCGAGCGTATCGTGAACTTCTGGCGTGCCGCGCGCAAGCCCGAGGAGGTAACGGCGAAACCGCCTACCTCGGCAGGTGTGCCGCTACGGCCCGCCCCCCGCGAGGACGGAACGGTGGAGCCATCCGGCGACGGATCGAACGCTCCTACCGATGGTGCAGCGAGTGTAACTTCCGAGCCGCCCTCTACGCCGTTCCTGCCTCTGCCGGCCTCCAGTACCGGCTCTCTCAGTCACGACGAGCAGGACGAGCTGCTGCCGCAGGCGATCCGGCTCGTGCGCCAGCACGAGCGCGCCTCCGCGTCACTCCTGCAGCGCCGCCTGCGCATCGGCTACTCGAAGGCTGCACAGCTGATCGACCTCCTCGAGCAGCAGGGCATCGTGGGCCCCGCCGAAGGCGGACGCTCGCGCGAGGTCTTGAGCGACGACGACGCCGCGCCGTGACTTCAGGCGTGCCTTCGATCGACCCCCCAGGCCAACCAGAGAATTGCGAAACCGCTCAGTCCTACGCTGAGCAGCGCGGAACGGAGCGACACGAGGTCCGCGATCGAGCCGATCAGCGGAGGGCAGATGATAAAGCAGCCATAGGCGGCCATCGTCGCGCCGGTGATCGCTCCGCTGTTCCCGGGCACGCGCCGCGCAGCTACCGTCAGCGCGGTCGGAATGACTCCAGCTACGCCCAGTCCGAGGAAGACGAATGCGATGACGGCCAGCGTTATGCCGCCGCCTGCCAGCAGCAACACGTTGGCGAGAACCAGCAGGGCTCCCGAGAGCAGCAGTGAGATACGCGCGCCCATACGCTCGACCAACGGCGCGTTCAGCAGCCGGCCCGCGAACATCGAGCCGTTGAAGAGCGCGAAGGCTGCACCGCCCACGACCGCCGTTGCGCCGAGCTGATGCAGGTAGATCACCGACCAGAGATTTGCGACGCTTTCGCCGACCACACCCAGGTCGCAGAGCAGGGCTACTACCAGAAGCGCGCGGCTGAAGAGCAGACGAAGCGTTGCGCCGGGCCGGCTGTGGTCATGATGTGTAGCGTCGACCGGAGTGTAGCGAACGGGGAACGTGGCAAGCATGGCCAGCCCGCAGAGCACGGCCATAACCACGAGAACTGAGTTGTAGCTCCAACCCCTTCCGAGCAGTAGGCCCGCAGCCAGTGCGCCCACGACGGCGCCGCCGCTGAAGCCCGCGTGCATGACGTTCATAACGTTACGCCGTGTCGCCTGCTCCCAGTCCAGGGTGCCTCCGTTCATCGCCAGCTCCATCAGGCCGGCTCCGGCTCCCGCCACGAGGAGCGCGCCGAGCAGACCCCAAAGATTACCCGCGCTTGCGAGCAGCAGCACTGAGACACCGAGCAGCGCAAGGCTGACTACCGCCAGGCGCTTCTTGCCTGCCCAGGCGGTAAGCTGGCCGCCCGCGAGCAGCAATACCACCGCGATCAACGGCGAGACAAGCTGGGCCGTGCCGAAGGTACTCTTGCTCAGCCGCATCGTGCGAATGACTTCGGCCCAGAGCACGCCCTGGCCGCCGATTAGAACGCCGAATAGCGCGAAGTAGCCCAGCAAGAGCGTGAAGGCGACCACAGGTCGCCATATGTGGGCCGAGAGAGAGGATTGGTCGCCGAGGAAAGGTTGTTCCATGCACGCTCCGGTCTCACTACGCCTGTAGCTGGCAATCATACCGCGTTATTCGGACAGAGCGTGCAGTGCTTTTGGCGGGTGGTATGGGTGAAAACTGGCTGGAGGAGGTTGTCTCATTCCATTCCGAGGTAGGCCTTCTGTACCATCTCGTTCTGCTGAAGATTGACCGCACTATCTCGGAGGACGATCTCGCCGGTCTGGAGGACGTAACCGCGATGCGCGATACCGAGTGCCAGGAGCGCGTTCTGCTCGACGAGCAGGATCGTGGTTCCCTGCTCGTTGATGTTCTGGATGATGCGAAAGATCTGATCGACGAGGATCGGGGCCAGGCCCATACTCGGCTCGTCCAGCAGCAGCACGCGCGGGTGTCCCATCAGCGCCCGGCCGATCGCCAGCATCTGCTGCTCACCACCGGAGAGCGTGCCGCCTTTCTGCGCGGCACGCTCCTTGAGACGGGGGAAGAGCTCGAAGACCCGGTCGAGGTCGGCCTGGAACTCTCGGTCACGACGCGGGCGCGTGTACGCTCCCATCTCGAGGTTTTCGAGCACCGTGAGCCGCGGAAAGATCCGCCGGCCCTCGGGCGAGTGGGAGATTCCGAGGTGGACGATCATATGCGCGGGCAGATTATCGATACGCTGGCCGTTGAAGAGGACCTGCCCCTGCCGCGGGCTGAGCAGTCCCGAAATGGTCCGCAGTGTCGTCGATTTGCCGGCACCGTTGGAGCCGATCAGTGTCGCGATCTCGCCTTCGTTGACCGTAATATTGATACCCTTTAGAGCATGAATATTGCCATAGTAGGAGTGGACGTCCTGGAGCTCAAGCAGTGCCACTAGGACCCCCTTGCGGCGCCGTGACGGGACGCCTGCCGCCCTTGCCATAGGCTGCGCTGCCTTTGCCGAGGTAGGCTTCGATCACCTGCTCATTGGTCTGGACCTCGTGTGGAAGTCCCTCGGCGATCTTCGCGCCGTAGTCCAGCACGGTCACGCGCTGTGATATGCCCATCACCACTTTCATGTCGTGCTCGATCAAGAGGATCGTCATCCCGAGCTCATCTCGCACCTGGCTGATAAAACGCGTGAGGCGGTCCGTCTCGTTGGGGTTCATGCCGGCCGTCGGCTCGTCCAGCAGCAGCATCTTTGGCTCGGTCGCGAGAGCACGCGCGATCTCGAGGCGACGCTGATCGCCGTACGGAAGGTTACGTGCCAGCTCGTCGGCCACGCGCCGGCCGAGACCGACGTAGTCGAGCAATTCGAGGCCGCGTTTACGCGCGGCGGCTTCTTCGCTCAGCACCTGCTGGGAGCTCGTCAGGATGCCGAGCAGACCGGCCCTTAGACGCACATGCTGCCCGACGAGCACATTTTCGAGGGCGGTCATATTGCTGAAGAGGCGAATATTCTGAAAGGTGCGCCCAATACCGGCCGTCGTAATCTCATGCGGCTTGAGGCCGTTCAACCGGTGTCCGTCGAAGAGAATGTCGCCCGAGGTCGGCACGTATAGGCCGGTGATCATATTGAAGAAGGTCGTCTTACCGGCGCCGTTCGGACCGATCAGGCCGGCGATAGTGCCGCGCTCGATCACGAAATCGACTTGCTTGACCGCCGTCAAGCCGCCGAACTGTTTGGTGATACCGGTAGCTTCGAGAATGGCAGCCATAGGCTCCTGGCTTTGCTAGGTGAGCTGTCGCGCCGTGCCGGGCTACTCGGCGGCCAGCTGTGGATCACGCTCGGCGTCGTACACCGCCGAGTTCTCGCGCTGCACTGCCTCGTCGTCACCTTTCAGCTCGAGCTTGCGGCGAAGATTTGGGACCAGCCCTTCCGGCCGTACCTGCATCATGATCACCAGCACGAGTCCGAACAGCGCGATGCGATACTGGGTGACGTCGAGGCTATTGAAAAACGGCTGCCTGGTGGTCCCTGAAAGATCCTGGACGAACGACGAGATCTGTGGAAAGAAGAGGCGATCGGCCGACATAATGATCAGGCCGCCGATGATCACGCCGACCATATTGCCGAGGCCGCCGAGGATCACCATGCAGAGCACGATCACCGAGACCGAGAAGTCGAAGGTAGACGGAAAGATCGCTTGGATATACGCGGCAAAGTAGGCGCCCGCGAAGCCCGAAAAGGTTGCGCCCATGGCGAAGGCCAGCAGCTTCGTGCGCACGATATCGATGCCCATCGCCGCCGCCGCCAGCTCATCTTCGCGCATCGCCATCCAAGCGCGGCCGAGCCGGGAACGCCGGAGACGGTTAATGAAGAAAATCGACAGCAGCATGATGCCGATGATCAGGTAGTACCACATCCAGCGCTGATTCGGATTGGCAAAGCTGAGCTGCTCCCGTGACTCCGTTGCCATGATGAAGAGCCCGACGAGTATTCCCAACGTGACGGTAAGGCCGGCCAAAGCCGGCAGGTAGCCGTGCCGGCGGAGCCCGAGTGCGAGCGTGAGTACGGCCCCCAGGATTGTCAACACCGCCAGGATTACCCACGCGAAATACTGGCCGAAGAAGATGAAGCTGAGGACGCCGACCGCTAGGCCGGTTGCCACACCGGTGCCGACGAGCGCATAGCGCGTGGCGTGATTCAATATCTGAACCTGGACTGTCCGGATCAGCACGGTGATGGCGAGCGCTACCAGGGCAATGAACAGCACAAGCCCGACGATCGCCCCGATCGTCTGCGAAGTCGCTAGCCGCCCGCCGAGGAGTGCGGGCATGTCGATCAACTGGAGGCGCGGCTGTTGGATCGGGTTGATCCCGAACTCGCCGTTCGTGACATTCAGCGGCTTAGACAGGTTGCCCCAGATGCCGTTCTTGCCGATCAGCACGGTATTCGTAAATGGGATCGAAAGCTCGACGGAGGTCAGGTTACGAAAGACGATCGGGACAATTTCGCCAAAGCCGAGGGTCACGATCGCCAGGTAATCGCCGCGCAGCGGCAACGTCGGCGCCCCGAGGATCAGACCAAAGAGCGCCGCGACCGCCGCCGAGACCCAGATGACCAGCCAGAAATTCATCTGGTAGGTGTAGCCAAACTGCGAGCCAAGCTGGCTCGACGACAGCAGCCCGGCCGTGTAGGCGCCGATCGCGAAAAAGGCGGCATAGCCGAGGTCGAGCAGACCCGCGTAGCCGACGACGATGTTGAGACCGAGCGCGAGGAGCGTAAAGACCAGGATCGGAATGAGCGTGTTGATCCACAGGAGATCGATCTGCCGGTCGAGGAACGGGAAGATCACGACGAGCAGGCCGAGTGTGCCTACCGTGATGAGCCGGCTCATGCGCTCTGGCAAGTATCGGGCGAAGCCGATCAGGGCCGCGAGGCCCACCGCACAGATCAGGCCGATGCCCACGGAGCGAAACGCGACGGCGGCCGAGGCGACCCGTCCGTTACGCACGTAGCCGCGCACCTCCAGTCCGTAGTAGCGCAGGATCTCGCCAAGGATGATAACGCCGCCCGCGACGAGCGCCGCGACCATAGCCGCGCGTGCGCCATCCCTCGGCGTTTCGCCGGCGGCTCTTCCGGACGCTACGAAGCCGCAGATCACGCCGGCCAGCAATCCGGCCATGATCGCGGAGGATCCGCTCCATAACACGACGATCAGTAGACCGAATAGACCAGTCCAGAGGCCGATCCTGACCAACGATCCGACATGCGAAGATGTCTTCTGCTCCGTTTCTGGCCGGGAGCGCGTGTCGGTCCCGAGCGGCCGTGCTTCGCTGCGCTGTGCCATAATTTACGCCTTCTGTCCGACGTCTTCGCCTAACAGCCCGGATGGGCGGAACACTAGAATCACGACGAGGATCGCGAAGACGACCGCGTTGGTCCATCGCGTCGAGACGTACGTGTCGCTCAGGGCCGACAGGAACCCGATCAACAGCCCGCCGAGCATGGCGCCTGCGATGTCGCCGATGCCGCCAAGCACGGCCGACGTGAAGGCGCGCAGGCCAGCAGTAAAGCCGAGTGTGAAGACGACTGTCCCATTGTAGAGCGCGACGATCATGCCCGCTGCGCCGGCCAGCGCTCCGCCGATCAAAAAGGTGAGCATGATCGTCTGGTCGACGTTGATGCCCATCAAGCGCGCCGCGTCGCGATCTTGCGCGGTCGCCCGCATGGCCTTGCCGAGCTTGGTGGTATTCACAAAGGTATACAGGGCAAGCATCAAGCCCAGGGCGATCACCAGTACCAGCACATCACGAACCGTGATATAGATCATTCCGGCCCGGATGATCTCAGCTGAGGGCAGCACGTTCGGGACGCTTTTCTGGGCCGACGCACTGTTCCCCATCACGTTCAAGCCGAGGTTGAGTGGAAACCTGCGCAGGAGCAGGCTATGGCTGAAGTGGAAAACGAGCACGCTTAACGCCACCCCGACGATCCAGAGCATGATCCTGAGCCGGTTCGTATGCTGCTGGCCGAGACGGGCCGAGATCTGCCAGGTCGCGACGAGCACGAGAAGCGCGAGGGCCAGGCTCACAAGCGCCCAGCGATCACCCCTTCGAATGTCTCGGCCGCCAAGCCATAAGCCGACATTCTGAAGGATGAAGCTTACCCCAATGGCCGAGATGAGTGGTGCCAGCCGGGGAGCATTTCGCAGCTTGCGGTAGGCAAACCGCTCGATGCCGATGTTGAGTCCGGCACAGAGGCCGGTGACGACGACAAAGACAAAAATGAGAGCCGGGTAGAGCAGATACCAGGCTGTCGAACGGGTTATGCCTAGCAGTGCTAATAAGATAAGGGTTGCGAAGGCGCCGATCATGAACACATCGCCGTGGGCGAAATTGATCAGCTCGATGATGCCGTAGACCATCGTATAGCCGAGCGCAACAATGGAGATAATGGCGCCGTTGACCAGGCCGATCCACAGCTGCTGGATGAGCAGAGCCGGAGCGGCGGCGATCTGCCGGGCGATACTGAAGATTGGCGTTGCCACGAGCACGAGAAGCAACACAATCACCAGCGCCCGCCAGATGCTCGTCCGGCGCTGTTTGGCGACCAGCGTACCGCCAACGGTAGATTGCCCGACGGCCATCGTGCACTCCTGAGCTAAGTGTACGACGGGCGGAGACGCTGCCGCCTCCGCCCGATCGATTCCCGGAGCTGCCCACCCACACAGGGCGCCCCGCCCTCCATGCCTATTTGAGGTCCGTCCAGGCGCCGCCGCGGTAGAACTTGACCTGCGCCCACTTGCCACCCTTCGCCTCATACCCGATGATCGTGTCCAAGGTCGTATCGCCGTCGGCGTCGAAGCTCCACGTGCCGAGGGCTCCCTTAAAGTCCTTGGTCGCGAAGACCGCGTCACGGATTGCCCCGCGATCCTTGGCGCATGCCTTGTTCAGGGCCGCGATGGCGGCGCCGGCTGCGTCGTAGCCGAAGACGCCATACGACTCGGGCGCCTGCCCGTAGCGGTCTTGATATTTCTTCACGTAATTCTTACCCTCCGGACCTAGCTGCTCCGTGGGCAGCCCGGCGGCCGTGGCGAGCATACCTTCGGCGACGTCCCCCGCGCCGGTGATCATGCTGCTGGTCTCAATGCCATCCGGGCCCATGAACTTGCCCTTGTAGCCGACCGAGCGTAGGTCCTTCAACAGTTGTGCGGGGTTGTTGTCGACGATGCCGCCGAAGAAGACGATGTCGGGGTTCTTGGCGGTGATCGATGTCGCAAGCGCGCGATAGTCGCTGGCGTGTGGATCGATGCCCTGCCGGTCGAGCTTCTGGATGCCGCTCTCGGTCGCGACCTTCTCGAAGACGTCCGCCACGCCTACACCGTACACCTCCTGGTCATCCAGGATGACGACGGTCTTAGCGCCCAGATCTTTGGCCCATTTGGCGTCGGCAGTGCCCTGAAAGATGTCGTTAGCCACGACACGCACGTAGTTGCGCTTGCCAGTCGGGAAATACTTCTCCGGCTCGCCTGCGTCAGCCTTCTTGGTAAGCCCAGTGTAGGTGTTGGCCGGGCTGATCATAACCAGGTTCGCCTGATTGAGGATCGGCATCGCGAGCTTGGCCGCGCCCGAGTTGAAGGTGCCGATGTAGACCATCACGTCGGGATCGGCCACGGCAGCCTGTGCGTTGGCCGTTTCGGCGGCCGGGTCCCACTTGCCGGCAGCGGCCGTCGCGTCGTCTTTGTCTTCATACTGGAGCGTGAATTTGCCGTCGCAAACCTTGCTACTGACCTCGTCAAGCCTCATTTTGATCGCGTTCACGATCGAGTCGGTCTGGCCCTTAGAGGCTCCCTGGCGCGGAAGGCTCGACCAGATTTTGATCACGCCGCCACTTCCAGCGCCGGCACCCGACGCGGACGTCGCTTCGGCGGTGGCTCCCATGGTAGCCTCCATGGTCGCGCCGGCCGCGGTACCGGTAGCTGCCTCCATGGTGGCTCCCCCGACCGCCGTGGAAGCCTCGCCGGCCGCCGCGGTCGTCGCCTCAGTCGCAGGTGCCATGGTAGCGGCCATCGTGGCTTCTGTTGCGGGAGCTGCCGCCGTAGCGGGCGCCGTGGTCTGGGCCGCACTTCCCGCGGCCGTGGTATTCTGTGCCGATGGGGCGGAGGTGTTCGGAGTACCGCACGCGGCTAGCGCGGCGGTCGCAAGCATAACACCGATGACAAGAGTTCCGAGACGTTTCATGCGATCACTCTCCTTGAATGAGTCCGTGAACCGGCGAGACTGCGTATAGCAGTTTGGGATTTAAGGTAGGATCGGCGCTCACTGGTGTGGGCCAGATAACCCATCTGCTACCTGCGTTCGTGACTCCGGGGCAGTCACCAGAATGCCTCCCGATGTGGATAAGATGCTTACGGGCAGGCGCCTGATACATTCCGATCGACAGAATGGGCAAGAGTGTACACGTAGCATTTTTACTTGTCAAGCGTTGGGACGTGTGGCAGGGAGAGGAGCCTCATGCGCGGTTATGGTAAGCGATCTCAGGGGCCGTCGTGGCTCTTTGCCGTTGCAATCTTTGTGGGGCTCCTGGTGCTTCTCCAGATTTTCGGCGGGGCCGGCTCCGGTGCTCGTCCACTTACCCAGCAGTTTGCCGCGAAACCGCCGGAATCGGGCTCCGGACAGCTCCCACTTCCTCCTCTGCCGAGCAGCGTGAGCGACCTGGCGCGAACGGCAGCGGCACGGATCGGTCGTGGGGCAGTCGGGGCAGCGCTCACGCCGGTCGCGCAGAGCGCCGACCTGCGAGTCGAAATCACGGGGATACGCCAGGCCGCGGGTGGACTGCGCATCACCGGCGCCGCGACTAACACGGGCAAGCGGCCGCTGCCTGTCTCGTTGGGAGCCTTCCGGTTCGTAGATGGCACGGGAACAGTCTATGCAGCCGAAAGTGCGGCGGCCACGACCCTCGATCCGGGGCAGCGCGCACCCCTCGACCTGACGCTGCCGATCCGTGACGCGCGGCAGTTGACGCTCGACGTCCAGGTCGAAGGCGCTCCGCCGCTCCACATGGTGCTGGTCCAGACGCCCGGGTGAAATGCCTTAGCGCGCCCCACTCGCTACGCCAAGCAGCCAGATGGCGCAAAACGCGCTGAAGGCCGCGATCAGGGCGACGGGCAGGACGAGGCCGATCAGCGCCAGGCCTATCGATCGTAGGTCAGGCGGATCGATGCGGAAGCCGGGGACAAGCTCTTCGCGAAGGGCGTTCCAGGCGCTAACAAGCATAAGCGCCGTGAAGGTGATCGCGAGGAGTGCGACACTCGCTAAGCCGAGCAAGCCCAGGATTATCATGGCTCCCGCTCCAAGCTGGAGGGTCTACGGCGGCGTCCGGATAGTTTAGGGACTACCTGTCCCGAGATTCGAGATCGAAACCGGCGCCTGATAGAGCTCGTGGCGCGCGGAGCCGCTCGGGCTAATGAGCCATAAGCTGGCACGCGCACCGTCGGCCGGCGCCCCCTGGGGGCCGCGCACGCCCGACGCCGGCCGGTCGAGTCGGGCGATCAGCAATCTCGCCCCTGCGGCGACGACGTCGCCGATACCTCCCAGCGTGCTACCGTGGAGCAGTTCGTCAGTCGTGCCGTCCTGCTTCCTGCGCAGCAACGTGTACTGCTGCACCGTGCTCGACGGACACTCCGTCGAGAGGTAGATGAGGCCGTCCGGCAGAAAGGCGAGCGGGCGCTGCCAGAAGGCCCGTCGCTCGACCGCGATCTCTGTTCCATCGAAGCGCAGTAGGACGAGGTCCGCGCCGTCCTCGCCGCCTCGCAGTGCCTCGACCGCGAGAAGATTATCGCCGACGACGAACTGGCCGATACCACTATACGTGGCGCCGGTCAACAGTTGCGACGTCACCTCATGCTCGCTGCCGTCGTTTTCTCGGATGAAGAGCACCGATAGGTCGGCCCCCTGGCGCGCGTGATAGATCAGGCGGCTGTCCGGTAACCATGTCGCGCCGTACCGATTCCACTCGTCGCCTACCGGCGTCGCGGGATGCGGCTCGCCGCCGACGACCGGAACGATCCAGACCGAAAGCAGCGTGGGTGGAGCCGCGGCGGTGTTAGCCGTAAAGGAGATGGTTTTGCCGCTAGGGGCAAACTGGAGATCGGCGCAGCCACCCACATCGGCCAGCATTCGCTCTTCGCTGCCTGTCGCCCGCATTACCCACAAACTGGCGCGTACTCCGTAAGGCAGCATGGCTGGATCGGAGTCGCCTGGCGCCCGGCAGACGGCCAGTGTCTCTCCATCGGGCGAGACTGCAAGTGATGTCTCGAGAGTATCTGTCGTGGTCAGCGGCTGCGCGCGGCCATCCGCGAACTTCCAGACATCGTAGTTTTGCAGAAAGAAGATCGGCCTAGTCGGCGCTTCGATCGTTCCCGCCGGCTGCCCAAGGGGGTCATCCCTCTGCTCTATATGTGCGTTCCGGTCTACCTCTACGATCAAGCGAACGGGCTGATCCTCGAGCCGGACGCGGAAGGAGAGCGGCGTAGCGAGACCGATGCCAATGGTGGTGCCGCGACTGCTCAGCGGGTCGGCCGCAAAGCTAATTTTCCCAAACGACGGCGCACCCGTGAGCGAGGCCGTCTGGGTCAGGGGTGAGTGGACCCACGCATCGTCGTGTGCCCACGCGTCGAGATTTATGGCAAGCACCCTGGGGCCGGGTGCCTCCGTGGCCGTTCTGCCTTCGAGCCGGTCCCACTCGGAGTTGTCGATACACCGCACACTGCCATGGACCAGGCCTTTTGTATCGCTAAAGGTCAGAGTGATTTGATCGACGAGATCGAGGTGGTGAGCTTCGATCGAGGCGAGGCGCGCGGAGAAGCGTGCACCGTCGGCTGGGCCGAAGCTGGTGCGGCAGTAGCCAAGATCTGCCAGCTGTGGGTTGGTCGTCGGCGTGGGAATAGGGGTTTGGGTCGGTATGGCTGTTGCGGTGGGCGGCGGCGTGCCGGTAGGCGTCACGGTCGGCGTAGCCGTCGGCGGGACTGGGGTGCTCGTGGCCGTCGGCGTCAGGGCTTTCGCCGTCGCCTGGTTAATATAGACCTCTGAAGGCGGCGACTCGAGCGAGCAGCTGAGCAGCACAGACAGGCCCGCCATGATAGCGATGCCGAAGCTCAAAGCGCGGCGCAAGGAATACAGGGCACGTAGGTTGGGGTTGGGGGAGACCCGCGGGTCGCCGTGCCTACAGGCCGTCATGTTGCTGCCTTATCGAAGCGATGAGGCGAAGGCTCAGCCGGCTGCCTCGGATTGGGCTACTTTGATCCATCCCCGGCGCATCGCATAGACGACGGCCTGCGTCCGGTCGTTGACTGCGAGCTTACGCAGGATCGAGGAGATATGATTCTTGACGGTCTGGTTGCTGATGGCGAGGTTGACGGCAATCTCTTTATTGGCACGGCCGGTCGCGACGAGCTCGAGCACTTCGATCTCGCGCGGCGACAGCGGCGAGTAGATATTCTCGACCTCTTCGCCTTCCGTAAGCGAGCGAAATTCGGCCAACACCAGCGCAGCGATCTGGGGCTCCCGGAGCACAAGCTCGTTGATCGGGTAGTCCCCGCGGCGCACGTCCTGGAGAACTTTCAGCAGCTCTTCCCAGGGCACGTTGTGTGGCATATACGCCGACACGCCCGCACGCAGCGCCTTGATCATATTGGCATAGTCCGTATCGGTGCTGAGTAGGATGATGCCGACATTGGGGTGGCTGCGCTTGATGGCGCGTGCAACTTCCAGGCCGTTAACGCCCGGGAGATCTACCTCGATGAGCACAATATCGGGATCGGTATAATCGACTAGCTGAATCGCCTGCTGCCCGTTGCCGGCCTCGCCCGTAATGCGGAACTCGGGATGGTCAGCCAGATGATAGCGTAGCCCCTGGCGAAACAGTGGATGGGCATGGACGAGCACGACTCCGGATTTGCTCACCGCGCATCCTTCCTTTCTGCCCTTGTCGCCGCCACCGCGGTATCACCAGATCCGCGCACGCCTGGCGGCGATTCTTCGCCGCAATGGCGCCGGCGGGCGTAGCCGGCGACCGTCGGGCTGCCTCAGTGGCGCCGAGACGTGTGGCATTATACGCCATCTTTGATCGCATCTGCAACGCCATCGGCAGGTGGCCGCCTCAACCGTCGTCGCGGTTGATCGGATGGAGCCCTGGCAGTGCTATCCTTAGCGCGAAAATCGGCGGCCCGTCTGTGAGGGCGCCACCGAAGGAGCCCGTGTATGAGCCCATCTCCACTGGACACATTATCGCCGCTCGATGGCCGTTACCGAATGGATGTCGAGCCGCTCGTCCCATACTTTTCGGAAAGTGCGCTCTACCGTGCGCGCGTACAGGTCGAGATCGAGTATCTGATCTTTCTATCCCGGGCGCCAAGTATCGCCTTTGTCCCAGCACTGTCACCGCACGAGCAGGGGTCGCTACGCGCGCTCTACCGGCAGTGGACGGCCGAATCGGCAGCCGCCGTCGCGGATTGGGATCGCCGTGTCAACCATGATGTGAAAGCCGTCGAATACTGGCTGCGCGCGCAGATGACAGCCCTAGGGCTGGCGCGATGGCATGAAGCCGTCCACTGGGGCCTCACCTCTGAGGACGTCAATAACCTTGCGTATGCGATGCTGCTGCGCGAGGGCCGGGATCGTGTCCTGGCACCGGCGCTGCGTGATATCGAGGCCGAGCTGCGAACCATGGCGCTTCGGTATGCTGAAACGCCCTTGTTGGCCCGAACGCATGGGCAGCCGGCAACGCCGACAACACTCGGCAAGGAGCTCAACGTCTACGTTCACCGCCTGCACCGAGCCGTCGATAGCGTCGTCGATGTGACCCTTACGGGAAAGCTGAATGGAGCGACCGGCTCCTACGCGGCGCATTCCACGGCCCTTCCTCAGGTCGATTGGCTTGCCTTCAGCCGCGCCTTCATCCGGTCGCTTGAGCTCGACGCGACGCTGCTTTCGACGCAGATCGAGCCTCACGATACGATCGCGGAGCTCTGCGACGTGCTGCGACGTGCCAACACGATTCTGCTGGATCTCGACATGGACCTCTGGCGCTACATCAGTGACGGCTATTTCGTGCAGGCCATCGTCGCAGGCGAGGTCGGCTCGTCGACGATGCCCCATAAAGTGAATCCGATCGACTTCGAAAATAGCGAGGGCAATCTGGCGTTGGCGGGCGCGCTGCTGGAGCTCTTCAGCCGGAAGCTACCGGTCTCGCGACTGCAGCGTGACCTGTCGGATTCGACAGTGCTGCGCAACATCGGCGTGGCGTTCGGCTACTGCTTACTGGCGTACCGGCGCACGCTCAAAGGGCTTCGCAAGCTCCATGCCGATGAGGTCCGGCTGCGGCAGGCGGTCGTCGACCATCCCGAGGTCCTTGCCGAGGCGATCCAGACGATCCTGCGTCGCGAAGGCTACCCTGAGCCATACGAGGCGCTCAAGCGTCTGACGCGCGGAACTGCCCTGACGCTCGACGACATTGCCCGGTTCGTCGATGGACTTGACGTCAGCCCCGAGGTTAAGCAAGAGCTGCGTGCCCTGCGTCCCGATGGCTACGTCGGGCTGGCGCCGAAACTCGCGCGATTGGCTCCCTGAGCTCTGGGGCGAAGTACCGCGGTCCATCCCGGGTGCCCCGCCGAGCCCGTATAGGTACTGTCCGGCAACCACCATCTGCCGAACTCGATCCTCTGATATACTGTGACTACTTGAGCGCAATACCTAATAGAGCAGTTCCATGCCTCCCCCGAGAGCCCATCCCCATATTGGCGGCTCTTTGTCTGCTGGTCGGTCTCCTCAGCCTTGCAGCTCTTCCGCCCGCGGTCCGTGTTCTGTCCGGCTATCGTCCTGAACTCCCGGCCGTCGCCGCGCCGGACCTGCCCGGCCCGCGGCTGGCGGAGCGCGTTGTCGTCGTCGTGCTCAGTGGAGTGAGCAACGTCGATTTTGACGCCGCCGGCGATCCATGGCGCTTCCTCCAAGTGCGCAGGCGTGCTGCCGAGGGCGCCTACGGCAGCGCGCGAGCGGCGCTGCCATCGGGAGATGCTCCGACCTGGGCCGCCCTTCTCTCCGGTGCGGACGCGACCCATTCGGGCGTCGTCGACCGTCGTGCGTCCCTGCCATCCGCCGTCCCAACGCTCTTCGACGAGGCTCGGCGAGCGGGCCTTCGCAGCATGGTGGTCATGAGCCGTGTGGCCTGGCAGGCACGGGCCACGGTGGCGCGTCCTGATCGCATCGCACTCGCGCCGTCGAGCTCCGGTGTCGCGGGCTTGGCGGCAAGCTTGCTCCGTTCGCGGTCGGAGCGGGTGGTCTTTGCGCTCCTCGACGCTGGGCGTGCCGACAGCGTGCCGGCTGCTGAGCGCTGGTCGCGGTTGGACGGCCAGTTCGCCACGATCGCTGCCGGGCTCGACCTGGCCCGCGATACGCTGATCGTTACCGGCGACCATGGCTTCCTGGCGGACGGCGCCAGCGGCGGGGATGAGCGGGTCGTGGTCGACGTCCCGCTTGTGCTTTGGGGACGGGCAGTTAGCCAGACGGCAATCGGCACCGTGGAGCAGCGCGATATCGCGCCCACCATTTCGGCCCTTCTTGGGCTGCCCTACTCTCCCTATGCAGGACGGCCGATCATTGAAGCTCTCCGGCTGTCGCCGCAGGGAGGTGCGGCGGAGTATCTACGGCTGCTTGAGGTTAGGGCCCACAGTGCACAAAACTCTAGCGACGAAGCCATGCGCTGGCTGCGGGAGGCGCGCACACTCTTTGCCCGGTCAAATTGGGGCGGCGCCACGAAGACTGTGCGCGCCGGGCTGGCATCGTTAGATCGTACACCCCCGCTGCCCTGGTACTGGACCTCGGTCTGGATGTGGGGCGGTGTGGCACCGTTGCTCCTGCTTGGCCTTGGACGGCTTACAGGACGGTTCCGCCGGCCGCTTCGCCGCCTCGTGCTTCCCGTCGCCGGTCTCGTGGCATATCTACTGACTTGGGCGACGATCTACGTCGTGCTGGCCGGCAAGACCTTCTCGCTCTCTGCGATCTATGGTGACTGGAGTACGAACCTGCTCGCGATTGGGGTGTGGTCAGCGCTGGCACTTGCCGTCGTGGCCGCCGGCCTAGGCTTTGTTCGGGCAAAAGAAGGAGCGAGGGCCGCGGCCTTCGACCTCGGCTTAGCCGCGCTGCTCGTGCTCGGCCTACTCATCGCGTTAGTTCTGCTCTACCTGGTCGTCGCCGGTGCGCCACATTCGGCGCTGCCGGGTCTAGCCGGCTGGACGATGCTGCTCCTGGCTGTGACTCTCGCCGCGGGAGTGGGTATCGCCACGCCATTAGCCATGCTAATCGCCGCAGCCGTGGGCGAGATCGGAGCACGTGGCCGCTAGGAGCTTGCACGCGCCGCCCGGCCTAGGAATCTGCGGAGGGTGCCCGGGATCGGGCCAACGCAGGAGGCTTCAGGCGAGATTGTGATAGCCGCTGCGGTAGTAGATCAGCGGCTTGCCGTCGTAGGCTGTACCGGCGAGAACCTCACCTATAAAGATCGTATGATCTCCGCCATCAACCTGCTGCACGATCTTGCACTCGACGGTTGCCAGGACCCCCTCCAGCAGCGGCGCGCCCGTGATACCCGTGTGGTAGGCGATACCCTTGAACTTGTTCTGTTCGCGACTGGCAAAGTGGCGCGACAGATGCTCGTCGTCGTGCGCCAGGATATTAACGGCGAAGCTGCCGGCTTGGCGGAGCACGGCGTGGCTCATAACGCGTTTGTCGATGCAGATCAGCACTAGTGGCGGGTCTAGGGACAGCGAGGTGAACGAGCTAACGGTGATGCCATACTGGGCGTCTTCATGCGAGACCGTGACGACGGTGACGCCGGAAGCAAAGTGGCCCAGCACACGCCGAAACTCATCTTGATCGATTGCCAAGGCGCTGCCCTTCCAACGCAGTTTAAAAGCGGTGCCCCCGCATCATGCGGGGGCTATTGTAACCCATACGCCCATATGGGCTGCAAATGGAACATGGGCCTTTCGAAGCTTAGGCCGCCTCCTTGAACGGCTGCCCATGCGTCTCCTCGTGGCGGTGGCACAGGAAGACGATGCCGGTGCGCCGCGTCAGCGTAAGCTGCTCGTCCAGGTCGACCAACGGACGTCCATCACACAGCAGCAAGTAGTGCTCGTTCGTAAAACCGCGCATGGCTTGGGCGATGGCCAGCTGCTCGTCGAGAGGCGTATGTCCGACCTGGGCTCCATCGGGCAGCAGAAGCGCCAGCGAGCTCGTATGGGTGCCGCCTGCGCGCGCTTTGCGCAGCTCTGCGCGTACTTTTTCGGCAATTAGCTCGCGCACGGTGATGGCCGGCTCGGGGAAGAGAATATAGCAATGGCCGCCGGGCAAATTCGCCTGATCTGGGACGGCGGTTGGCACTCGTAATGCAATTGTCGCCATGTCGATACGCTCCTCGTATTCGATGTTTACGCTCATTCCACCGGAGTATAGACGGCAGTTGTGACAGGGACGGTCACAACTGCGGTGGGATGTGCAAGGTATTGGGAGACCGCCGCAGGAAGCGTGGTAAAATGCGGCGCATGACTTCAACAAGCCCACGCGACTGGTGGCAGTTCGTCCGTGGTTTTCTCCGGGCGCCGCGAACTGTCGGCTCGATCGCTCCTTCCTCGTCTCACCTGGTTGCCGCGATGCTTGACGCTGCGGGAGTCGAGCGCGGGCAGATCATCGCCGAGTTCGGCCCTGGAACGGGTGTCTTTACGACCGAGATCGTGCGCCGGATGCATGCTGACGCGCGCCTGCTGGTTTTCGAAATATACCCCGACTTCGTGGCCCGTCTGCGTAAGCGTTTCGACGATCCGCGTGTCACGATCATCCAAGGATCGGCCGCGGATTTGAAGCAATATCTGCTCGCGAACAGTATGACGCAGGTCGACTGCATCGTGTCAGGTCTACCATTTACGTCGCTGCCGCGGGAGGTAACGCATGCGATTCTGCAAACGACCCGTGATTGCCTTGCGCCGGGTGGACTCTTCGTGACCTATCAATATACGCCGGTGCTGCTGCCCACGTTGCGGGCGTACTTTCCTAGGACGCGGATCGCGCGGCTGGTCATGCGCAATCTTCCACCTGCCCTGGTTCTGGTGTGCGCCGCTCTATAGCGCTCTGCATGCTTGGCCTGATTGGCCTGCTGGTCTACGGGGCGCTTGCCCTGCGCTTTCCCATCGGCCGGTACCTGGTCCTTCCTCGCTCCAATATCGGCTCGATTACCGGCGGGAGCGTCTCAGCCGCGCTGCTGATCGCGGCCGCCGGGATCGTCCTACACGGCGCGTACGTGGCGGCGGTGCTCCTTTGCTGGCGATCGGGACCAGATCGAAAAGGGCTGATACCGTTAGTGTGGGGCTTTGCGATCGCGGCGGGGTTGATTCTCGTTCTGCTCTGGCCGATCAACTCGACCGATCTCTTCGACTACATCTTCCGCGGGCGCATGGGGTCCTACTATCACGTCAGCCCGTATACCGTTCTCCCCAATCGCTACCAGAGCGATCCGCTCTTCAAATACCTTGGCTGGCCGAACGCGCCCTCGGCCTATGGGCCGCTCTGGGAGCTGATCAGTGCCCGGATGGCGGCGATCGGAGGAGCGTCGGTCTGGACGAACCTGCTGGAGCAGAAGGCGTTCGCGCTCTTCACCTTCCTGATATGTGGCGCCGTGATCATGCGCATGACGCGCGAAGCTGGCCGGGATGCTCAGATAGTAGCGATGCTCCTCTGGCTATGGAGCCCACTTGCGCTCTACGAGATCGTCGGGATGGGCCACAACGACGGGCTGCTGGTTTTATCGGTGCTCCTGGCAATCTGGGCGACGCAGCATAGCCGCTACCATTGGGCAGCCGTGGCGCTGGTGATCGGCGCGCTCTTCAAGTTCCTTCCGCTCATTCTGCTGCCTCTCGTGGTGGCTCATGGGGCTCGCCGGCGCGAGACGTGGCCGGCGCGTATCCGGCTAGCGGTGGAGATCGGCATCATTTCCGTGGTGCTGATCGTCGCGGCCTACGCGCCGTACTGGCAAGGGCCGGCTACGCTCACCAATATCGTCATTCGCGAGAAGTTCCTGAATGCGGCACCGCTCGCCATTGTGACCCATACGCTGAGCCAGTGGCGATCGATCGATTGGATCCGTCCCCGGGTGAGCAATATTGGGAGCACGCTGCTGGCGGTCGGGATCGCGTGGCAGATGTGGCAGATCTGGCGCTCCGAGCGGGATCTCCGCTCGGCCTGTTTCGGCCTCTTCGCCTGGTACCTGATCGTCGGCTCGCAGTGGTTCCAGCCCTGGTATGTGCTTTGGCTGGTAGCGCTCGTAGCGCTTCAGCCGTCGCGTGGGACCTTTGGCTGGGTGGAGACCTGGGCGATCTCCGGACAGGCGAGCTACCTGCTGCAGTTCTTCATCTTGCGCTGGCTGCGCTGGCCCGGAAATCAGCTGCCGGCGCAGCGTCTGTACCTGCTGATGATCTTCGTCCCGCCGCTGATTGTCTGGGGCATCGAGCGCTGGCGACGTCGCTCATCGCCTCCTAGCCGGAGCCGGACCGGGCAGCCGCTCACGGCCTAAAGCTCAACTGCCGAATAATGACAGGGCCCGGAACGCCATGGCGTTCCGGGCCCTGCTCCACCCACTGCCGGCCACGGCTGCCTTCGATTGAACCGGGATTACTTCTGGTGTGCCCCTTCATAGGCTGCCCGCTCTGCGTCGTTGATCAGCCGGAAGGAGCTGTTCTCGTTGATATAGATGATCTCTTCGTTCTTCGCGCTGACGATCAGATCGAGGTCGCGGTCGGCATTCACGTAGGTGAGGCGGAGCTTAACGGGCGTGAGGTCTTCGTTCGCGCCAAAAAGGTAGGGCCCAGCGAGCGTACGCGTCTTCGATACATCGCTGCCCGGGATCTCTAGGACCACGACGCGCCGGTTCAGATTCATGGCAATAAACTGCGTGGCCACGTCATTCGTATCGTTGTGCCCGACGAAGCCTGACAGCTGCATCGTCCGCGGCCGGCCATAGCGCAGGTCATCCAGCTTCACCTGGCCCCAGGTTAGCAAGCTGTTCGCCACCAGCGCGAGCGCTACGACGCAGAGCAGCAGCGTCACGAGGTAGGGCATGCGTGAAGCTACCGGGTGAGCCGGGTACGTCCGAACACTCGGCGCAGGCTGGAAAACCTGGGTGCGCAGCTTCCCAGCGGCGTGCAAATCGCGACTAGTGACGGCCATGACCGAGCTCCTTTCTAGCAAGACACTCATGCGTCAGATGTTTCAGCAGTGTGGAACGAGTATATACGAACAAGTGTTCTACGTCAATACCCCAATCTACGAAAATGGAAACAAACGTACTACAAACGGGCGGAGGTTTCGATGGGCGACCGCAGGCTTTGCCTCATGCTTCGAGTTGTGCAGTTCCGGCATACGCTGTGTACCTTTGCACTAGGGTGCAACTTCCATAGGCCCGCGATTAAGCGCTTTCGCTAGCCGGATCGAGCGCTTCCACAGAAACAGCCTGATGCATTATGTTATAGTTTGAGCCGAGCAAAACATGTTCAGATACAAGATCAAGGGATCCCTATGCCGAATGATGCCCTCATCACTGCCGTTGAGCGTCTACGCGAAACGTATAGCCAGCGGCAGAAATCGACGAACAGCCTGGTAACGGCGCTAAGAGGCACGACCAGCGCGCTCGGCAAAGCCAGCCGCATCCTGAGAGAGTACGCCGAGCAGGCACCCAGTGCAGATGGAGATGGGCTGACGGAAGCACAGCAATCGTTTGCCCAGGGGTCGATCGCGCTCCGGCTGAAAGACGAGATTGTCGATCCGCTCGTGCCCGATCTGCGCCGGGAGGCCAAGACGCTGGCCGGGATCGAGACGGCCTTACGTGATGCGCTCGCGGCGCTGCGCGGCGAGACAGTGGACGTTGTCAAGCTGGGACGCACCTACCAGGCGCTGCAAGCGGGCGCCCTCAAGTCCAAGCCCCAGGACGATGCGCTCAACGCACTCTTGCCGGAGCTTCAACAGGAACTACAGCAGGCCCAGAGGACATTGGCCGACACGTTCGGGCAGGCGTTAAAGCAGGCGGTCGCCGATCTGGGCATCCAGATCGGCGGACGGCCGCCGCGCTTCGAGATCGAGCGCTTCGAAGTCAGCACGGACTTTGTGAATCGGACCGCCGCCATCAGCTACGGCAAAGAGATCGTCTCCCGGCGCGTGGCACTCAGCATCGACGCCGTGATCAAGGCGTACCAGCGCGATCGCAAGGCGATCATGGGCCGTAACGAGGATGGAGGTCGCTGGATCGAGCAGCTGTATGCCGCCTGGCAGAACGCGCAGCGCAGGCGCGATGCAAGTGTGCGCCCGGAGGGCGCCCGGGTGAACATCGTCGACTGCTACTACGAGATGGTCTTGCTCCGGCAGCCACGGACCTTCCGCAGCGCGCCCAGCAAGCACAGCTTCGTCGATTACACCCGCCCGCAGTTCGCCTACGACTTCTTCGCGTTCACCGACCGGCAGCGCCGGGCCTATCGGGGGCTCCGTGTAGCGGCGCGCGATGCGACGAAATCTCAGACTGAGAGTGCCGAGAAGAGCATTTTCATCGTCGAAGGCAGCGGCCCTTTCGCCGGCCGTTACGTCGCCGACATCGTTTTTTCCGCGGGCGAGTAGGAAGGAGCGCGCAATGTTGCCGGAACCACGACTCGCTCGCCAGATCATCGACGTACTTGGACAATCGGGCACGCCGGTCTCGAAGGGGGTCAGCTACTACAACGTGGGCAACGCGTCGCTGCTCAACGCGATCGATACACACTACCTCGGCTCGTATCTTGCCGACGGCGGTGCTGTCTTTAAGCTAGTCATAGGCGACTATGGCAGCGGCAAATCACATTTCCTGTACTGCGTGCGCGACCGTGCCTGGGAGCGCAATTTCGCGGTGAGCAAGGTCGACCTGAGCCCCAAAGAAAGTCCCTACGACGACCAGCGGCGTGTCTACGCCGCGGTGGCATCTTCGATCATCTGGCATGAGCTCGGCAGCCTTGGCGAGGACGAGCGCGGCCTGACCCGCTTCCTGGAAGGAACGCTGCGCCGTATGGTGCAGCCGCATGGATTGGATCTGGAAGATCCGGGTGCCGCCGAGATTCCGGACGTCCGCGCCGTGCTGCAAACCCTCTCGGCCACTCCCGTGGATAGCTTGAGCTTCCACAAGGCGATCCAGGGATACTTCACGGCCGCCCTGCGCGGCCAGGAGCTGCGGATGGAGTCGCTTGGGCGCTGGCTGCACGGAGAGGAAGTGAGTCCGGAGGATATGCGCGATCTCCGCTCGATCGGCGTGACGGAGAAGATTAACAAGAACAACGCCTTTAAGATGCTGCGGTCGCTCTGCCAAGTAGTGCGCGCGCTCGGCTATACCGGCCTGGCGCTGCTCTTTGACGAAGGCGATCGCATGTTGAGCGTCGGCGGCCGATCGGAGAAAGTCGCGACGGATAATCTGCGTGAGGTGATCGACCGCTGCCGTGAGGATTTGCCGGGCGCGATGTTCCTGTACGCCGTGCCGCCCGCCTTCATCTACGACATCGTGCCGAAATACCCGGCACTCCAGCAGCGTATCCAGGCGCCGAACTATTTCTCGCGCTCCAACCCGTTCAGCCCGCAGATCAACCTTGAGCAGCTGGATATCCCTGACGACGAGCTGCTGACGCAGATCGGCTACCGTCTGCTGGCGATCTTCGAGGTCGCCTATGGCTCGAAGCTCGATCCGGAAATCCAGGCCACGAACATCACAATCTTCTCGGAGGCGGCACGCAATTCGTACCTCGCGATCAGCCACCGCCGTCTTTTCATCAAGGCGCTCGTGACGGAATGGTACCGGCAAAAAGAGGAGGGCGAGCAGCCGGTCAGCGCCGAATACGCCGCCGCTGCAATCCGGGGACAAAGTGAAAACCTTATGGCTCTCGCCGATACTCAGCAGCAGCCCTATTAAGGTATGACGCTCATGCAACCTACGGCCGTCATGCATCCGCAGCTTGGACCTGGACGGCTGCTCAAAACCTACATGGGCGGCTTCGAGTGGGAGGTGCTCTTCGACTCGGGCCGGCGCTTCCGGCTGCCTGCGCGTGAGTTTGAGGCTGCATCGGTCACGGCGTGGCAGGCCCAGAGCACGCCGGCCGCTCCGGTCTTCGCGCCACGCGTGGTCGTGCTGGAGACCGATCAGTTCCGCGCGCGGCAGACGCTCGAGGCCTTACGGCTGGGCATCGTGCCTGTGCAGGACGTGGAAACGCTGACCATCGGGCTGGAAGCCGAGCGTGTCAGCCTGGAGCGCGCGCTCGTGCGCAGCAAAGAGCGTGGCGGCGACGTCCAGGCTGTCATCGGCGATTACGGCTTTGGCAAGAGTCACTTCGTGGAGTTGGCAGCGCGATATGCCCTGCGCGAGCAGTTCATGGTCTCCTCCGCGAGCCTGGACCTCGTCGAAGTGCCGCCGAGCAAAGCCAACGAAATCTACCGCGCCCTGGTCCGATCGATCCGCTACCCCGATACCGACCAGCATGGTCTCGGTCCGCTGCTCAGAAAGGCGCTTGATACGCCGGGTGTGGTCGAGCAATTTGCGGTGCGCGCGCCGCGCGCAGAAGGCTGCCCGCTCACAGCGGCGCTCAAAGCGCTGGCCGACTGCGGCAGTCAGGGCGCCTACGACGACATCGTGCAGTGGATCGGCGGCCAGATCAAGCCTACGGCCGAGTTGAAAGCGTGCCTCAAGCGGCCGCCACGCCTGTACATTACCGGGCCTATCGCCCGCCAGTACACTTATTTGCTCACGGCGATTAGCGTCCTCGCGACGATGGTCGGCTACAGTGGGCTGGCGGTGCTGATCGACGAATCCGAGCACTACTCGCTGCTGCGTGCGAACCAGCGCGATCGGGCGGATGCGTTCTTCAAAGCCATGATCTACGGCGCGCTCGGCCCGGCCAATAGCCGCGTGGACCCGTTGACCATCCCCGAGCATTCGCGCGTTGACTACGATCTTTCATTTGCATCGAACCCGCACCTCTTTTTCCTGTTCGCCTTGACCGAGAGTGAGAACAGGATGCCGGTCGACGTGTGGCTGGCCCCCTCCCAGATCGTGCGGCTGGACGACCGATTTATCGAGCGCGACATTCGCGAGTTCTT
>JBBSGA010000020.1:0-32443 GCA_038254585.1 Chloroflexales bacterium | reverse complement strand
TGCGGCCGATGGCGTCCAGCTCGTCGACGAAGATGATCGCGGGCGCGGCTTTGCGGGCTTCGGCGAAGAGGTCACGGACGCGCGAGGCTCCGACGCCGACGACCATCTCGATGAACTCGGAGCCGCTCATGCTGAAGAAGGGAACGCCGGCCTCGCCGGCGACCGCGCGGGCTAGGAGCGTCTTGCCGGTGCCGGGCGCTCCGATCAGGAGGACGCCCTTGGGGATGCGACCGCCGAGACGCTGGTACTTGCTGGGCTGCTTGAGGAAGTCGACGATCTCGACGAGCTCGTTCTCGACCTCGTCGATCCCGGCGACGTCGGCGAAGGTGATCGGCGTCAGCTCCTCGGCGGCATCGTAGCGGCGGGCACGGCTGCGTCCCATGCTGAAGATGCCACTGCCGACGGCACGCTTGCTCACCCAGAAGATGCCGCCAAGCAGCAGGAACGTGGGCGCGAGGGAGAGCACGAGCGTCAGGAGGATCGAGCGCGGCTCCTGCGCCGGCCGCGCAGTGACCTGAATCCCTTTCTGCTCCAGCATCTGCATCAATTGCGCATCGCCGGTAAAGGAGGGAATACGTGTCGCGAACTTGGCGTAGGTTCTGGGCGGCTGGCCGGCAACCGGCGCCGGATCCGGCACCGGCCGCTTGAAGATGCCCTCGACGGCCTCCTCACGGGCGGTGATCTCCGCGATATTGCCGGCGAGGATCTGCTGCTTGAAGAAGGTGTAGGGCACGGTGACACGGTCCTGTGGCGCCGGAAAGAGTGCCCATACCAGGACCCAGTTGAGCAGCAGTAGTGTCACCAGGATGATCCAGAAGCGGGGCTTGCGCCAGGTGAGGCCAGAGCCGGGCGCGCTCTTGCCGGCTCGCCCACTCGTCGCGGTGGCGCCGCGTCGTTCTTCCGGGCCGGGCGGCCGGGGCCGCCCGGACGACGGGGGCTTCACGTGACCATTGTCGCGGCTGTCAGCCATAGGTCTGTAGGATCCTTTCCCCTGGTGGCGCCGTCCGCGCGGTGAACACGGGACGGGGCGGCCCTGCGAGGCACACCTATCGCCCTGGCAGGATACCACGTCGGGAGCAGCGCGCCATCGCGCATATGCGCGATCGTTTGCCAGCTGACATGCGGTAGACCCGGCCGTTTTTGGGAGAAGCGCAAGATCCCTCATTTGAGGGATGCAGCTTGGGAGCCGGTAGCCTATGATTCGCGCTAGAGACAGCTCATACTCGCCCTCCGTGGGAGGGACATCTTCGTATTATTGTCTGGAGGGCGCAGTCCTATGCCCATTTTCTCCCGGCGCGATCTCTCGAATGTGTCGCCTATAGATGTGCTGCCCGTGATTGAGGTAGCGGCCACCCAGGACGGGAGGCCTGCCGGCGATACAGACAGCGGGCCAAACGGCGATGCACCCGGCATACCGGCAAAAACCATCACACTGCCGCGCGAGCCAAACTCGATCGAGGAGACCGGCCTCAGCATCGGCTTTCTTTCCGACCTTGTCCTCAAGCACATCTACTTCGCCGGCATGGTCTCCGGCCAAGATCTCGCGGAAGAGGTCAAGCTGCCGTTTTTCAACGTCGTCGACACGGTGCTTGCCTTCCTACGGGAGGAGGAGTACGTCGAGATCACCGGCGCGGAGAACGGCTACTCGGAGCGAACGTACCAGTATGTGATCACAGCCAAGGGCCGCGCGAAGGCGCGCGAGGTGCTCGACCGCGTACAGTACGTGGGACCTGCGCCGGTGACGCTCCAGGCCTACCTGAATGCCGTCGAGGCCCAGGCGCTCGGCGAGATGGTGATCGACGAGGCGACGATCCGGAGCGCGTTCGAAGGGCTGGTGATCAGCGAGAAACTGCTGGATCAGATCGGCCCGGCGGCCAACTCGGCGCGCTCGCTCTTCCTGTATGGACCGCCAGGCAACGGCAAGACGACGATCGCGGAAGGCATCGCGCGGATCCTCAAGGGTCACGTGCTGGTACCCTACGCGGTGGAGGTCGACGGCCAGATTATCAAGGTCTTCGATCCGCTCAGCCACGAGCCGGTGGCGCAGGATCCGGAGCAGGAGCAGCAAGCGGCTTCGGCATGGGGCTTCGCCGACGATCCGGGCGGCTCGCGCAAGGACCACCGCTGGCTGCTGTGCAAACGGCCGGTCGTCACGGTCGGCGGCGAGCTGATCCTGGAGCAGCTGGAGCTGATCTTCGATCCGATCGCCAAGGTCTACGAGGCACCGTTTCAGATGAAGGCGAATGGCGGGGTTTTCCTGATCGACGACTTCGGCCGGCAGCAGTGCCGCCCGCAGGATCTGCTGAATCGCTGGATCGTGCCGCTTGAGCGCAAGATCGACTATCTGGCGCTGCAGAATGGCAAGAAGCTGCACATTCCGTTCGACCTGCTGATCGTCTTCTCGACCAACCTCGATCCAAAGAGCCTGGTCGACGACGCTTTCCTGCGGCGTATCCGGCACAAAATCGAGGTGCCCAACCCATCGCCGGACGAGTTCCGGGAGATCTTCCGGCTCGTCAGCACGGCGAAGGGGATTGACTACGACGACGATGGGCTGCGCTACCTGCTGCAGGAGCACTACGCCAAGGATGGCCGCGATCTGCGCTGCTGTCACCCGCGCGATCTGTGCGACCAGATCCTGGACGAATCCAAGTACAGGGGGGTCATCCCGGCGATGAGCACGGAGCTGCTGGACAGGGCCTGCGATGCCTATTTCGTGAATCTCTAAAGCAGGCGATCGGCATCATGAGATCCTCCCTGCCGACCAGCAGGACAACCAAGCCCAGTGAGAAGCCCTTCCGATGCCAACACCGATGAAGGCGCGCCACGGTCGGGGTTCCCGGCACCGGGGCGCGTATACGTTTGTCGCCGTGACCATCACGATGACCATAGTCGCCCTGGTGGTGGCCGTGCTCATCATTGCGATGGCGGTAAGCGTGCGGCCAATTCCTTTCTTACTACGGTAGTGGACTGCCGAGCAGCATTAGAACGGTTGGAGAGACGTTATATATAACGGCTCTACGGCTGCACGAACCCGTCGATTGACGATTAACAGAACATGAGTAAAGAGGAGCGCCCCCATGTCTATGTGGACTGACTTCGAGCAGGACGCGGTGCAACAAAAGCGCCGGGGCCGCCGGACATTCCTGATGGTGATCGTCGTTGCGACCGTTGGCGTGCTAATTCTCGTCGCGCTCTTCGTCGGGCTGCAGCTTGGTGCCACCCACGTTCCTGAGCTCTTCCATTGGGGCGCATGGCGAGCGTCAGCGAGATAGTAGAATCACATGCAGCAGTCGAACAAAACGATCCTGATCGTCGACGACGATTGGAGCATCCGCGAGGCGCTCAGGGATCTACTCGCGGATGCCGGGTATCAGAGCGCGCACGCCCGCGATGGGCGCGAAGCGCTCAAATACCTTCACGCCAATGCCGGCTCGGTCTCGCTGATCTTGTTGGATATGATGATGCCCGAGGTGGACGGCGTGCAGTTTCTGCTCCGGCAGCAGGAAGATCCGGTGCTGACGCGCATTCCGGTGATCATGATGACGGGCAATGAGCGGCTCGTGCGGGCGGGGCAGTTCCTGGGCATCCGGGAGTATATCGACAAGCCGTTCGACATCAATACGTTACTGGCGATGGTGGATCGTATGAGCCTCAAGGAATAAGCTCAGCCGGCGACTTCAGGAGGCATGGGTGAGCGGCTGCTGCGCCAGCGCGGCCGCGAGGTGGTCCGGATCCACGTGCCCGTTCCGCAGCAAAATCTGTCCCAGCCATTCATCGACGCCCGCTTCGCGCAGCCGCTGTTGCTCTGCAAGGGCTTGCTCGACCTGCTCACGGGTGGTCCAACCCCGATGGATCAGTAGTTCTCCCAGGCGCATCGACGGTCTCCTGCTTTTGCCAGTTAACGATAGCACAGAAATAGGGGCGGGAGGTCACGCCGCCTGGAGGATGGGCGCAATGCGCGACGCCGCGTTCTGTTGGAGGAGCAGAACGCGGCGTCGTCATTGATGGGGGCGATGCGGAGAGGGAAAGCTCAGCTCCGCCGGAGGGTCGACGCCGCGGCCGCCATCATGACGCGGGCGTTCTCGATCAGGGTCTGGATCTCATTTACGGGCTGATCCTCGCGCGGCAGCGCCATTACGAAATGATTGAAGATTTCGCTGCGATCCCGGATCAGATCGGCGTAGGTCGCATCCGGCTGGGCCGTCCGGAGGTCTTCGAGATGCAAGGCCGCGAATTCCTGGAGCTGGTCGACGGCGTCGGCGGAGATCTGGGCGGCGAGGCCGGCGACGAAGTAGACGTCGTCGACCGGCGTGAGATGGGCGATCAGGATTTCGCCGGGCTCGACGCGACGGGCGGCGGCGTGGTCTTCCACCAGGATCTCGGCCTCTTCCCAGAGCGGGCGCACCGTGAGACCCCGGCCTTTTTGCACGGCGGTGACGGGGTAGGGTTGGAGACGTACGCCGGCCCAGGTGGGCAGCAGGAGGGCCTCGGCGGGCGTGAGATCGAGATCGGACGGGTCGCCGGCGAGCTGTTCGAGCGGCGTCGGGCCACCGGCGCCGCGGTAGTCGAAGACGAACCAGCTCAGAAAGCGCTCGGAGCCACGCTCTTCGAGGTCGTCGAGCTCCGCGATCTCGGCGACGGAATGGGCCGCGTTCCAGAACCGCTCGAGCGCCGCGGGGAAGCCGGCGGCGAAGCGCGGCGCTGCTTCCAAGACCTTCGCCAGCAGGGTCTCCTGCGCCTGCCTGAGCTGCCGCCGCTCGGTCTCGCGCGCGGCGTCGATCGGGCCGTGGCAGTGCTTGTATTTTTCGCCGCTGCCGCAGGGGCAGGGCTCGTTGCGTCCTATTTTAGCCATCGTTTCCTTTCTATAAGGTGACGGCGACCAGCCCCACCATCAGCAGCACGACCACGAGCATTCCGCCCATGAACTTGAACTGTTCGGCCTGGCGCCGGCTCGCAAGGTGCGATCGGCACGGCTGGCAATAGGCGACCTGGTCCAGCTCTTTGAGGAGCAGCTCGCCGAGCATGCGCGGGGCTCTCAGGGCGGTCATCACAATCGTCGTGACCAGCTGCCAGGCCGAGATGAATTGCTGGCCGGCGGTGGAGTGAGCACCGCACAAATTTGCCTGGCAGGCTGCACAACGGGTCGTCGCCTCATCAGCACAGTTGATACACGTGGTCGCCACAGAAGTCAAGCCTCCAATGATCATGAATGCATGCGGCATGGCCGAGCTACGCCGTACGGTTAGAGTACCGGAGCGAGGCGAACTGTGCATCCTGCAATTGAGCTATTTTACGGCATCGCCGGCTCCGAGCAAGGCAAGCACCGTGGACGGTCGAGCGGGGGAGGCTTTTCTAGCTCAATTTCGCGATGGCGAAGACTGAACGATCGTCTATCGTTTGCAGTACTGCCAGTCGAAGGGTCGAGACCTCACGCAGAGCATCATATTACCTGGAGCATACGCGATCTCCGCTGCAGGCGATTGCGTTTGGCCCGCCCGCGGGGAGAGACGTGCTTGCCACGGAGCCCGCGACGGCTACGCCCGCTCCAGCGCTGGTCGCCTCGAAGAAGCGCGTGGCTGCGTCCGCGCAGATTTGACCCGTTCGGCGCGCCGGCCTCAAAGGCCTGGCTCGCCGCGCGCTTGTCTCGGACGTGACAGAGACGCGGCGATTTGACAGAGGTTCTCGTGGCAGGTAGGCTCTCAAGCGTGGGCATTCGACCATGAGTGACGCAGGCGTTATTCGGCAGCTGGCGTTTGGCATGAGGGCGGGCATCCAACTGATTGCCCGTGGATCAACAGATGAAGATTACGGATCTGAAGATCACGGTCTTGGGTCAAAACCCGCTGGTTCGGATCACGACCGACGAAGGAATCAGCGGGATCGGGCAGGTGGAGGCGTACAAGCCCTACCTCAGACCTCACATTCACTTCTACCGGGAGTTCGTCGTAGGGGAAGACCCGACGAACGTTGCGAGGGTGATGCTCAAGATCCGCCGGCTGGGAGCCTTCAAGCCCTGGGGAAGCGCCGTCAGTGCGATCGAGATGGCACTCTGGGACATCGCGGGCAAAGCGGCAGGCATCCCGGTCTATAAGCTCTTGGGCGGCAAGGTCCGCGATCGAGTTCGGGTGTACAACGGCGCGGTACGGTTCCCGATGGCCGGCTACTCTCCCGAAGACTACGCCGAAAACACGGCGAAAATGAAGGCGGCCAGCGAAGGCTTCACCATCGTCAAACAGGCCATCGGCTTCCACAGCCAGATGGTCAGCGAAGTTCCGAACTTCTTCTACGGCGAGGCGCAGGCGGGGGTTAGAAGCGAGAACCGAGGACTCGTGACCGAGCGCGGGTTGAAGCACGTGATTGCGTGCGTCGAGGCGATGAAGGAGGTCCTGGGAGACGAGGTTGGTCTGGCACTGGATTGTGGGCCGGGATGGATGGTACCCGACGCGATTAGACTGGCGAAGGCGCTGGAGCCGCTCAACGTGATGTGGCTCGAGGATCTGATCACAGGCGACTATACGCCCTACGTGTTAGCCGATCTCTATCGTGAGGTGACGCAAAGCACATCGACGCCGATCCACACGGGCGAGCAGATCTACCTCAGGCAAAACTTCAAAGACCTGCTCGAGAAAAAGGCCGTGAATATCATCGGGCCTGACCCATGCGACGTCGGCGGTATCGCCGAGCTCAAATGGGTCGCAGAGTACGCCGACCTGCACGGGATCTTGATGGCGCCACACGGAACCGGCAACGGCCTCTTCGGTCTGGCCGCCCTCGTCCAGGTGGCCGCGGCGCTGCCGCAGAACTACATCGCCTTCGAGTATCCGGTCGGCAGACCCGAGTGGTGGTATGAGATTGTCGACGGACTGCCGGACCCGATCGTCAAGGATGGCTTCATCGAGGTCTGGGATAGGCCGGGCATGGGCCTGGAGCTCAACGCGACGGCGGCGAAAAGATACCTGCCCGGCGGCGACGAAGACTTCTTCGACTGACGGGGGCTAGGCACAATACTTTTCAAATTTTCAAATACGCCGCGGCAAGCCGTCCACGAATACGACACGAATACACGAATAGAGCATCGCAGAGCCATGCGCCGTAGCTGCATCGGTTGGCATTACGACGATGGGGGCCCCTATTTGAAAAGTATTGGGGCTAGGCGAGGCCGCCGAAGCCCGGCGCTTCGGGCAATGGATAGCAGCCGTCGACGAGGCGGATGGGCGAGTCATCCGGAAGCAGCCCGCTCTCCATGAACAGGGTGTTCGGCAGCGCGGCCAGAAGGTGCAGGTGGACGCCACCGCCGTGCGAGGCGTAGGGCACGTTGAAGGCATCGGCCATCAGGCCGATCTCCAGGCATTCGGTGAGTCCTCCCGCGCGCCGAAGATCGGGCTGGACGATGTCGACGGCGCGGCGCTCCAGGAGGTCGCGGAACTGGCGCTTGCCGTACGTGTTTTCCCCGGCGGCGATCGGGATCGTAAGCTCGTGGGCAAGCTGCGCCATGCCTGCCGTGTCGTCGGCACGCAGCGGCTCCTCAAACCAGTAACAGCCCAGCTCTTCGTAGACCCGGCCACGGCGGAGCGCCTCGTGATAGGAGAAGACCTGGTTGGCGTCGACCATGATCAGCCGATCCGGATCGAGGACGGATCGCACAGCCTCGATCCGCGCGACATCCTCCGCGAGCTTCGGCGCGCCGACCTTTAGCTTGACGCCACGAAATCCCTGCTCCATGGCCCGCGTGCAAATCCGCTTCAGCTCGTCCAGGCCATAGTTGAGCCAACCGACCATGGCGTAGGCCGGCACGCTGGCCCGCTGCGCCCCGAGCAGGCGCCAGACCGGCTGGCCAAGGGCACGCCCCATGAGGTCCCAGAGCGCGATATCGATAGCCGAGATGCCAAAGAGCGCCAGTCCCACCGTCCCGTGATAGTCCGTCTCGCGCCATAGCTTGTCACGGATGCCGCGGATCAGGAAGGGATCTTCGCCGACGACGGCCGGCGCGAGCTCGTCGTTGATCAGGTGAGCCAGGATGGCGGGCGCCGCGTCGAGCCGGCCGAAAAAGATCGTGGCACTGCCGGCCATCCCATCGCCGGTTTCGACGGTCACCCGGCAGGTGCCCTCGGTGTCGAGCGCCTGGAGGGCGTCCCGCAGCGGAGCACCGCGGCGGCGCGACTCGGCCGTGGCAGTCACGCGCGTGATGTGCATCGGCATTCCTCCTTCTCACCGGAAGAATTCTTCGACCGGCACCGGAAACTCGGCAATAACGGTCGACGGCAATACAGCTCGTCCCTCGAACACCCCTTGCGACCGGTACTTCCCCCGGTCAACGCCAATACTTCGACGGTATGGGCATACGGGTCGGCAATCCAGTATTCGGGCACGCCAGCCCGCTCGTAGGCGTGGAGCTTATCGCCCCGGTCGAAGGTAGCGGTGCTCGGCGAGGCGATCTCAACGACGAGATCGGGCGCGCCCGAAATACCCTTCCGCGTGATCCGGTCGAGGTGCTCCTGCAACATGACCATCACGTCCGGCTGCACCGTGTCGCCCGGGCCGAAGATGAGGTCGAAGGGCGGGCCGATCACACGTCCCATGCCGGCGAACTCGACGTGCATCGTGAGGTAGGTCTGCAACCGATTGTTCGCAAATTGATGAACGTCGGTTGGCCGGGGGGCCACGTAGAGCACTCCTTCGCCTGCTCGTAGCGCTGTCCATCGTCCGGAAGCTGCGCATACAGGCTGTACGTCCACTGGCCCTGCGGTGGTCCGGGAATATGATCCGCAGGCGTAACGACGGTGGGAACGGATGCGATTGCCATAAGGGTTCTCCTGCGTTCGGGCTCGCCTCTGCATAAGCTTAGCGCGAATCACGCGCGGGTCAAGCCTGGCCGTGAGGAGGCAAGCAGCCGCAACCGGGGCGCGCACTCAATGGTACAGTATGCAACCGACAGGTGATGCGATACTAGGAGCAGCCACTATGGCCAATCCCGATCTGCCTTTTCCGGTGACGGGCGAGCGCTATCCTTCGCGTCGATCCACGGTGATGAGCACGCGTGGGATGGTCGCCACGAGCCAGCCGCTGGCTGCACAGGCGGGCCTGCGCATGCTGCTGAGAGGCGGCAACGCAGCCGATGCAGCCGTGGCGGCGGCGGCGGTGCTCAGCGTCGTCGAGCCGATGATGACGGGCATCGGCGGCGACGTCTTCGCGCTGGTTTACGATGGCCGCAGCCACGTAGTACATGCGCTCAACGGCAGCGGGCGAGCGCCGGCCGCGAGCTCGATCCTCGCCTTCGAGGAGCGCGGGCTGCAGCAGATCCCCTCGACCGGGATCCTATCCGTGACAGTGCCGGGCGCAGTCGACGCCTGGGCGACACTCCTCGCGGAGCATGGAGCGATGCCACTGCGCGAGGTGCTGGCACCGGCGATTGCGTACGCCGAAGAGGGCTTTCCGGTCAGCGAGATCATCGCGCGGGCCTGGCATATCGAAGCCCCACACCTGCGCGAGTATCCCGAGACGGCGCGCACCTACCTCGTCGAAGGCGAGCGGGCTCCCCGGCCGGGAGAGGTCTTTCGCCAGCCTGGGCTCGCTCATTCGCTGCGGTTGATCGCCGAGGACGGGCGCGACGCCTTCTACCGCGGGCCGCTGGCGGCGGCGATCGTTCGAACCTCCGAGCACTATGACGGTCTTCTGAGCCTGAAAGACTTCGCCGCGCACCGTTCGACCTGGGATACGCCGATCAGCACGACCTACCGCGGCTACACCGTCTACGAGTGCCCGCCCAACGGCCAAGGGCTCACGGCGCTGCTGGCGCTGAACATCCTGTCGGGCTACGACCTGGCCGCGCTGGCGCCCGGCTCGCCGGAGGCGCTGCATCTCATGATCGAGGCACTACGCTTGGCCTTCGCCGATGCCGGGACCTATATCGCCGACCCGGCCATGACCGACGTGCCCGTCGACGCGTTGCTCAGCGATGCGTACACATCAAGACGGCGCGAGCTGATCCGCCCAGACCGCGCGCTGGAGACGACAGCGCCCGTGTCGGAGCCGGGCGGCTCCGACACGGTCTACCTGACGGCCGTAGACGAGGCGGGCAATGCCGTCTCGTTGATCTATAGCATCGCCGCCCATTTCGGAGCGAGAGTCGTCGCCGGCGATACGGGCATCTGTCTCCAGAATCGGGGCATCGGCTTTCGGCTCGACCCCTCGCACCGGAACGCGCTGGCTCCCGGCAAACGGCCGTTTCATACCATCATGCCCTGCATGGTGTTGAAGGATGGCCTGCTCTGGAGCAGCTTCGGATTGGTAGGCGGCCTGATGCAGCCACAGGGCCACGTGCAGATGCTCGCGAACATGCTCGATTGGGGCATGAACCCGCAGGAGGCGCTCGACGCGCCCCGGTTCGAGATCGTCGCACCCTGGCCGGACGCCGTTGCCCTTGAGCGCACCGTCGACCCAGCAACCCGCGCCACCCTGGAGCGGATGGGGCACCGGATCGTCCCCAACGGCATCTTCGGCTTCGGCGGAGGACAGATCATCGTCGTCGACCAGGCGAGCAGCGTGCGCGTGGGAGGCTCTGAGCCGCGGAAGGACGGCTGCGTCGCAGCCTACTGAACCGCGCGGCCGGATTTCCACAACCCGGCGCGATGTGCAGCTCCGCGACGTGGACAGCGATAACACCGTTCCGCCGTAATCAGAGGTACCATGGGCGCGCCAGATTCAGGAGGAACAGAAACAGATGATCGAAATTGCCGAATATCTTGCGCCCGTGCCTACACCGCTTTGGAAGCTGGCGAAGCAAGCAGGGGTGGATTGGGCCGTGGGCGGCTTGCCATTTGGCGAGGCGCTCAACGGCGACGCGCCGTGGGATTACCAGCCGCTGCTACGGATGAAAGAGCGCTATGAAAGCGGCGGCTTCAGCGTGGGCGTGATCGAGGCGCGGCCACCGTTGAACAACGCGAAGCGCGGTCTGCCGGGGCGCGACGAAGAGATCCAGACGGTATGCACGCTGCTCGAGAACATGGGCAAGTTGGGCATTCCAGTGTGGTGTTACGAGTGGATGACCGACTTCAACTGGCTTCGCACCAGCACCACCACCCCATCACGCGGCGGCTCCGTGGTCACGAGCTTTGACAGCGCGCTGGTACAGAACGCGCCGGTGTCTGAGCTGGGACCAATCAGCGAAGACGAGCTCTGGCAGAACCTCGAATACTTCCTGCACAGAGTCATCCCGGTCGCGGAGAAATGGAACGTCAAGCTCGCGATGCACCCCGACGACCCACCACTGTCGCCGATTCGCGGCGTTGGACGGATCATGCGCAGCGTGGAGAACTTCCAGCGATTGCTCGATCTTGTTCCCAGCCCGGTGAACGGCATCACACTGTGCCAGGGCAACTTCACCCTCATGACCGACGATCTCCCCGGCGTGATCCGTAACTTTGGCCGGCAGGGCAAGATTTTCTTTGTACATTTCCGCGACGTACGCGGCACGCCGGAAAAGTTCGAAGAGACGTGGCACGACGCCGGCAAGACTGACATGCTGGCGTGTATGAAGGCCTACAAAGAGATTGGCTTCGAAGGTGTGCTGCGGCCGGATCACGTGCCCACGGTGGAGGGCGACAGCAACGAGCAGGCGGGCTACTCGTCCTTCGGCCGTCTGTACGCCATCGGCTATATCCGGGGACTGCGACAAGCAGTGTACGCCGACTAACGACGAGAGCAACATCGCTCACTCAGCGCAAGGATTTTACGCATGCGAATTGGTATCACCGGCGGCAGTGGCCGGATCGGTCGCGCCGTCACGGAAGCAGCCCTTGCGAAAGGGCACGACGTCGTCAGCATCGACCGCGTAGCTCCCCAGCAGGACGCGGCGCAGCCGAAGGTCACGTTCATCGAAGCAGACATCACACACTACCCCGAGGTCGAGCAGGCGCTGCGCGGCTGCGACGCGCTGGTGCACCTGGCGGCGATCCCGGGGCCCGGACGGCAGCCGGACGACATCGTGCACAACAATAACGTCGTGAGCAGCTACAACGCGCTGCGCGCCGCGGCGGAGCTCGGCATCGATCGGGTGTGCCAAGCGTCGAGCATCAATGCCATCGGCGGTGCATACAGCCGCCAGCCACGTTACGACTACTTCCCGCTGGACGAGCAGCATCCGACCTACAACGAAGACCCCTACAGCTTGTCCAAGTGGATCTGTGAGCAGCAGGCCGATTGCTTTGCCCGGCGATATGGGACGATGGCGATTGCCAGCCTGCGCTTCCACGGGGTTGTGCCCGAGCGGGCGACGATGGCGCGGCATGGCCGTGGCGATATGGTAGCGAAACACTTGTGGGGCTACACCCGTTTCGATGCCGCCGCGCGGGCGTGCTTGCTTTCGCTCACCGCCGGCTTGCTGGGACACGAGGTGTTTTACATTGTCGCGGCGGACACGATGATGGATACGCCTTCAATCGAGCTCGCACGGCGCTTCTTCCCCGACGTTCCCGTGCGCGGCGACCTCGACGGCAATCACAGCTTTTTCACATGCCGCAAAGCGGAGCGCTTGCTGAGTTGGAAACACGACGAAGACTAACCGGAGCTGACGGCGATCTTGACGTGTGGAAGGAAGCGACCACGAAATGAAGAATGTAAGGCCCAGGCCCGAAGACAATGTACGTCCGTTTTCGCGACCGAGTGAGCTGAAGATCACCGATCTTCGTACGGCGACGGTCGGGTGGGGTGGCTGGCGCTTCTCCATCATCCGCATCGACACGAATCAGGGCCTAAGCGGCTATGGTGAAGTGCGCGATGGCGCCAGCAAAGCGTATGCGCTCATGCTGAAGAGCCGCATCCTCGGCGAGAACCCGTGTAACGTCGACAAGATCTTCCGCAAGATCAAGCAGTTTGGATATCACGGCCGGCAAGGTGGAGGCGTCTGTGCCGTAGAGATGGCGCTGATGGACCTGGCGGGCAAGGCCTACGGCGTGCCGGCCTATGTGTTGGCCGGGGGCAAGTTCCGCGACCGCGTCCGTATGTACTGCGACACGCCCAACGAGCCGACGGGCGAAGCAATGGGCAAGAAGCTCGAGGAGCGCAGACAACGCGGCTTCACGATGCTCAAGATGGATCTGGGTGTCCAGCCGCTGATCGGCGTGAAGGGAGCGCTAAGCTGGCCGCAAGGCATGCTGCCGGGCGATCCGGGCGACGAGGTCGAGCGCCTCCTAAATACTCAGCAGATCATGCACCCGTTTACGCACGTCCGCCTCACACCCAATGGCATGGACCTGATCTGCGAGTACGTCGACCAGGTGCGCTCGGTCGTCGGCGATGAGGTGCCGATCGCAGCCGACCACTTCGGCCATATCGGCATCGACGACTGCATCCGGCTCGGCCACGCACTGGAGCCATATAACCTGGCGTGGCTGGAAGATCTGGTGCCGTGGCAGTTCACCGACAAGTGGGTGCAGCTCGAACGGGCGCTGAACACGCCGGTATGCACCGGCGAAGACATCTACCTGAAAGAAGGCTTCCGGCCGCTCTTGGAGGCACGCGCGGTCAACGTCATACATCCCGACCTCGCCACGAGCGGCGGCATTCTCGAGACGAAGAGAATCGGCGACCTGGCGCAAGAGCACGGCGTGAGCATGGCGATGCACATGGCGGGGACGCCGATCAGCACGATGGCGAGCGTGCACTGTGCCGCGGCGACCGAGAACTTCATCGCGCTGGAGCATCACTTCACGGACGTGCCATTCTGGGGCGATTTCATCGACGGGGTGCCGAAGCCGCTCATTCAAGCAGGGTACATCCGCGTGCCGGATGCGCCGGGCCTGGGCTTTGAGATCAACCCGGACGCGATCAAAGAACATCTCGTGCCTGACGACCGCGGCTTCTTCGAGCCAACGCCGCAGTGGGAGACCGAGCGAAGCTGGGATCGCCTGTGGTCATGAGACAAAGCCGTGAGCATGGCAACATCAGGCTCATCCTCAGCGCCGCGATGGCATTCCACGTATCATCAAGAGGCGAGTACCGATCAGCGGAGCTACAGAGCGTCAAAGACGCCGTCGACGGCAACAGCTCGGCCAGCGATTCACTTGACGGCGCTTCTAGAATACGTTTCCCATCGGTCGAGGCGCAGCGCTTGAAGTGCCGAGCGCCGTCCGGCAGGGCAAGAAGAGGAAAGGAGGACGGGTGATGCGTATTGGAGTTGTCTTCCCACAGACCGAGATCGGCAGCGATCCGGCAGCGGTTCGCGACTATGCGCAGGCCGTGGAAGAGATGGGCTACCGCCACATCCTGATCTACGACCACGTCGTGGGCGCGAGCACGGCGAAGCGGCCCAACTGGAGCGGACCATATACGAGCGACACGATGTTTCACGAGCCGTTCGTCCTCTACGGCTACTTCGCGGCGCTCACCCGGCAGGTCGAGCTGGTGACCGGCGTCATTATCTTGCCCCAGCGCCAGACGGTGCTCGTCGCCAAGCAGGCGGCGGAGGTCGACGTTTTGAGCGGCGGACGCATGCGCCTTGGCATCGGCGTCGGCTGGAACGAGGTCGAGTACCAGGCGCTAAACGAGAACTTCCATAACCGCGGTGCCAGGAGTGAGGAGCAGGTCGCGGTCATGCGCGCGCTCTGGACGGAGCCGGTTGTCACCTTCAATGGGCGCTGGCATCATATCGAGGAGGCCGGCATCAACCCGCTGCCGGTGCAGCGTCCGATCCCGGTCTGGCTCGGCGGAACAGCCGAGGCGGCGATCGAGCGCGCCGCCCGGATCGGAGACGGCTGGTTCCCTCAGCTTCCGCCGAACGACACGGCACGGGGGATGGTCGAGCGCCTGCGAGGCTACGCGAAACGCGCCGGGCGGGCACCCGAGGAGGTCGGTATCGAGGCGCGCCTGACGATCAAGGGCATTCCCGAGGCCGAATGGCCCACGTACGCCGATAAGTGGCGCAGCCTGGGCGCGACTCATCTCTGCGTCAACACGATGGGCGCAGGCTTCACGTCTCCGCAGCAGCACATCGACGCCCTACGCCGCGCCAAGGACGCGCTGGGCGTCTGAGCTTTTAGGCTTAGGGCCGGCCGCAGAGGAGAGGTATGGACCATGCCGAAATGGTAGCGCTCATTCGCGCGGGCGTGCCAGCGGGAAACGGAACCTGGGCCGACCTCGGCGCCGGGACCGGCAATTTCACGCGGGCGCTACGGGCACTGCTCGATCCCGGCAGCACGATCTACGCGGTGGATCGCGATGCGAAGGCGATTGTCTCGCAGAGGGCGCTCGTGGCCCAGAGCACAGCCGGCGCGGCGATCAGGCCACTCCAGGGAGATTTTATCCGCCCGCTCGATCTGCCACCGCTTGACGGCGTGCTAATGGCAAATGCGCTGCATTTTGTCCGCGACCAGCCGGCGCTACTGACCCGCATCGCCGGCTATCTGCGGCCGTCGGGCCGTCTCTTGCTCGTCGAGTATGCCGTGGACACTCCAATCACGTGGGTCCCGTTCCCAGTTCCGCCAGAGCGCTTCGCGGCTCTGGCGCAATCGGCAAAGCTCGCGGCTCCACGCGTGGTCGGAACACGCCGCTCACCGTCGACGGGAATCCTGATGTACGCGGCCGTCGCCTCGCGCATGGCGTAGCTCGGTGGCCATAGACCGTCCGACAGCGCAGAGGAGCCACTGCTCAGATCCCGAGCTGCCGGCATGCCGTCGATCACTCGTCCCGGGACGATCCTCCAGATGATATCGGTCGTGTAGGGCATTTGCGATCCCCCGGACCGGGCGCCGGTGCGGCAAACGCCGCGCGGGCTGCCAGGCTGCCTCTTATATAATACACGGCGCAACCCTCTGGCATGGAGCGACGAGGAGATCGAGGCAGCATGAAGATCACCGACATCCAAACCTTTCCCGTCTGGAATGGAAGCCGCAATTACTTCTTCGTGGTAATCGACACCGACGAAGGGATCTATGGCGTGGGCGAGGCCGGCATCACCGGCCGTGAGCTCGCGACGGCCGGCGCGATCGAGCACTTCAAGCCGGTGCTCGTAGGGCAGGACCCGCAGCGCATCGAGCACATCTGGCAGCAGCTCTTCCGCGGCGGATTCTTCCCGGCACAGGGCGTTACGAGCGCCGCGCTGTCGGCGATCGACATCGCACTCTGGGACATCAAAGGCAAGGCGCTCGGCGTGCCGATCTACGAATTGCTTGGCGGCCTCGTGCGCGACAAAGTTGTCTGCTATCCGCATAACATCGGCCACGCCATGGCCGTCGAGCCGCTGGTCGAGTCGTGCTTGCAGACGATGGAAGAGGGCTGGAAGTTCGTGCGCTGGGGGCTACCCCAGGAAGGAGGCCTGCTGGAGCCGCGGCCCGCGGTAGTCGCCGCGCTGAAGCAGATGGAGGCGGTCCGGGCGGCGGTCGGCGACGACATCGAGATCGTCTTCGACGTCCACACCCGGCTGGACCTGCCCGATGCGCTCTTTCTATGCTCGCAGTCCGAGCCGTTCCGACCATTCTTCATGGAGGATCCGCTACGGGCCGAAAACCCAAACCTCTACCGGGCGCTAAGATCACGCACCAGCGTCCCGATCGCGGCCGGCGAGCAATTCGCGTCAAAGTGGGAGTTCCGAGAGCTCGTGGAAGAGGATCTGATCGACTACGCCCGCATCGACCTGTGTATCGTCGGCGGTATCTCGGAGGCCAAGAAGATCGCCGGGTGGTGCGAGACACACTACATCAAGCTGGCGCTGCACAACCCACTCAGCCCCGTCTCGTCGGCCGCCTGTCTACAGCTTAACCTCGCCTGCAACAACTTCGCCGTCCAGGAGCAGCCGGTGCGCACCGGCAGCGTTTTGATGGACGTCGTCCCGGTACAGCCGGAGTGGAAGGACGGCTACCTGCTTCCATCACGACGACCGGGTCTGGGGGTCGAGTTCGATCGCGAGGCAGCACGGGCGTACCCGTTCCGGATGGCTCCCTTGCCACAGCTTCGCCGGCTCGACGGGTCGGTTACGAACTGGTAGGGGGAGGAGAGACAGGTATGGCGAAGCGAAACGTCGTAGTTACGGGCGCCAGCGGCTACATCACCTCACGGATGCTCCCGGCGCTGCGCGAGCGCTACGATCTCACGCTGCTCGACGCACGGACGACCGATCGGAGCGGCGCGGAGGTGCCGGGTATCATTACGGTCGATCTACGCAGCCCTGACCGGGATCGCTACCGGGAGCACTTTCGCGGCGCTGACGCGGTGATCCACTGTGCTTTCGTGAAGAGCCGCCAGGAGGCCACGGCGGATGAGCGCTTCGCGAACGAGCAGGCGAATGTGGCGATGGCCTACAACGTCTACCAGACGGCGGTCGAGGAGGGCGTGCGGCGCGTGGTCGTGGCGAGCTCGAACCACGCCGCGGATTACTACGAGCGCTTGATCTGGTCCGGAAAGTGGGATTATGTCACTCCGGAGATGCGCCCTCTGTCGGACAACTACTACGGATGGGCCAAAGAAGCCTACGAGCACCTCGGCTTCGTCTTTGCCTGTGGCAAGGAGACCGGGCGTCCGCTGGAGAATGTGCAGCTGCGGATCGGCGGGCCACGCGAGACGGACGTCCAGACCTGCCCGCCGGGCGATCTGCAGCGCCTCCACCGCGCGCTCGGCGCCTATCTCAGCGTGCGCGACCAGGTCCAACTCTTCGCCAAGAGCATCGAAGCGGAAGATATCCGCGACGAACATGGCGTACCTTTCCAGATCTTTTATGGTGTAAGCGACAATACGCACAACTTCTGGAGCATCGTGAACGCGCGCCGGGTGATCGGCTACAGCCCGGAGGACAACAGCCAGGTGCGCTTCGCGGCCGAGATCGCACGGCATATCGAGGCCCGGCAGGCGCATACATAGACAAGGAGTACAGGCGATGCCGATCACGATTACCGACGTCGTGGCGCGTGATATCCGCTTCCCGACCTCCCGGTCGCTCGACGGCTCGGACGCGATGAACCCCGACCCGGACTACTCGGCGGCGTATGCCGTGCTCCGCACCGATAGCGCCGAGGGGCTGGAGGGCCACGGCCTGACTTTTACAATCGGGCGCGGCAACGAGCTCTGCGTCGCCGCGATCAACGCGCTCAAACCGCTGGTCGTGGGCAAGACGCTCGAGTCGTTCACTGCCGACATGGGCGCGTTCTGGCGGATGATCACCGGCGACAGCCAGCTGCGCTGGATCGGCCCCGAAAAGGGCGTAATTCATCTCGCGACTGCCGCGATCGTCAACGCCGTCTGGGATCTCTACGCCAAAGTCGAAGGCAAGCCGCTCTGGAAGCTGCTGGTCGATATGTCTCCCGAGGATCTGGTCCGCTGCATCGACTTTCGCTATATCACCGATGCTCTCACCCCGAACGAGGCGTTGGAAATCCTACGCCGCCACGAGCCAGGCCGTGTGGACCGGGAGGCAGAGATGCGCGCGGCCGGCTATCCGGCCTACACAACCTCCGCGGGCTGGCTGGGCTATTCGGACGAGAAGATGCGGCGCCTCTGCCGGGAGGCGATTGCAGAGGGGTGGACGCATTTCAAGATCAAGGTCGGCGCAGACATCGAGGACGACATCCGGCGCTCGACGATTATCCGTGAGGAGATCGGGCCTGAGCGGCGCCTCATGATGGACGCCAACCAGCGCTGGGATGTCGGCGAGGCGATCGCGCACATGCAGCTCCTGGCGCACTTCAAGCCGTGGTGGATCGAGGAGCCGACCAGCCCGGACGACGTACTCGGCCACGCGGCGATCGCCAAGGCCGTCGCGCCGATAGGGGTCGCGACGGGCGAACACTGCCAGAATCGGGTGATCTTCAAGCAGCTCTTTCAGGCCAACGCAATCTCGTTCTGCCAGATCGATTGCTGCCGGCTGGGGGGCGTCAACGAGATTCTGGCGGTGCTGCTGATGGCGGCGAAGTTCGGCGTGCCGGTCTGCCCACATGCCGGCGGGGTCGGACTCTGCGAGTACGTCCAGCACCTGTCGATCTTCGACTATATCTGCGTCAGCGCCTCGCTCGAGAATCGCATCCTGGAGTACGTCGACCACCTGCACGAGCATTTCTTCGATCCCGTCGTCATCCGGGACGGCCACTACATGCCGCCGACGACGCCGGGCTACAGCATCACGATACGTCCCGAATCGCTGGACGAGTTCGAGTTCCCCAGCGGCAAAGCCTGGGCCATGTGAGCCGCCACGCACCAAGGAGCAAACTATGACCGTTTTCGATGGAAGCCTCGTGGCAGCGCTGCGGGAAAAGCGTCCCTTGATGGGGATCTTTACGTCGATCGCCAGCCCGGCGCTGGTCGAGATGGCCGGCTACGCGCGGTTCGATTTTGTCGTGATCGACAACGAGCACGGGCCCGCCGGGATCGAGACCACCGAGCACCTTATTCGGGCCGCGCGCGGAGCGGAGATCGCGCCGATCGTGCGCGTCTCCGGGGCGAACACGCAGGAGATTCTCCGCACGCTCGACGTCGGCGCCGCGGGGGTGCAGGTCCCACAGGTAAACACCCTGGAGCAGGCGCGGCTCGTCGTGGCGGCGGCCAAATACCCTCCTGCCGGCAATCGTGGGGTCGCCTTCGGAACGCGGGCGGCAGGGTACGGCTTCTTCGGCGGCGCAGACTACATCGCGGCTGCCAATACGCAGACGGTCGTCATCACTCACGTGGAGACGATCGAGGCCGTCAAGAACCTCGACGGCATGCTGCACATCGAGGGAATCGACGTCGTCTTCATCGGGCCGACCGATCTCTCGGTGTCGATGGGCCATCCCGGCAACCCGGGCGATCCGGAAGTTCAGGCAACGATCGCGGATTGCATCCGGCGTATCGACGCCGCGGGACGCGCCCCCGGCCTGATGCTGACCGGCATCGATCAGTTCGAGCACTTCGCCAGCATGGGCGCACGATACCTGACGCTGAACATGGCGTCCGTGGTAGGCGGGGCGCTGAAAAGCGTGATCGCGGGCACGAAAGGAGCGCGTCCAGTCGCGTCATAGGGGTAGAGAAGGAAGGATCAGGGGTTCGGGGGACACCCCCGATCCTTCCTGCTCTACCCTCCCGGAACACGGTGCCGGTTTTCGGCGATCAGCTCCAAGATCACGGCGCGGGTGGCACAGAGCATGTCGCCGAAGGTTGTGAGCTTGTGGGCGCCCATGGCGGCGCCGTAGCGCAGCCCCGTTTCGAGCGAGCCTTCCAACAGGCCGCAGAGGACGCCCGCGCTGAAGGCGTCGCCCGCGCCGATGCGGTCCACAATCGTGGCGGGGACGGCCGGTTGTGCGAGCAGCCTCCGATCGCCGTCGAGGGCCAGGGCCCCGCGCTCGCCGATAGTCAAGACGGCCAGGGGGCTGCCGGCCAGGCGCTGGAGCTCGCGTAGAACATCCTCGGGCTCACCCTGGATCCCGAAGAGCGCCGCGGCGTCGGCCTCACCGCAAATGACGAGCGTCGCCTTGCGGAGGAGCGGCAGCAGTGCCTCGGCCGCCTCAGACGCCGTCCAGAGCTTGGCGCGGTAGTTCACGTCGATACTGAGCGTAAGCCCGGCGCGCCGCGCACGGTCGCAGACCTCGGCCATCACCGCGAGGCAGGAGGACGAAAGTCCGGGCGTAATGCCAGTCAAGTGCAGCAGCCGGGTGTCGAGCAGATACTCCCAGGGAATCTCCTCGGGCGTCATTTGCGCGGCGGCCGAGTCCCTGCGATCGTAGACGACTTCGATGCGGCGAGGCGGCGGAGCATACTCGATGAAATAGGTCCCGACGCGGCCGTCGTCCGTCCAGATCACGCGCGACGTGTCCACACCTCCAGCATGGATCGCGCGCTCGATGCGCCGCCCGAGAGGTGAAGCCGGCAAGCGTGAGATCCAGCCGGCGCGGAAGCCCATGCGCGCAACTGCGACGGCGACGTTGCTCTCGGCTCCGCCCGGCCAGACGTCAAGGCGCTCGGCACGCTCGAGGCGCTCGCCCTCGGACACGGAGAGCCGGAGCATCGTTTCTCCAAGCGTCGTGAGGTCGAAGCGCGTCTCAGCCATGGCGCGCCCCGGCAATCGCCGCCACGAGCCGCCGCGCACGCCCGACGATCTCGTCGGGAGATGTGTCCGCCTTGCCGACGAGCGAGCTGCCGAGACCCACGGCGACGGCGCCCGCAGCGAAGAAATCGGCCAGGTTCGACTGATCGATGCCGCCGGTGGCCATGAATTTGAGATCGTCGAGCGGGTCACGGATCAGCTTGAGGTAGCTTGCCCCCAGCGCAGCAGCGGGGAAGAACTTGAGCAGCCGGCAGCCCGCTGCGGCCGCGGCGACGGCCTCGGTCGGCGTCGCGATGCCGGGAACCATCGCCATGCCTGCCGCATGGGCGATCCCCGCCGCCGCGGGATCGAAATTAGGAGCCACTAAGAATTGCGCACCGGCGGCGACAGCATCGCGCGCGTTGGAGGCCGACCGGACGGTCCCGGCGCCGACGACGAGACCGGGAAGCTCGAGGGCGCGCACCGCCGCGATCGCCCTAAGCGCATCGTGGCTGTTGAGGGTAATCTCGAGCGCACGCACACCTCCATCTGCGAGCGCGCGTGCGATCGCGGGCGCGTCAAAAGGCGCGGCACGGCGGATGATGGCGACGATCCCGGTTTCCTCGATCAGCTGGACGATTGGGTCGCTCTTCTGCATGGGCTCTGCTCGCTCCGGACAGATGCGCCATTCGGCGCGGTCTGTCATCGCCGCCCTCCCGTGGGCTACACGTCGATCTGGCCCTCGACAAGGCCGAGCGGCAGCGGAGCGGGCCGCGTCATCGTGCTGCCGACCTCGACGTGCCGGCCCTCGCGGGACGCATCATGAAACGCGTGCATCAGGTCGAGCACGTGATAGGCCACCTCGCCATTCGCCCGGTGTGGGCGGCCGGACTCGATCGCCGCAACCATGTCGGCCAGTCCGAGGCCACGGCTGTTCTTAGCATAGCCATAGGCCAGCGGCACCTCACTCCATTCGCCGGCTCCCGCGCGTCGAATTCGTACAGGACCGCCGAAGGTGTTCGGATCGGGCAAGCTCAAGGAGCCCGCGGTGCCGTAGATCTCGATCCGCGGCAGCTCGGATGCCCAGACGTCGAAGCTGGTAATGATCGTTCCAACGGCTCCGCTCGCGAAATCCATCACGCCCGCCACGTGGGTCGGGGTATTGACCTTGATCGTCTGCCCATACTTGGGCTGGCTGAAGATCGTCCGCTCGGGGAAGGTGATATGGGCCGATCCGGTGACCCGCCGCACCGGACCTAGAAGCGTTGTGAGCGCCGTCAGGTAGTAAGGGCCCATGTCGAACATGGGCCCTGCGCCCGGCTGGTAGAAGAAGTCCGGATCGGGGTGCCAGCGCTCGGGCCCGTGGCCCATCATGAAGGCAGTGGCGGCAATCGGCACGCCGATCCAGCCGTCGTCGATCAACTTCCGGCAGGTCTGCAGGCCGCCACCCAGGAATGTGTCAGGGGCACAGCCGACGCGCAGTCCCTTGGCGGCCGCCAGATCAAGCATTCGGCGCGCATCCTCGCGCTCGATCGCCAGCGGCTTCTCGTTGTAAATGGATTTCCCGGCTTCGAGCGCCGCCAGGCCGACCTCGGCGTGCGCCTTGGGAATCGTCAGGTTCAGAACGGCGTCGATCTCCGGATCGCGAAGGAGCTCCTCGACAGTGTAAGCTTTGGGAACGTTATATTCCGCGGCCTTCGCCTGTGCGCGCTCCGGGAATAGGTCAGCGCACGCGACGATATCAAGGACATCGAACGTCTTGCCTGCCTCGAAATAGATAGCGCTGATGACACCGCACCCGACGAGACCGACTTTGGTGGACCTTGCCCTCATCATGCTCTCTTTCCCCATCACAACCCGGGGCGCCTATTTCTAGCCCGGCCAAGATTACCACTGCCGAGCGGGGGGTGCAACCTTAAGGATGCCGGCGCCTCAGCGGAGTGGGTGGGAGAGGAGCTAGCGCTCGGACGGGGTGAGTCCCAGCAGACGTCGTGCTCGGGCAAGTAGAGCTGTGAGCCGTGTCTTCCCGGCCGTGCGAAGCCGCGTCTGGAGCGAGGCGACGGCTTCGGCCGGCCCGGCGGGCTCGCCCCGATCCTTCAGGGCGCGCACCTGATCCATCACCTCGAGGTAGAGGTCGGTCTCAGTGTGGCCGGGCCAATCGGCATGCAGATGGCGATCGCGGATCGCCTCAATCGTTGGCCGGTAGTAATTCGTGCACCAGTCCCGCACGGCCTCCTCCAAACCGACGGCACGATTCCAGCGCGTGCCGAGGTTGTACTGGTGCTCTTCGATATGCGAGCGCAGCCGTTGGTAGTCGGCAAGGTTCGTCAGCCGGATCTCAACTCCCGGGCAGAGGGTGTCGACGTGCGACCAATTGATGAAATCGAGCTGCTCCAGTGATGGTGACGCCTCCGAGTGCGCCACCACACGTGCCGCCGAGGCGAGGGCCTGGGCGGCCTCGCCGACCGTCCCGAGCACCGAGCGAGGGCGATAGCGCTGGGCATAGTCGAGTGTCGCAGCTTCTGGGCCCGGATCGACTCCGGCGCTCTCGCGCATACTGTTGCGGTGCTGCATGATCCACAGGTACAGGTCACCCTCAGTGCGACCGGGGAAGAAGTGGAGGATATTATGCTTTCGAATGGCCTGGACTACCGGAAAATAGACGTTATCGTACCAACTCGTCACAGCCTCTTCGGCGGATACCGGACCGCTGCGCTCGAGCGCTTTGTAGTAGCGATGCGTATTGATATGGTTGATCAAGTCGAGGTAGCCGCCGAGGGCCGACAGCTCGATGCGCTGCTCAGGGCGCAGACGCGCAAGCTGGGTCCAGTCCAGAAAATCGCTGTACTCCTCTGTAAGCAGCAGATCGCGCATCGAGAATGACAGGTCAAGCGGGACGTCGACTTCATACTCGGTAACATATGCATCGATGTCCTTTTGTCCACGCTGGCGCGCGACCGAGACACGATGGTTGCCGTCTTTGACGAAGTAGATCTGGCCGATCTTGTAGAGCTCGACGGGCGGCAGACTTACCTCACGGTATTGAGCACGGTTGATGCTCATCCAGCGCTCGGCAGTCTTATCTCTGCGTGGCAGAAAGCGGCGATCGAAGTCGGCGTAGCGCCCCTCGCTGCCCACGATCTGGTCGAGAGGTACCTGTTGGAGGCCGAGGTAGTGGCTGCCGCGAACGTTGAGCCGGGTCTTGATCTCATCCAAGGGGACCAACTCGCCGGAGCGATGCTTGACCACGTCGACGACAGCCTCCCACAGAGCCTTGCGCCGAGCCCGATCCCAATCCTCGCGTGCCTGTGTTACGGCCCACCGATCAGTCATGTATTAACCTCTGCTCGATCACGATACGCGAAATATCACCCGCCGTCAGACGCCACTCGCGCAGGTCATACGTATCGACGCCGCTCGCGACGAGCGGATCGGCCTCGGCCATGGCACGTGCTTCCGCGAATGAGCCGGCGCGCACCAGGATCATACCACCGCTGCGATCGGCAAACGGGCCTGACAGCACGAGGCTGCCCTCTATGTTTAGGCGCTCGAGGTATCGGAGATGATCGGGAAGGTGCGGCTCGTAGGCAGCACGATCGACGACAATCCGCAATAGGTAAAGAAAATAGCGCATCTCGACTAGCCTACTGTTCGCACACGGCTCGCCGCGGCCAGACCCACATCGACATCCAGTAGCCGGTATCCAACGGTATTGATTACACGCGTGCGGCCGAAGATAGCCTCGGTCTTCCGGTTATAGCCATAGGAGGGGTGGACGTGGCCGTGAATAAAATACCGGGGCTGAAGACGCTCGATCAGCCAGACGAAGGATTTGAAGCCGCGGTGCGCACCCGGGCCGTCGAGGATGTCGCGTGCGGGCGAGTGGGCAATCATGATGTCCAGAGGGCGCCCGATACGGCGCACGCGCAGCACAAGGCGCGGATAGAGCAGGAGCACACGCAGCCACATCTCGTTCTCGGTGTACTGGTTCTGCTCGCCGTTGTACCACGGCGACCCGCCGAGCCCGAAGACCCACAAGCCGGCGGCATACGCCAGACGTCCGTGAATGTTGACACACCCGGCAGGCGCTCCTACGATACTGCCCGACTCGGTGATCTCGGGCCGACTGTCGTGATTGCCGAGCACGTATAGCAGTGGAACATTCAGGGACGACACCACGAACTCGAGGTACGAGGGGGGTAGATCGCCGCAGGCCAGGACGAGCTTCGCATCCTTAAAGCGGAGCTGAGCCGTGGGGCTGTAGACCTCGCGGGCGATCTCGTCGCTGATTGTTAGGACCCGCATCGCAGCAGCTTTCCCATCTATCGATCGAAAAACAAACTCGCGCCTGGCCGTAGGGCATGGGCTGCTTGTCGCTCTAGCGTCAGTTTCCACCTCCGCCGGCCGGCTCGCTCGCGCGGCTCTGAGGATCGGCGGCCGAAAGGACGAATCGCTCGATCGCCGCGGCCACCCCCGCCGCGTCGTGCGATGGGGCAATCCAGTCGGCGGCGGCCCGAGCCTCCTGCATGCCATTGGCCATGGCGATGCCAACGCCGGCCCAGGCAAGCATTCCGGCATCCGCCTCGGCATCGCCCAGCGCCATGACCTCGTCCGGCCGGATGCCGTGCTGCGCGCATAGCTCGGCAAGCGCGCTCACTTTGGTCGCCCGCGGGTGTGTCAGGACGGCCGACTCGAGAGCGCCAATCCGGCTATAGTAGCGGTGGACCACGACGGAGTCGGGCGCGCTGCCAAACTCCTCACAGAGCAGGGCAATTTCCGGGTTGCCGACGGCGATGATCCGGGTCGGCGGCGCGGAGAGCGCTGCGAGGTTCGTGGCGACGGCGACATCCTCGGCCGCATGCTTCCGCTCGCGTGCAGCGCCGCCGTAGTAGTTGACCTCGTCGACAGTTATGATCAGGCCAACGCCGTACGTATCTGCGAAGTGGGCGATCGATTGGGCCAGGGCCATGGGTAGCCGGTAGTGGTGGAGCTCTGTGCCGGACCAGTCCCAGAGCCGTGCGCCGTTATGAGCTATTCGCGCGCACGGGAGGTCGAGGGAGCGCGCGACGGCGCCGGTAGAGGATGCTTTGCGGGCGGTCACCAAGGCCAGGCGGACACCCTGTGCATACGCGCGCTGAAGCGCACGGCGGTTCGCGAGCGGCACGAGGCCACCGCTGTCGAGCAACGTACCGTCAAGATCCGTGGCGATCAGACGAATCATTGGATGAGAGGCCGGTCCCCCGGTCTTTCAATCCACGTGTTTGCATCAGTCTGGATATTCGCCCTCGCCGACGCGCTCGACCCCATATCCAGACCGCTCCAGCTCGCAGATGAGCTCACCGGCATGCGCTTCGTCACGAACCTCCAAGATCAACTCGATCCCGACCCGATCGACCGCGATCTGCCAGGCGGCGCGACGGTGATGGATGTCGATGATATTTCCCCCGAGCTCGCCCACGTGATTGACGAGCGGCGCAAGATTGCCCGGCCGGTCGGGGACGGTCGTATGGAGCACGACGTACCGTCCCTGTTTGACGAGAACCTGCTCGATCACCCGCGCCAGAAAGTTTGCGTCGATGTTGCCGCCGGAGAGAATGACGGCGACCTGTTCTTCCGGACGCGGACGCAGCTTTCCTGTCAGCAGGGCCGCGATGCCGACCGCTCCTCCGCCCTCGGCGACCTGCCGTAGGTTTTGCAATGCGTAGACGATTCCACGAGCGATCGCATCCTCGTCAACTGTCAGCACTTCGTCGACCAAGTCATGGATCAGAGGCAAGGTTGCGTCGCCCGGCCGCTTGACGGCGATACCATCCGCCATGGTATGCGCTTCAGGAACGACGACGGGTTTGCCGGCCGCGAGGGAAAGGCGAATAGATGCGCAGCCCTCCGCCTGAACTCCGACGATCCGCACCTCCGGTCGCCGGGCTCGCAGCGCGACGGCGATGCCGCCGATGAGCCCTCCACCGCCGATCGGGACGACAACCGTGTCGACGCGAGGCAATGCCTCCAGGAGCTCCAGCCCGATCGTGCCCTGTCCCGCGACAATCTTAGGATCGTCGAAGGCATGAACATAGGTCAGCCCGCGCTGCTGCTGTATCCGGCGGGCTTCCTCGCCGGCTTCGTCGAATGAGGCACCATACAGGATCACCTCTGCCCCGTAGCGCCGCGTCGCCATCACTTTCGCGAGCGGTGCGTATTCCGGCATGACCACAGTCGCAGGAGCGTTTAGCAAGCGAGCGGCCAGGGCCACGCCCTGTGCATGGTTGCCGGCGGAATGCGTGATAACCCCGCGGCGGCGCTCCGCCTCCGACAGCGACGCCATTTTAACGTAGGCGCCGCGCAGCTTAAAGGATCCCGCGCGCTGGGTGTTCTCGGCCTTGACGTAGACGTTGCCACCCGCGTCCTGGCTCAGCCGGTCGCTCGGAAGCAATGGGGTTTGCACCGTGATGCCGAGCAGGGTCTCACGAGCGGCCTGGATATCTTCGATTGTAATCACGCGAAACCCCTTTGTTCCGGGCGAACGCTCTCCGTCGCATTGTACCATGCGCGCGGTAGATTCCTCGGGGTGTCGAGCACGTCTGCGCCGGCGGAGCCGACGCAGGTGAAAGTACCGCGGACGAAGATAGGAGATACGTCCTGGCCAGAGCTGGCGCGACGCAGGGGAGAAGGAACGGAAAGAGCTCGCGGGTATTACCTGCGAGCTCTTTTCCACCGCCGTAGCCGGTGGAGCCGGCCGCTCGTCGTATGTTCCGTCTGTTAGATGCCGGTTGCCGCGGTCTCGTCCGCATCTTTCTGGGATGGGACAGGATGACCTTCGGCGGCTTCCACGCGCTCGACCTTTTGCGCCAGCTCTTCGGCGGCCGCTAGACTTTCTTCATGCCCGGACCGCATCGTCTCGTCTGCCTGCCCGCCGCCTTTAGCCTCATTGCTCTGCTGCTCTGCCATGCCAACTCCTTTCGCTTCAAGTGCGCGCAACCATGACGCCTCTTCTTGGCCATCGGGCCGGTCGTGCGCCAGAAAATCGCGGGCAGCAGCCACGTCCGCCCGGATCTGCGCCACGAGCGCCTGGATCCCGTCGAATTTCTGCTCGCCACGCAGGCGATGCAAGAAGGTGATGCGAATCGTCGTACCGTAGAGATCGCCGCTCCAGTCGACGAGATGTGCCTCGACGGTGCGGCGGAGCAGGCCAAAGGTTGGCCGCACGCCGACGTTGGTCACCGCGTCGTGCGCCGCCGGGTCAGCGGTGATATAGACGCGGCAAGCGTAGACGCCATCGGCCGGGAGCAACTGCTCGCTCGAGACGTCGACGTTGGCGGTCGGGAAGCCGATCGTGGACCCGCGATGGTCGCCGTGCACGACGATACCGCCGAGGGAAAAAGGATGGCCGAGCAACCGTGCCGCGTCGTCGACGGCGCCAGCGGTAAGCAGGTGCCGGATAGTCGTCGAGCTCACCGTCTCCGACCCAATGGTCAGTTTGTCCACGTCGTGTACCGAATAGCCAAGCTGCTCACCGATCCGCCTTAGAACATCAGCCGTACCCCGTCCACCAGCACCTAGCCGCGCGTCAGGGCCGACCCAGAGCTCCCTCAGAGCCATAGCCCGGCAAATTCGGGCCATAAACTCCTCGGCAGAGACCCGAGCAAGGTCGCGGTCGAAGTGCAGGAGGATGGTGTGATCGACGGCAAGCGCCTTGAGAAGCGCGATGCGTTCCGGTAGCGTTGTGAGATAGAGCCGTCGATGCTCCGGATGCAGGACACGAGCCGGGTGCGGATCGAAGGTGAGCACTGCACTCGCGCCTCGCAGGCGCGCGGCCGCCGCCTGCACTTGCCGGATCAGATGCTCGTGGCCGAGGTGGATGCCGTCAAATGCGCCAATCGTCAGGGCAATCGGGATGTTCGAGGGCATCGTTTCCAGCGATTGGTGCAGCTGCATAGTTGTCGAAAGGAGCCTTTCTAGCGCCACGCGAATACTTTGAATGGGCGCCACACGCTACCATCATAGCGCAGGAGAGCAAGCAGGCGACCATCGGGGCCATGCGCACGGGCGACGTCGCCGGAGAGGGGCACGGCCAGCCCGAGGCCGTTGCGTACCCGGTCGGTTGTCACTGCGTCAAGATCGAGCCGCGGAAGCTGAGCGACGGCGACCTCCGGCGGCAGGAGAGCCGTGGCAAGGAGCCCGGGCGTCTCGATCAGCCCGTCGAGAGCCAGGGAGTCCGCAAGCCGAAGGGAGCCGACGGCCGTGCGCCGCAACGCCCGTAGGTGGGCGCCACAGCCGATCTGTTCGCCGAGATCCCGTGCAAGCGCGCGGATGTAGGTCCCTTTGCCACAGACGACGGCGATGGACAGCAGAGGTGGCCGCCAGTCCAACAGGCGAATCTCGTCGATCTCCACCTGGCGCGCTGGCAGGTCGACGCTCACGCCCGCTCGTGCTAGATCGTAGAGGCGGCGGCCGCCAACCTGGAGCGCGGAGTAGATCGGCGGCACCTGCTCAATCACGCCGGAGAAGGCTTCCAGCGCGGCTACGAGGTCGGCCTCGCTCAGCGCCGGTATGGGGCGCTCGGCGATGACGGCGCCTTCGGCATCATCAGTCGTCGTCGTGATGCCCAGAGCAATGGTGGCGTGGTAACGCTTGCGGCCCGCGACAAAGTAGTCCAGCAGGCGGGTAGCCTCGCCGAGGGCGACTGGTAAAACGCCCGTGGCGGCGGGGTCAAGTGTCCCACCGTGGCCCACACGTTTCTGGCCTGCACGACGCCGCAGCCGGGCGACGACGTCGTGAGACGTCAGTCCCGCAGGCTTATCGACGTTGAGAAACCCATGCAGCATGGACGGTCCGCGGGCGGCCGGGCTCAGGCGGCGCCATGTGATGCATCGCCGCCCTGGGCGGCGAGCATCGTCTGGACCGCCGCGAGCACTCGCTCCTCGGCATCGGCCAGCGAGCTCTCGATCGTGCAGCCTGCCGCTTGGCGATGGCCGCCTCCACCGAACTGCTGGGCAATCGCGGAGACGTCAACCGAGAGCACCGAGCGCAGCGAGACACGGATGATGCCATGAGGCCGCTCCTTGAAGAGCACGCTGACGAGATACCCGCCGAGCGACGAGAGGTAATCGGTCACCTCGGCGGCAGCATCGTCATGTGCGGCGCAGATAGCCTGCATCTCCAGCGTCACATGGGTCCATACTATCGGCCCGTCGTCGCGCAGGGCAAGCAGGGCATGCCCCAGCAGACGCGCCGTGGCAACCGGAACATTGCTGTAGACGTCGAAGACGATCTGCTGATGGTTGCCGCCGGCCGCGAGAAGATCCGCGGCGGCGCGCAGTGCGGAGGGGGTTGTGTTCGACGTGCGAAAGCTCTGCGTATCCGTGGTGATCCCGAAAAGCAGGGCGGTCGCTATCGGCGGCGTGACCGGAACATCCCAGGCACGCAGCAGCTCATAAATGAGCTCGCAGGTCGACGAGCGACCGGGATCGACAAAGTTGACGCTGCCCTCACCACTATTCGTTACATGGTGGTCGATCACGGCGATCGGCCGCGCCAACAAGTAGTCGCGCGCGTCGTCCCAGACACGGGCGATGCGTCTAACATCGCCCGTGTCGACCAGAATCACAAGGTCCGCATCTGGCGGCAGATGCGGGTCCAGGCTGAAGCTCTGGATGCGATCGAGCGCAGGGATATTGCCGACGAAGGGCGGGGGTGAGTTCGGCGTAAGCAGTGTGATCCAGTGGCCGAGCGCTTCGAGCGCAAGACCGAGCCCCGTGAGCGAGCCGACGGCATCGCCGTCGGGATTGACGTGGGTGATCAGCAGGATATGGTGCTTGTCGCGCATGGAGGCCCATAGAGCCGGCGCAGCCGTCTCAACTGTGCTATAGATCACGCTTCCCTCATGCTGCGGGTTTATGCAGGTGATAGACGGTGTGTCCGGCGCGTTTCTTGACTTCCTTAAGCTTCAGAGTATGCCGCTGGCCGAGGCGGGGGATCAGGTGGTTCAGGCCGCTTACGACGACGAACCAATAGTCGCCGCCGGGCCGCAGACGGCGATAGGGATCGAGGAAAAACTCGCTCTCGATCGCCGTATCTCCGAGCTTGGCGGGTATATTCGAGACGATGAGGTCATACGACAGATCGGGAATGCTCTCTAACCCCACGCTGCCGCAGACCGTGACGTTCGCCTGGCCGTTTTGGGCAGCGTTATGGCGGGCGTAGCGCACGGCGAGGAGATCACGATCGGCCATGACGACGTGTGCCTCCGGCCACAGCCGCGCCAAAATAATGCCGAGCGGCCCGTATCCGCAGCCGAGATCGAGAATAGTGCGTGGCGCGGAGGGCTGGAGGAACCGGAGGAACACGTCGGTCCCCTCGTCGACATCAAACGATGAAAAGAGTGTATGGCCGACATCGAAGATGAAGCTCTGGCCCCGATGATTGTAGCGAATCTGCTTCTTGAAGTACGGGTCCATCTAGGTCGGAAGCCAGGCAAGGGGAGAGGCGCCGGGACGGCCTGGAGCGTCCCTGGCTTCATTCAGCAAAGCGTAGGAGCTCACTATTCGGCGTCGTCCAGCTTGGGAGGATGCGCCGTGCGCTCTTCGTCGACATCGCGCAGCAGCTCGCCGATGCGCAGCGCGTGGTCGAGCGAAGTGTCGAGGTGGAGCACAAGCTCCGGAACCGCTCGTAGCATGACTTCATCACCGACACGGTGCCGTAGGAAGCCCTTGGCCCGCTCCAGCGCCTTCATCGTAGCTTTGCGCTCGTCCTCACTACCCATCACTGAGAGACGCACATTCGCGCGACTGAGATCGGAGGTGACCGTAACGCCCGTAACGGTTACGAAACCAACCCGCGGATCCTTGACCTCGTTCTGGATAACGTCGCCAAGAACGCGTTGGATCTCGTCGCCGACCTGTTCAGTTCGTCTTGACATTGTTTCCCTGACGTAGCGATGCAGGAGTAACTGGCCGGCCACTCCTGCATCCGCATGACCAAGATATTACGCCGTCCGCACGACCTGTTCCTTATGGTAGAACTCCATCGTGTCGCCATTCTGAACTTCGCCGAAGCCATCGACGACCAGGCCGCACTCATAGCCGGTCTGGACCTCACGGACGTCATCCTTGAAGCGCTTGAGCGACGCGATCCGGCCGTCGTGGACCACCACGCCCGACCGCAGGACGCGCACCTGGTTGTTGCGTCCGATTTTCCCGTCCGTAACGTAGAGCCCGGCGACGGTATCGCGTGTTGGCAGCCGGAAGGTGTTGCGCACCTCTGCGAAGCCATCGACCACTTCCCGCTCGACGGGGGACAGCATACCGACCATCGCCTTCTCGACATCTTCCAACAGCTGGTAGATGATCGGGTAAAAGCGAATATCGACGCCGTTCTGGTCCGCGAGGCGACGGGCGGCCGGATCCGGCCGGGCATTGAAGCCGATAATAATTGCGCTGGAGGCAGTCGCGAGGTTCACATCCGACT
>JBBSGA010000019.1:0-32454 GCA_038254585.1 Chloroflexales bacterium | reverse complement strand
GCGCTCGAGGCCCGGCGCGATGCCGCGCCGGCCTCCAAGAAGCCGTTCCAGGCGGTGCACTCGCTCTTCGCCTTCGTCGCGAAGGAGCAAGCGCCGAAGCTGCCGTGCTTCCGGTTGCCCAACCGACAGGCCGCTTACGCGCTGTGAGAGCGACTCCCACTCCTGCATCGGGTAGACAAACAAACAGCGCTCGAAGCCACGCGTGACGACCAGGCCGCTCTCGAGCTGCGGCCGGAACTTCGCCGGTACAGCCACGCGTCCTTTTACATCTACGCTGTGTTCATATTCGCCGAGCAGCACGATCGTCTGTCCATTATTGTAAAGTGGGTGGGATAGAACATCTGTACTACTTCCCCACTTTTCCCCACTTTTCCCCACGAGCATCGCGATTATACACCACTGATCCACCCTCATCAATAGGAATCGTCCTCAGTTTTGGGATGATTTTCTAACGGTCTCCTTCAAACTTTTTACACTATGCTCTGAAGTAACGGACGTTATTCCGCATACCAAAGCCGTGTGAACCTGATGGAAGTGCAAAATAGCGTCTTCGGACGTCTGCTAGAGTGCTGATCCCCTGCCTCAGCTGCTCAGACAGGCTGCGCTTGAGTCGTTGCCCCCTGGCGGCGCCGCTGCTATACTTTGAATCATAGTTCCCGCGTACTTCCGGAGAAGAGCCGCATGATCCCTGATACGATCGTTCTGCGCAGCGTCGAAGAGGCGCAGAACGAAATGCTCGTCCACTTTCGGCCGCTTGAGACCGAGCACGTGCAGCTTCAGGCGGCGCTCGGTCGTACGCTAGCGGACGATATTCGCGCCGACCTCGACGTCCCCCCGTTCGCAAACTCGGCGATGGATGGCTATGCGGTGCGTGCCGCGGATCTTGGCGAGTATGGGGACGAGCAGACGATCCTGCGTATATCCGGCGAGGTCCCAGCAGGCGGCATCGCGCGCGAGCCGCTGCTACCCGGGACTGCCATACGGATTATGACCGGGGCGCCGATGCCCGAAGGCGCGGACACGGTTGTGCCCTTTGAAGAGACTGACGAGGGACGGCCAGGAGCTCTGCGCGCCGCGGGCCAGGTTCAAATCTGGGGCCGGCCGGAACGCGGTGCCAACGTTCGAGCAGCCGGCGAGGATCTTCGTCGCGGCGACGTCATCCTGGCACGCCACACTCCGATCACGCCTGCGGCGATCGGGGTTCTCGCGAGCGTCGGGGCCGCAACTGTGCCGGTTTACCGGCGGCCGCGTGTCGCAATCCTCGCGACGGGCGATGAGCTCGTCGACGTAGCCGAGCACCCCGGACCCGGCCAGATCCGCAATTCGAACGGCTATGCCAATGCCGCGCAGGTTCTGGCGGCCGGTGGGGAGCCGATCCAGTTGCCCATCGCGCGCGATACGGAGGCAGAGCTTCGCGCCCAGCTCCAGGCCGGCCTCGATTGCAAGGCGGATCTCTTTCTGACCTCCGGGGGCGTCTCGGTCGGCGACTACGACGTGGTGAAGAAGGTCTTGCAGTCGATGGGCGAGATGCAGTTCTGGCGAGTTAGGATGAAGCCGGGTAAGCCGATCGCCTTCGGCCATATCGCGGGCATCCCACTGCTTGGCCTTCCGGGCAACCCTGTCTCCGCCATGGTCGGATTCGAGCTTTTCGGACGTCCAGCCCTTTTGAAGATGCAGGGACGCATGACGCTCTTCAAGCCGGTAGTCCCGGCTACGTTCGAAGGACGGCTGCGGGATCGGGCCGACCGGCGCCAGTATCTGCGTGTCCTCGTGGAGCAGCGAGGGGCAGAGTTCGTCGCGCGGCTCACCGGCGAGCAAGGCAGCGGCGTCCTTTCCTCCATGGTCCACGCCGACGGCTTGCTCATCGTCCCCGAGGGGATGACCGAGGTGGAGCCGGGGGCACGCCTCGAGGTGATGATGCTCGGCTGGCCCGAGGTTCGGCCAGGAGTGGTCGAGGATCGCTGCTGATCGGGCTTGCCCGTCCGAACTCTACACGAAAGCAACGCTGTTGCCCGAAAGCGAATCCCAGAACCGGCTGCCTGAGCCACCACGCTCGTTCGATATCGAAGCGGCACGCGCGCGCTATCGCCGCCAGATGCGCAGCCGTCCCATGCGTGCTCTCGGCGTCTTTGCGGTCGTCGTGATTTTGCTCAGCTGGGCCTTCGCCGGCGCGGCGGCGTTCGCGCCGGACGTGGAGCGGCTGCCCGGCCATGATCTCACGGTCTCGCGCGACGCGTGCCTCGCGTGCCATTTGCGGCAGATCGACCCAGCTCCGCCGATGAACCATCCAGCCATGCCGACGTGCGGTTTCTGCCACGTCCAGGGACCTCCGCCGCGCCGCCGGTAGCCGGCAGGCGGCTCGAAACAGTGCTTCGCTGCCCTCGTATATACTTTCTGAGTACTGGCCGCTGACGGCCGACAACGAACATGCTGTACGACGATACGATTGCCGCGATTGCGACGCCCGTGGGCGAGGGCGGAATCGGCATCATCCGCCTGAGTGGACGCGATGCCTTGCCTATTCTCGAAGCAGTCTTTCGCCCTCGATCTACTTCGCATGGGTGGGCGCCACAACGGATGCGATACGGGCGTGTCGTTAACGACGCGGGCGTGACCGTGGACGAAGGACTAGCGGTCTATTTCCGCGCTCCGCACTCATATACCCGCGAAGATGTGGCCGAGATTCACTGCCACGGCGGCGCGCTCTCGTTGCGGCAGACGCTGGAGCTCACCCTGCGTCACGAGGCCCGGCTGGCGGAGCCGGGAGAGTTCACGCTGCGCGCCTTTCTCAACGGGCGCGTCGATCTTGCGCAGGCCGAGGCGACCCTCGATCTCATCCAGGCGCGGACGCAGACCGGCCTCAGCCTGGCGCTAGATCAGCTCGGAGGTCACCTCTCGCGCGAGATCAAGACTGTGCGCGACCTTGTCATGCGCTCACTGGCATACGTCACAGCGCTGGTGGACTTTCCGGAAGACGACGTTCCGGATGAGGAAGTGCTAGCTCCCTTACGCCGCGCCCACGAGACGGTTGAGCGCCTGTACCAAAGTGCAGACCAGGGCGTGATCTTCCGGTACGGCGCGCGTGCCGTTCTCGTCGGCCGCCCTAATGCTGGCAAGTCGAGCTTGCTCAACGCCTTGCTCCAGGTTGATCGCGCGATTGTCACGCCGGTTGCCGGAACAACCCGTGATACACTGGAGGAGACCGCTAATCTCGGAGGTGTTCCAGTCGTGCTCGTCGATACGGCCGGGATTACCACGACTGACGATCCCGTGGAACAGATCGGCGTCGAGCGGTCGCGCCGAGCACTTAATGGTGCGGATCTTGTGCTGTTGGTGCTCGATCGCTCGGAACCGCTTATCGAGCAGGATGCGGCGATTGCGCGCCTCTCATATGGCAAGCCGACGGTCGTCGTGCTGAACAAGGCCGATCGACCGGAGGTGGCAGATTCCGAGCCCATCTTGCGCGAGCATCCGACCGTCGGCGCCAGCGCAACCGTATCGGCAGAGACCGGCGTGGGCATCGCCGAGCTCGCGGGTGTCGTGGCACGGACACTGCTTGCCGGTAGTCCTATCACGGGGACGGCGCTTGTAACGAATCCACGTCACCGTGAGGCTCTGGCGCGAGCAGCCGTGGAGCTGCAGGATGCTGTCGCCGGTCTTGAACAAGGGATGCCGATCGATCTCGCCGCGGTGCACCTGACCGCGGCGGTCCAGGCCTTAGGAGAGATCACCGGCGAGACAGTTGGGGAGGATCTGCTCGCAGAGATTTTTAGCCGCTTCTGTATCGGGAAATGATGCCTGGAAATCCGTCTGGGGGCGCGGCCCCGGTTGTATTCGATGCGCTGCGAAGGTGGAACAGATGGCTGTGGCAGTTGATCGGGTTCGTGCTCATGTTTGGATTTCAGGGCACGTGCAGAACGTGAATTTCAGGGCCCACACGCGCGACGAGGCGAAGCGCGCCGGAGTCGACGGCTGGGTGAGGAACGTAGGCGACGGGCGGGTCGAAGCGGTCTTCGAAGGCACGCGTGCGGGTGTCCAGCGTCTTGTGAGCTGGTGCTACAGCGGTCCACCCTCGTCTGAGGTCGAGCACGTCGAGATCGAGTGGGAGGAAGCGACCAACCGCGAGGGTCCATTCTCAATCGCGTGGTAGCCGCTGGTCGATCGCGCGATGGCCGGTGCCCCAGACGGTCCGTCGGCACGTACTAGATGGCTGACGGATGGCGATTACGATCTCGCGCCGCGCGTCTTCTCGTCTCCGATCCACTCAGTTGTCCCATCCAGCCAGCTTTCGCGCTTCCAGATCGGCGCGATCTCCTTAATCCTGTCCATCATGAACTCAGCTGCCTCGAAGGCCTCATGGCGGTGCGGAGCAGCCACCGCGACGAGCACGGCTGTCTCCCCAATATCGAGCTTTCCGGTACGATGATGGATCGCTACCCTGCCGATCGGCCACCTGGCGCGCGCCTCATCTGCAATTTGACTGAGCACCGGCTCGGCCATCGACGCATAGGCTTCGTAGTACAGGTGTGCCGTCGCCCTGCCCTCGGCGTTGTCGCGCGCCACTCCCGCGAAGAGCACGATCGCTCCATCACCTGATGTCTGCACGTAGCCGGTGAGCGACGCGCTCTCGATCGGGTCGGGGGTCACCACGAAGGGCCGGAAGTCATGCGCGCTGCCGCCGCTGACGGGCGGAATGAAGGCGACCTCGTCGCCTTCGTGCAGCTCGGTGGCCGGATCGGCATAGGTTTGATTAATCGCAAACATGAGCGAGCGTGTCGCGGGCACCAAGCGCGGGTACCGCTCCCCAAGCTGTGACCAGAGACCACCGGCCGTCATTCCGTCGTCGACCTCAAGCTCAAGCTCAGGCGCGCCGACGGCATCGCGATGAAGAGCAAAAAACCGAGCCGTAATCCGCATATACATTCCCCCCTGGCTCTATTCTACCGTACAGCGGTTTGTTATAATCCGCCTGGCGTAAGGAGCCCGATCTGCGCATCCTGCACGTTTACAAGGATTACGACCCCGTCGTCGGCGGGATCGAAAACCATATCAAGACGCTGGCCGAAGCCGAGGCCGCGCGGGGCGATAATGTGACGGTGCTCGTGACGAATACGTCGGGCTACACGACGCGCGAGCTTCGCAACGGGGTGACGGTGATCAGGGCTGCCCGCGCGATGGCCTTCGCCTCGACGCCGTTCAGCCCTGCCATGGTGCTCGAGGCCGCGGCGCTCCGGCCTGAGGTCGTCAATCTGCACATGCCCTACCCGCCGGGCGACATCGTCGTCCGCAGCCTGCCGGGCCGGCCGGCGCTCGTCGTCACCTACCATAGCGATGTCGTTCGCCAGCAGCGGCTGCTTCAGATTTACAAGCCGCTGCTCGAGGCGACGCTGCGAAGTGCCCACCGGATCATCGCCACCAGCCGTCCCTACCTTTTATCGTCGCGCTTTCTCCGTCCTCATGTCGAGCGCTGTCGGGTCGTACCGCTGGCGGTAGACCCGCAACGGTTTGCGACGTTCGACGCCGCAGAAATCGAGCGCCTGCGATCGGAGTGGGGCGCTCCGGTTGTCCTCAGCGTGGGAGTACTGCGCTATTATAAGGGCCTGCACGTACTGCTTGCCGCGCTCCGGCACGTCGATGCACGGCTCGTGGTCGTCGGTGATGGGTCCGAGCGAAAGCAGCTTGAGATGCAGGCTCGCGAGCTGGGAGTCTCCCAGCGCGTACACTTCGTCGGCCGGGTGTCGGACGAGGATCTGCCGAGCTATTATCAGTCAGCGGATCTGTTCGTACTCGCATCGCACTTGCGTGCCGAGGCCTTCGGTATCGTCTTGCTAGAGGCGATGGCCGCTTGCTTGCCACTGGTGACGACCGAGATCGGTACAGCTACCAGCGAGATCAACCGGCATGGTGAGACGGGTTTTGTCGTTCCGCCGAACGATTCGGAGGCACTTGCCCGCGCGCTGAAGGTCTTGCTCGCCGACCAGGGCTTGCGCGAATACCTCGGGCAAAACGGCCGGCGCCGCGTCCTACGCGATTACACGCCAATGCTCATGGTCGAGCGTACGGCGGCTGTCTACCGTGAAGCCCTGGCGGCGCGTGGCAAAGATCAGCAAGCGAGGTCCGAGGAAGGCGATGGATAAAGATCAGGCGCATTACCGCGTTCGATGCTACCGCGAGGGGCATAAAACCCTAGCACTTCGATGACGATGCATCCGGCAGTTTTCTTAGATCGTGACGGCACGATCAACGTGGAGGTCAACTATCTGCACCGGCCGGCGGATCTGGAGCTCATACCGGGCGCGCCGGAGGCAATCGCTCGGCTCAACGCCGCCGGACTACTCGTAATCGTCGTGACCAACCAGGCCGGGATCGCGCGGGGTTACTACACCGAGGCCAACATGCGTGCCCTACATGCGTACCTTAACGAGTGCCTCATGGCGCATCATGCGCATATCGACGCGTTCTACTACTGCCCACATCACCCCGAGTTCACAGAACCGTGCGCGTGCCGCAAGCCGGCGCCTGGCATGCTTCTTATGGCCGCCGCCGATCATGGTATCGACCTCGAGTGCAGCTGGCTGATCGGCGACACGGCGGGCGATATGGGTGCGGGCTATGCGGCAGGCTGCCGTACGATCCTGGTGCGCACAGGCTACGGCGCGGAGCTTGAGTCCGCCTGGCGCCATCGCATGAGTGGAGTCGGTCCTGAAGTGGTGGTCGATGCGCTCCCGGACGCAGTCGACTATATTCTGCGGCAAGACCGCGGACGCGCGATGGGCTAGTCTGCCTCGGACAGCGCTTCCTCTGCCACCTGATCGTGCTGGCCTCCCGCATATCCGGAGCGATTGCCTGCTCTTCGCCGATCGTGCGGCACGTCGCAACCTCCTGAATATCGCGCTCGAAGCCGAGCGAGGCCGCAGTGGTCGCCATGATCACGCGTGTATTATCGATCAGCGTCTGGATCTGGTTCGGCTCGTGTTCCTCTCGCGGCAGCACCATGATGAAGTGGTTGAAGACCTTGCTCCGATTAGCGGCCGGAGGCGAACGTCCAGCTCGCGTGCGGCATCGATCGGGCCTTGACACAGTTTGTACTTCTTCCCGCTGCCGCATGGGCACGGCTCATTCCGCCCGATCTTACTCATAGCTTCCTCCTCAGACTCAGAGCTGGCCGTCGTTGGCCCTAGACTCGCTCGCTTCCGGTCGCGAGTATACCGGCCCGCTACGTAGCTGGTCGCGGCCCTCCAGTACCGGGTCTTGGCGGCGATTTGGCTGGGCATCGTCTCTACCATGTGTCAAATCGTTAACTCCAGATCCCCGGATTGCGGATGCCATGTGTTATACTAAGGGCCCGGGGGCTAATGAATGTCGACGGGTCGATTTAAGTCTAATACATGCCGGTGGGCGTTCCATAAAAGGGTCCCGAAACTGAGGGGAAGGTCGCATGGCCTTCCCCTTCAGCTTGCCGCGAGCACGAGGGCATAAGCGAGGAGCACTAGATGGCGAAATACATTTTCGTGACGGGCGGTGTCGTCTCGTCGGTCGGCAAGGGGATCACGGTAGCGTCGATCGGCCGGCTACTCAAAGCGCGTGGCCTGCGGGTATCTATACAGAAGCTCGATCCCTATATCAACGTCGACCCGGGGACGATGTCGCCGTACCAGCATGGTGAGGTCTTCGTGACCGAAGATGGGGCGGAGACCGACCTTGATCTCGGGCATTACGAGCGCTTCATCGACGAAAATCTGTCACGCCTGAACAACGTCACGACCGGACAGATCTACTCGTCCGTGATCCAAAAGGAGCGCCGCGGCGATTACCTGGGCGGAACGATTCAGGTGGTTCCGCATATTACCAACGAGATCAAATCGCGGATCGCCGCCGTACCCAAGGCGACCGGCGCGGACGTGGTGATCGTCGAGATCGGCGGTACCGTCGGCGATATTGAGAGCCTGCCGTTTCTCGAGGCGATCCGCCAGATGCGTAAGGATGCTGGCAAGGACAATGTGCTCTACGTGCATGTGACGCTCTTGCCGATGGTCGGCTCGACCGGCGAGCTCAAGACCAAGCCAACGCAGCACTCGGTGATGGAGCTGCGCCGCGTAGGTATCACGCCGGATGTTCTGATCTGCCGCTCCGATCACGAGGTAACCGAAGAGATTCGCGAGAAGATCGCGCTCTTCGGCGATGTCGATCTCGAGGCGGTCGTCGCGCTGCCAACCGTCGAGACGATCTATGAAGTGCCTCTGGTCCTCGAGCGCGCAGGACTGGACGCTTATATCGTTCGCGAGCTCGGTCTTCCCGGCGGACCACCCGATCTGAAGGATTGGCAGGAGCTTGTGGAGATGATCAAGCGGCCCAAGCGTACGATCCCTGTCGCCCTCGTCGGCAAATACGTGCAGCTCAAGGACGCCTATATTTCCGTGGCCGAGGCGCTGCGGCACGCGGCCTTCGCCCAAGGAATGGACGTCGCGATCAAATGGGTCTCTTCAGAAGAGCTCGAGCGCGAAGATCCGGCCGTGCTGCTCGGAGATGTCTACGGAGTCGTCGTGCCGGGTGGCTTCGGCTATCGTGGGGTTGAGGGGAAGGTGGTCGCGGCACGCTATGCCCGTGAGCACGGGATCCCGTATCTCGGCCTATGCCTCGGAATGCAATGTGCCTGCATCTACCTCGCGCGCTGCGAGCTCAGCGCCGAGGATGCAAACTCGACTGAGTTCGATCCGACGACCCGGCATCCGGTGATCGATTTCATGCCCGACCAGCTCGATATTACGGATAAGGGCGGGACGATGCGTCTCGGCATCTACCCTTGTGTGTTGGAGCCGGGTACGCGTGCCGCGGAAGCTTACAGGCGAGATATCGTGCTCGAGCGCCACCGCCATCGTTTCGAGTTCAACAATAAGTACCGGCGGCAGCTCGAAGCGAGCGGCTTCGTCGTATCGGGCCATTCCCCAGATGGGCGGCTGGTCGAGATCATCGAGCTGAGCGATCATCCTTGGTTCGTGGCCTCTCAGTTCCATCCTGAGTTCAAATCGCGCCCGAATAAGCCGCATCCACTTTTCGCCGGCTTTGTCGCCGCCGCAGGCCGTACTCTGATCACAGGAGACCAGATACCGCTCGACCTCGAGCGGGGGAACGGCCACGTCGAGATGGTTGAGGCTGTGGTCGCTCGGAGTTAGGGGCCCGATAATTCAGGACCAACTGGCACGCGCGGGTAGAAACCTACCCGCGCGTCTCTCTTACCGCACTGGCTCCGCTACGGTGATGAGCCGGAACTCTTTCGTAAGCGTTCCTTCCTTGATCACCTTGTCGCCAATGCATGAGACCAATGTTAGGCGCTCAGAGCTCGTCGGTAGGATATAGCTTACCTGGTCCGGCCGGACTTGCACTTGGTGAGCAACTCGGTAGGAGTACTCCTGCCCATCGGCCGTTATCACCCGGATCTGCGCCCCGATTTGGAGCTCGTGCATACGCGCGAAGGGCGCTGGAATATTCGGCGAGTCCTTCCAGCGGAGCACATGGCCCCAAAAGACCACGTTCGAGCCTTGGCCGGGCATTGCACTGCCCTTGAACCAGCCGGCGGCATGCTTAGGCACGATAGGGATGCGTCGCTCGTCAAGGCCGACTGAGATGAGCTTTAGGTCGAGCCCGACCGCCGGAATGATCAGGCGTACCGGCTCCGAAGCCTTCGGCTTTGCCATAGTAGTCGGCGCGGGCGTGGGAGGCGCGATCTGAGGCTCGAGCACGGGCGCGTCGGTCGCGGCAAGCGTGGGACTCGCTTCCGGCACGGTGCTGGTGGGAGGCATGGTTGCTGTAGGACTCGCCGTGGGCGTCGGTGCGGTAGGTGAGGGAGCGACGGACACTGTCGTCGGAACTGCCGTCGTCGCCCTCATCGGCGCGAAGGTGCGGGTGGCGACCACAGGAATGATTTGCTGCGCTTCCTCCCGCCTGGCGCCGGTGCCTCTGGTATCCCATGGCCGCGCGAGTAAGAAGAGGAGAAGCAATAGTATTGGAACGGTTCCGTGCTTGCGCATAACCTCCAAGGCCTTAACCACTCGATCCGGAAACGGCCTCAATTGTACCAGGCGCATGACCGGGCACAATCGAGGCTGGCGTCGAGACGATCGCGGCTTAGCTCGGCTGGATTTCGGTAACCTCGATCGTGTTGCCGAACGGATCGGTGCAGAAGAAGCGCGGCCGGCCCGGGATCGGAGTGACAAGCTGAATGGCCACGCCCGCCGAAGCGAGACATCGCCGCAATGCCTCGAGATCGTCGACCTCGATACAGAAGTGCCGGCCGGAGTTGCCGTTGTTCGGGTTTTCTTCGCCCACGAGGTGCAGCTCGTCGGACCCGACCTGGTACCAGATCAGGTCCAGCTCGCTCAGCGTCTCCGGCGGGGCGATCTCGGTAAGCCCGAGGATTTCGCCGTAGAACTGCCGCGCTTGCTCCTCGCTGCCGTGAGGCCGCGTAATACTGACATGCTGAACCCGTCGGACGTTCCACTCGTTCATCCAAGCCTCCCTCTTGACGGCTCAGTCACGTAGCCGTTTCCTCATCTTCAAGTAGCTGTACCGCGGCTCGTGGCTGAAGGGCGCCAGCCCATCCTCGACGTAGCCCAGGTGCCGGTAGAGCTCGTGGTTGCTCGGGAGTTCGAGACGAACCCCCAGCCGAACTTCATCGAGCCCTAACAGTACGGCCCATTCCTCGACTGCTTCGACCAGGCGCCGCCCGAGCCCGCGCCCTTGCCATGCGGGCGCGACGGCCAGTCGGGCCAGGTAGACGAAATCCGCGTCAGGCTCGTAGCGCACGGCTCCGACGATCTGCCCTTCCGCCTCGGCGACAATCACGCCTCCGCGCTCGAGGTAACGTGCGACGGCACCGGCCGTTTCGCCGAGTGCCGACGAAGCCGGTGTCAGTCGACCCGCGTAGCCTGCGTAAGCGGCGGTCGTGACCTCCAGAACGTCTGGGATGTCTGCGGCGGTCGCGGCCCGCAGCTTCACGTTCTCCCCAAGCTCACGCGCCATACTCCCCGTCTTTCGCATCCTAAAACGTACACCATTATAATGATGCTGGTGAGGAGGTCTGTTATGACTACAGTTGAACGTGTCTCATCCCAGCCGGTCACGGACGACTACGAAGCAGTCCAGTCCGGGGTAGTGCGCTACGATGCATCGACAAATGGGCGGCTTCGCTTTACCGACCGAGACCGCGCCGATTTGATCCATCGTCTGTCGACCAACGATATCCGTAATCTAAATGCGGGAGACGGCGTTCGCACGGTGCTCGTCAATCATAACGCGCGCATCATCGATCTGCTCACCGTCTATGCGCTGCCCGAGCATTTGCTGGCCGTCACCTCGCCCACTCAGCGTGCCGCGGTGCTGCAGCTCTTTCGCAAGAATGTCTTCTTCAACGATCGCGTGGGGATAGAGGACATCTCAGCCGATACGGTCGAGTACCATCTCTATGGAGCGGGAGCAGCGGCCTTTGTCTCCGAAATCAGCTCGCTCGATCCTGCCAGCTGGCCCCTCCTGCATATTCAGGCAGTGACCCTCGGCGGGGTGCAGGGCTGGCTGGCGCGAATCCATCCGATCTGTGGCAATGGATTCGCACTCTTTGGCCGGGTCGAAGATCGGGAAATGATCGAGTCGCTGCTCAACCGCGCGATCCCTCTCCAGGAGGCAACGTACGACCTCCTGCGGATCGAGCAGGGCTATCCCGCACCCGGGCGCGAGCTCTCGCTCGAGTACATTCCCCTCGAAACGCGCCTGGCGGACGCTGTCTCCTTCGCCAAGGGGTGCTACGTCGGGCAGGAGATCATCGCGCGCATGGAGAGCCGGCACCGCCTCGCCAAACAGCTCATGGGCCTGCGTCTCGCGCGCATGGTTGAGCCGGGAGGGAAGCTGCAGCACGACGGCAAAGAAGCTGGCGACCTCACCAGCGTCGTCGCGTCGCCGCGCTTTGGGCCGATCGGCCTGGCCTACGTTCGTACAGCCGCGGCGGAGCCCGGAACGGTCGTGCAGGTGGCGGATGGGGTGGACGCCGAGGTCGTCGAGCTTCCCTTCGGGTAGATAAGGAGTGCCGGATTGGCAGCCTACTTCGACAAGCTGTTGCAGCACTGGGGAGAGACGATCCTGGCGGCAATCCCGCAGATCCTTCAAGCGCTGCTCGTCGTCGCCTTCACTGTCTGGGCTGACGACCGGCTGCAAGTGGCCGTCGAGCGGGCCGTGGGACACGGCCGTGGCCGCCGCGAGCTAGCGCGGCTGCTGGGCCGCCTGGTGCGTATCGGCGTCCTCAGCGCGGGCCTGATCATTGTGCTCGGAATCTTTGGCCAGGCGGGGCTGCTGGCGTCGTTCGTCACCAGCCTCGGGATTTTCGGGCTGCTGATCGCCTTCGCGCTGCAGGATATTACGAAGAACTTCGCGGCGGGCGTACTGCTGCTGATTCAGCGTCCTTTTGGCCTTGACGATCGCATCAGGATCGGCCCGAACGAGGGGATCGTCACGGATATCTCCCTGCGTGCCACGGTCCTGCGCACGACCGATGGCCATGAAGTGCTGATCCCGAACGCCGACGTCTTCACCGGCACGATCGTCAACCTCACCCGCTATCCGTTGCGGCGGCACTCCATCGCCGTAACGCTTCCGATCGATTTTGACGCAACTGAATCGCGCCAGACGCTTGAGACGGCTCTAGGTGGAGTGCCTGGCCTGGAGCGCGAGCCCCGGCCGCATGTTGCCTCGACGGCGGTCGGCAAAGAAGATCAGCAGTTCGAGGCGCGCTTCTGGATCAAGTCTACGGCACCGGAGACTCCCGCGATCATCTCCGCCGCAACGCTCGCTCTTCAGGAGGCTGTACAGGAGATGCGAAGCGCGCGCCTCGAAAAATCGGCGGCCGGCAGCCAGTAAGCACAGGGTTGGGGCGGCCGCGGCGGAGACGATCGCGGAAGTCATCCCGTCGCTTCGCGCGCTAGATAATACGTCATGCTGTGCAGGAGTGAGACGGGGTCGATATGGCGCACCCGCACGCCTTCCGGTACTTGCACGATAACGGGTGCGTAGTTGAGGATGCCCCGGACTCCGGCGGCGACCAGCCGATCGACGACTTCCTGCGCCTTGTTCGCCGGAACCGCGACAATCCCCAGTTTTACGTCTTCGCTCCGTACGATCTCGGCCATCTCACCGTCGTCATAAACACGGAGATCATGGATCGTCATACCGATCTTAGCCGGATCGACGTCGAAGAGTGCGACGATCTGCAGCCCATTCGCGCGGAAGCCTTCGTAGCGGGCGATCGCGTGGCCGAGCGGCCCGAGTCCGACCAGCACGATCGGCCATACACGCGTGAGCCCTAGGATGCGATTGATGTGCCCGAGAAGTTTCTCGACGTCATACCCGATCCCCTGTTTGCCGAACTCGCCGAACCAGGAGAGATCCTTCCTGATCTGGGCCGCCGTAACGTTGATCCGTTCGCCAAGCTCCTGCGACGAAACCGAGCGCGAGCCTTCTGCCAGGAGGTAATTCAAGGTACGTGCGTAAATCGGCAGGCGCCGGACTACGACATCCGGTATCTCGGGCTGCTCGACCGAATTAGACCTCTGCTCCACCCAATCCTCATCCACCATATTACCCTACGAGATTACCCTACGAGCGCAGAGCGTTATCGAGTGCCTCTGTATGGAGTCCCCGTGAGCATATTGGAGCAGTTAGGCAAAGGAGGGCTCCCACTGTCCACTCAGGCGACACAATGAAGTATAGCCCGCTCTGAAAACCGTTGTCAAACTTTTTCACAAATGCCGCAGACGTTTGGCAGTGAGGCGGCGCCGCAGTTTTGCCCGGCCGTACCCCGTCTGCTATAATCCCGCCAACCAACGGGAGGGATCCGGTTACGATGCGATTGTGTAGATGGACGGCGCGATTCGCGCTGCTTGGCTGTGTGTTGCTCGGTCTGGCTGCCTGCAGTAGCCAGCCGTTTTTAAATAGTACCCCGACTGTCTACGATCTGACACAACGACCTGCTGAGTTCGCAAACAAGGATGTTACGGTCCAGGGATTCTATCTCTGGAAGCCCGGCAGCCCGTCCACATCGGTTCTGGTTCCGGGGCTGAGTACCGCCGACGACGTCCGCGACGCCCAGCCGATCTATGCCAGCGTCGAATGTGCCTCGAACGGAAGCTGCAAGCCGAGCACGACGGCGATCGGGACGGCTAGCACCGGCGCAATCTGGCTTGACGGCTTTCCAGCAGATGTGACGGCGAATCTCCATGCGCCGGGCGATTCTGTCTGGGGCGTGGTGGAGGTGACCGGCCACTTCGAGAACGCAGGGGGATATGGGCCGGACAAGGGATATCACTACCGTATGCAGGTAAAGAGCGCGCGTCCGCTCGAGAAGATCGAGCGCCTCGTCGAGACGCTGCCGAAGCAGCCGCTTGGCGAAGGGAAGGTTGCCTTCACAGATCTGGTTACGAAGCCCGAGCAGTACGCCGGTAAGCAAGTGACGACGCAAGCCTTCTACTACTGGAGCCCGGCAACATCCGGACTGTTGGCCGAGGGCGTGACCAGTGAGAAGACGCCCCAGAACAAGGCCGGCCTGAATCCGATGCCGGCTGGTAAGCGCATCGCCCTTGACGGCTTCCCTCCCAATCTCTCATCTCAGATCAACGTGGGCGAAAACAACACCTTTGTGTGGGGTCTAATTGAAGTGACCGGAACGTTCGAGACTAACGGAAGCTGGGGCCCAAATGGGGAGCTCAAGCAGCACCTGACGATCAAGGACGGCCGGGTTAAAGTGCTCGAGCCTAAGAAATAGCGCACGTGTATTACTTCATCGATCCGATGCGCGAAAGCGATCTTGGGCGTGTTCAGGAGATCGAGCGGCAAAGCTTCAGCACGCCGTGGTCTGCGGCGACGTACTTGCGCGAGCTACGCTCCCAGGAACAATGCCGCTATATCGTGGCGCGGAGCAGCAACGGCCCGCCCCGCACGCTCGGAGGGGAGGCGGCTCCGCGTCGGAGCTGGCTGGCGAGCGTGTTGCCTGGGCTCTTCGGAGCGCCGTCTACGCCGAGCCCATACCCGGTCGTCGGGTATGGCGGTATCTGGCTCACCGTCGACGAGGGCCACATTACGACGATCGCAACTGCCCCGGAGGTGCGCGGGCGCGGTGTTGGCGAGCTCGTGCTGAACGGCTTGATCGACGCGGCGCGCGAGCTCGGGGCGCATCTGCTCACGCTCGAGGTGCGCGTCTCGAACGTGGTCGCCCAGAAGCTCTATCTGAAATATGGCTTCGAGGCCCGCGGGACACGGCGTCGATACTATACCGACAACAATGAGGACGCTCTGATCATGTGGACCGGTGCGATCAACTCGCCTGAATATCTCCGGCGGCTGCACAAGCTCCGCACTCAGCTGGCGGAGCGCCTGCGCGCGGAAAGCGAACAGGGCCCTGTCCAGAGCGACGAGTACCGGCCCGCCTGACCTGCTAGCGTGCCCCGCCGATCCCGTCGAGCTCGTTCCTGACTTCGCGCTGCATCAGCTCCACAATCGCCTCCCGTGGCTCTTTCGCCTGGAAAAGGATCGCGTACAACTGCTCGGTGATCGGCATCTCGACGCCATGCCGGCGTGCGAGATCGCGCGCGGTCGTTACGGTCGTTACTCCCTCGGCAATCTGCCCAAGCCGCGCCTGCGCGTCTTCGAGCTCCAGGCCTTCGGCCAGCGCCTGGCCGAGCCTCCGATTGCGGCTGTGCGGCGAGGCGCAGGTGGCGATCAGGTCTCCAATGCCGGCAAGGCCGGCGAAGGTGAGCGGCTGTGCGCCGAGCGCGGTTCCGAGCCGGGCGATCTCGGCAAGCCCGCGTGTCATGAAGGCAGCCTTGGCATTGTCACCTGCCCGCATGCCGTCCGAGATCCCGGCGCCGAGCGCGATGATGTTCTTCAATGCGCCTGCCAGCTCGACGCCGACGACGTCGTCTGCGGTATAGACGCGAAACTGCGGTGTCGTCAGAGCCGCCTGAGCGGCCATCGAGGCGGCTGGATCGTTGGTTGCGATGACGGAGACAGCCGGCTTGCCCTCACTGATCTCCCGCGCAATGTTGGGGCCCGAAAGTGTGCCGGCACGCTGAGGTTCTGTGCCGAGTTCTTCTGCAATCACCGAAGACATTCGTGCAAGTGTCCCCTGCTCGAGGCCCTTCGCACACGAGAGAACGGCAGCCTGGGCGGCGACGTGGGGCCGAATTGCGGCGACGTTCGCCCGCATTGTCTGTGAGGGCACGGCCAGCAAGACAACCTGGACGCTCCTGAGCGCCCGCGCCGCGTCGCCCGTAATCGCCAGCTGTAGCGGGAAGCGCACCCCGGAAAGATAACGCGCATTCTCCCCAGCGCCGCGCAGTGCAGCCGCCTCATCCTCGGATCGAACGAGCAGTGTCGTCGCTCGCCCAGCCCGCGCAAGCATGCAGGCGAGAGTCGTTCCCCAACTACCGCTGCCGATGACGGCGATCCGGCTTCCGCTCAACAGGAGTTCCTTCCTCGGGACAGGATTATACTGCCACGCTCGCCGAGCACACACACGCGGGCGCCTGCCATGGCGCCCGCGCGCAGCCCGGAGATTCTGACTGTGGCAGCTAGCGCGAGCGCGAGCGGCGCTGCAGCGTATAGAGCAGAAGGTAAACGGTCATCCCAATCGTGAAGCTGGCGCCTGTCGATAACGCATCGGTCAGCGCGAGCGAGCCAGTGTAGACCGGCCCAGCAAGTCCGAAGGTCATCCACACGAACCAGAGAGGAATGATCAACCGGCGCCGCCAGCGCGCGTCGAGGCCGGAGTGCACAATGCGATACGACGTTGCAACCCATCCCGCCATAGCGAAAATCATGACGCGCACAAGTACATCAGTGGTTCCCATACAGATTCCTTGTGGAGTCGATCACAGGCGCTTTCGTGGCGGCGCTGCCTCGTGTCCTTAGCGCGTGAGGCGACTCGAATGCTATATTTGCGAGGTATCGCCAATTCTACCACAGGTGAGAAACAGAAACGCGGCGGATCGGCTCCTCCCTGATCCCACATCGGTGCCAGACTTCTGGTTCTTGCCGGCGGCCCCAGCGGGCTACTCGATCTTTGACAGCCCCTGTTCCGCAACCTATAATTCTTAGGTTCACAAATGCTTTCGTGGCCGCGCGTCGCCTGAAAGGTCGACTCCAGATCGTTCGTAGCCTGATACTCTCTTAACGACGCTTGCGACCCATTATCACAATGGAGGCCCAGTACAATCCGTGCGCAGACGTGACATAAACCTTTTGCTTCTGATTGTCCTCGTGACCGTCCTCGCGGTCTGGATCGACCTCACTCCGCGCTCGAACCCCTCAGATAAGAATGATCGGCGTGAGATGTGGCTTGGGCGCGACGTGCATACGCGCTTCGGTCTCGACCTCCGGGGGGGGACACAGGTGCTGCTCCGGGCGACGGATCCGAACGTGACGAAAGAGCAGCTTGACCTTGCGCGAGGTACGATCGAGCAGCGCGTGAACGGTATGGGCGTTACCGAAGCGACCGTTCAAACATCCGGCAACAACCGGGTCATCGTCGAGTTACCGGATGTCGCGCAGCCTGAGCAGGCCCTGCAGACGATCCGCTCGACGGGTAAGCTCGAGTTTGTCGATCCGGCCGGCACGCAGCTAACTGACGGTCAGCTTGTACGTACGACCGGTAGCCCCACGCTCCCCGCGACGAAGCCTGTGACTGCGACGAACGGTGCTTCCAGCACGGCGCCGCTCTCCCAGACCCAGGCGGTCTCGAACACGGCTGCGACCGGCCCGATCCTGAAGGTCATTGCCGACGGTAAGGACCTCGATCTCAGCTCGGTCCAGCCCGGTGTGGATCAGACGGGCAAGCCGTTCGTCGCCTTTGCCTTCAAAGGGACCTCCGCCAGCACGCTCCAGCAGTTCACGGCCGCCAACGTCGGGAAGCCGATGGCGATCGTCCTCGACAACAAAGTTCAATCGGTGGCTACGATCCAATCAGCACTGCCCGGCTCCGGTCAGATCTCGACCAGCAATACGGCGGATCGTGACAGTATCTATAACGTGCTGAAGTATGGCTCCCTGCCGATTCGGTTTGAGGTCGAGACGAGTCGGAGCGTCAGCGCGACGCTGGGGCAGGACTCGATCAATGCCTCGTTGATCGCCGGTCTCGTCGGGCTCGTGGCCGTGGCGCTCTTTATGCTGGTCTACTACCGGCTGCCGGGGTTGCTCGCGGACCTCGCCCTGTTGATCTATACCGTGATCACCTTTGCGCTCTACCGCTTCATTCCAATCACCCTGACGCTCGCCGGTATCGCGGGCTTCATTCTGTCGATCGGCCTCGCGGTCGACGCAAACGTGCTGATCTTCTCACGCCTCAAGGAAGAGCTTCGCCGCGGACGGCCGCTCGGCATCGCGGTAGAACAGGGATTTGATCACGCCTGGCCATCGATCCGCGATGCCAACGCCTCGACCCTGATTACCAGCATGATTCTGTACTGGTTCGGGTCGAATTTCGGCGTTAGTATCATCAAAGGCTTTGCGTTGACTCTCGCACTGGGCATCCTCGTGAGCCTCTTTACGGCGATTGTGATTACCCGTACGTTCTTACGGCTCGTGGTGCGCTCCGGCCGCTTCACCGAGCCCTGGTTCTATGCTGTCGATGCCCCGCGCGCTCCGGCCACGGGTGTCACCGGATCCCTGACGGAGGCTTAAGTGTTCAACATTGTGTCGCATCGTTATTGGTACTTCGGGATCTCGCTCCTGGTCATCATCCCGGGGTTGATCTCGCTTCTCACGCTTGGCCTTAAGACCGGAATCGATTTCGCAGGCGGTACAGTCTGGGATATTTTGGTCCCGAACCAGAGCGCCGCGCTCTCGAGCGAGGCAGTGCGCACGATCTTTACGAGCGCAGGTGTAAGCGAGGCGCACGTTCAGGTAGGGCCGCCCGACGCGCAGAAGCGCGTCTTTGCCTCGGTCCGCACACCGGAGGTGAAGGAGGGGTCGCCCGAGAAGGCGAAGGTTGTCGACGCGATCAAGAAGGCATATCCGGGAGCGATCCTCGAGCGCTTCGAGACGGTCGGCGCGACTGTGTCGCGCCAGTCGACCAACCAGGCGATCCTCGCGGTAGCCGCCGCCTCGGTCGTCATTCTGGGCTACCTCACGCTAGCGTTTCGCAAGGCGCCGCACCCGGTGCGCTATGGTGTGGCCGCGATCGTCGCAATGCTGCACGACGTGCTGGTCGTGCTCGGCGTGGCCTCGATCCTTGGCTGGCTCATCGGACTGGAGGTCGACGCCCTTTTTCTGACGGCGCTGCTCACGGTGATCTCGTTCTCGGTCCACGACACCATCGTCGTCTTCGACCGTGTGCGTGAGAACCTCTGGATGCGTCGCTCGAACCAGAGCTTTGAGGATGTAGTCAACGCTTCGGTGGTTCAGACGCTTTCGCGCTCGATCAATACCCAACTGACGGTGCTCTTCACACTGCTGGCCTTGATTCTCTTCGGCGGCCAGAGTATCCGTAACTTCATCCTGATCCTCACGATCGGGCTGATCTCAGGCACCTACTCCTCGATCTTCAACGCTGCGCAGCTACTCGTGGTCTGGGAAAATGGCTGGGGCCGCGACTGGCGGAGCGCATTTCGGCGGCGCGAGCGCGTCTCGGGAGCCACGGTCTGAGCCGGCCGACCATCAACTGAACCATTGTGCAAGCGCCATGAGGGCTGTAAAGCCCTCAACCGGAGCAGTGGCAGGCTGCTCCGTACGTGGCGGCTGATAGCTAGAGTGATATCCTCGAAGCACCTCCGAACTGACGATTTCGACTACGATCTTCCCTCTGAGCTGATCGCCCAAACTCCTGTAGAGCCGCGAGACGCCTCGCGGCTTCTCGTGCTACATCGCTGCGACGGGACTCTCGATCACACCGTCTTCCGCAACCTGGCGAGTTACCTGCGCCCGGGGGATCTGCTCGTGGCGAACGAGAGCCGCGTTCTCCCGGCACGTATGTTCGGCCGGAAGGCCACCGGCGGCCAGGTGGAGGTTCTCCTGCTCCGGCGGCGTGACGACCGGTCGTGGGAGGCGCTTGTGCGCGGCAAGGGGCTCCGGGAAGGGGCACAGATCAGGTTTGGTCCCGAGGCTCAGCCCCTCATCTGTCATGTACGCGCCACCCTTGCACATGGTGGCCGGCTGCTCGAGTTCGAGGAGCCGGTGGAGCCCCTGCTGGCCGGGCTCGGCGTTACGCCGCTGCCTCCCTACATTCACACTACGCTCGCGGATGGCGAGCGATATCAGACCGTTTATAGTAGGACACCCGGCTCTGCCGCCGCGCCGACTGCAGGGCTGCACTTCACGCCTGAGCTGCTCGACAGGCTCGGCAAGCTTGGCGTCGAATGGGCGACGGTTATTCTGCACGTCGGCCTGGACACCTTCCGTCCCGTCGAGGTCGACGACGTCGCAGCCCACCGCATGCACAGCGAGTACTTCGAGCTGGACGCGTCCACGGCCGCTGCCGTCAATCGCGCGCTCGCCGAGGGGCGGCGAATCATCGCCGTCGGGACGACGACCGTCCGGGTTCTCGAAACGGCCGGGCGGCGCGCCGAAGCGGAGGGTGGAGCGATCGAGCCATGGCAGGGCGATACGGATATCTTTATCTACCCGCCCTACCGCTTTCACGTCGTCGACGGGCTGATCACCAACTTTCACCTGCCTCGCTCGACCCTGCTGATGCTCGTCTCGGCGCTCGCCGGCCGCGACCGCATTCGTGAAGCCTATGCCGCCGCGATCCGTGAGCGCTACCGCTTCTTCTCCTTCGGCGACGCGATGCTGATCGTCTGATCTGGCAGTAGCGGTCCCGGCATCCGTTGGAGTGGCTCCGGCTGAGCTACTCCACTGTCACCGACTTCGCCAAATTCCTCGGCTGGTCGACGTCGGCGCCGCGGCGGACCGCGCAGTAGTAGGCCAGGAGCTGGAGCGGGACGACGTTGAGGACCGGCTGGAGCAGCGGGAGGGTCGCCGGTACTTCGATCACGACGTCCGCTTTGTCGTGTAGAAGTATGTCGCCCTCGGTTGTGATGGCGATGACCTCGCCACCGCGTGCCTTGACTTGCTCAACATTCGACAGCATTTTGTCGTAGACGTCGTCGCGTGGAGCGATACAGACGACGGGCATCTGCTCGTCGATCAGTGCGATCGGCCCGTGCTTCATCTCGCCGGCCGGATAGCCCTCCGCGTGGATGTATGAGATCTCCTTGAGCTTGAGCGCACCCTCGAGGGCGATCGGATAGTTGACGCCGCGCCCGAGAAAGAGCATATCACGGGTGTGCCGGTAACGCTCGGCGAGCTTTTCGTAGACGGAGACGTCACGCAGCAGCGATCCGAGCTGGCTTGGCAGCGCCAAGAGCGCCTGAAGGTGCACGCGCATCTCTTCGTCCGAGAGCCGGCCGCGAATCTTGGCGAGCTTGAGGGCGAAGAGATACTGGGCGACAACCATGCAGGTGAAGGCTTTGGTCGAGGCTACGCCGATCTCGATGCCCGCGTTGAGGTAGACGACCCCGCCGTCCGACAGCCGGGCCGTCTGCGAGCCGACGGCGTTGACGATGCCGATGCATTTGACACGTGCGGCCCGGGCGACTTCCATGCCGGCGAGCGTATCCGCCGTCTCTCCCGACTGGGTAACTGCCATGAGCAAGGTCTTATCGTCCAGAATCGGGTCGCGGTAGCGGAACTCGGAGCCGTAGTCGACCTCGACCCGAACCCCTGCCAATGTTTCGATCAGAAATTTGCCGACGAGACCGGCGTGCCACGCGGTGCCGCAGGCGACCGTGTAGATCTTCTCGACGGCGCGTAGCTCGTCATCGCTTAGCTTCAGGTCGGGGAGGCGCACGTCGGCGCCTTCCAGGTCGACCCGGCTGTGGAGCGTATCGGTGATCGAGCGCGGCTGCTCGTATATCTCCTTCTGCATGAAATGCTTGTAGCCGCCCTTGACTGCCGCGATCGGATCCCATGCAACCGTCTGTGGCAGCTTCTTGATCGGCGTACCGTCCAGCCGCCGGTACTCGATCTTGTTCGCGGTGACGATCGCCATCTCGCGGTCTTCCAGGAAGACCATCCGCTGCGTGTAGTCGAGAATCGCGGGCATATCAGAGGCGACGAACTGCTCGCCGTCGCCGACGCCGATGACTACGGCTCCTGCGTTGCCGAGCCGTGCGGCGGCGATCAGCCCCGCCTCGCGAACGCTCATGGCCACGACTGCGTTGCCGCCCTTGAGCAGCGTCATGGCCCGCCGAAAGCCCTCGCAGAATCCGCCCCCAAGCGTTGCCTCACGCTCGATCAGGTGGGCGATCACCTCGGTGTCGGTCTGCGAGTCGAAGCTATAGCCGCCCGCCACGAGTTCTTGTTTAAGCTGAAGGTAGTTCTCGACGATGCCGTTCTGGATGACGACGACATCGCCGCTCTGCGAGCGATGGGGGTGAGCGTTGTTCTCGGTGACCGCGCCATGGGTTGCCCAACGCGTATGGCCGATCCCCTGGTGTCCGTGCGTCGGTGTCTCATGCAGCTTGGCGCGCAGATTTGCCAGCTTGCCGACCGAACGGCGGATCGACATGCGGCCCTGATGAACGATCGCGACGCCCGCCGAGTCATAGCCACGGTATTCCAAGCGCTGTAAGCCGCCGACGACTACATCCGTCGCCTCGCGCGGCCCGACATATCCTACGATGCCACACATAAGCTCTGGTTCCCTATATGCGCCTTCCGAAAGCCGGTAACCGTCGCAGCTTACCCTGCGCCGTGCGCCGGTAACGCTGCCGATAGCCCCATATCGGGCAGGCAGATGTTGCTGGTGCCGATGAAAATCAAAAAAGCACAAGGCCGGCCGGCATTCGGAGCCACGCGGGTCCAAGTGGCGACCACGTGGCATCATGCGATGCCCCTGACGAAGTGCTTATGAGGTGATCGCTAGATGTCCGAGTTGTGCCGCCGGTCGCCCGGCGGTTTTGGGACATCCTTGGAGGAGGGCGACCTACATCCTAGAGGCATCCGCTGATCATCGCTTTTCCCAGATGCGCTCGCAAGTCTCTTGGGTCGGGTCCGGTCGCAAGGCGTGCCATGCCTTATGCCGCACCCCGGCTTGTGGCGTCCCATCCGGTAAGCACTCGCCTCGCGGCGAGGAACCTCTACCTCGTTTCCTGCAGAATGCTCGTAGAAGGGGATTAGCTGCAGGCCCAGCGCTTGATATGTTACGGGCTGGCGAGCTCCTTTTCGCTATACTCGAGCACAAGTATACACGATCGATCCGGATGGCGATCTAACAGTTTTGTCAGGATCACGTGACAGGGGGGTTGGCGAGCGCTCGTGTGTCAAAGCCGAGGGCGGAATATGCCAGTTGGCCCTCCGTGCACGAGGGTCACGAGCGGGTAACATTGGTCAACGGAGCCGGTATACTTTGGGCTAGATAGATGGGCTTAATGCACGAGAAAGGGGACGCATGACGATCACAGCGCTGATCTTCGACTTCGACGGGCTGATTGTCGATACCGAGACGCTCCATTACCGGACCTGGAATAGTCTCTATGAAAGCTACGGTGTCCGGCTCCGGCTTGACCGATGGCTGCTCGACCTGGGAACGCACGGCATGTTCGATCCCTGTGCTGACCTCGAAGAACTCTTGGGGCGCCCGATCGACCGCGATGCTACTCTGAGCGACCGCCGCGCCCATCACGTCGGACTGGTGGAGCAGGAGGAGCTGCGGCCCGGCGTGAGAACCGTGCTCGCGGAAGGTCGGTCAGCAGGGCTGAAAATGGCGGTTGCGACCAGCTCGACCCGCGACTGGGTCGAGCGCTGGCTTAGACACCATGAGATCCGGGATTACTTCACCTGTGTGCGCAGCCGCGACGACGTGACGCAGGTCAAGCCTGCCCCGGAGCTCTTCCTGAGCGCGGCCGCCTGTCTCGGGGTCGCTCCGGAGGCGTGCGTCGTCTTCGAGGACTCCCCGAACGGGATGGTCGCGGCAGCCGCCGCTGGTATGCGCTGTGTGGCAGTGCCGAATAATATGACAGCCCAGATCGAGCTGCCCGAAGTCGCGCTGCGGGTGGAGTCTCTGGAGGAGCTGCCGTTGGCGAAGCTGCTCGAGCGGGTCGAATCGACTGCAGTGCCGGGTGGCGGATGAGCCGAGCGTTCTGTCGCACTCCCGAGGTGGCTATCCGCCGAAAGGACGATGCACCGGGAGGGGCACTATGCTACAGTGTCTGCAACCGCCGGGCCGATTCGGGCGTCATACGCTCTGAACTCGGGTAGATCCCGACGGTGTGAGGGAGCATTATCGTGGCTGAACCGACAGGTGATTGTGTTCGCCGAGCGCAAGCGGGCGATCCGGCCGCTATCACCGAATTGATTCAATCACAGCAGCACTACGTTTACAGCATCGCGATGAGCGTGCTGCATCAGCCTGAGGATGCCGCCGACCTGACGCAGGAGGCGTTTGTGCGGCTGCTGCGAGTTCTTCCGCAATATAACGGGGAGAGCCGTTTCACGACCTGGCTCTACCGGATGGTTGTGAACCTCGGACGCGATGAGCTGCGGCGGCGAGGCCGCCAAGTGCCACTGCTCACACCATCAGAGCCGGCAGCGGAAGAAGCGTCCGATCCGCTCGGCAGTGTTGCCGCCGACGATCGCTGGGGCGATCCGGTTCGTGCGCTAGGCGATGCCGAGCTACATGATGCCGTCCGCCGTGCGCTCGAGCAGATCGAGCCGCATTATCGGGTGGCGTTGACGCTCTTCTATTTCGACGACATGAAATATACGGATATCGCCGAGGTGCTCGACCTTCCGCTTAACACTGTCAAGAGTCATATCCGGCGAGGCAAGGAGCGGCTGGCAGTGCTCCTCGCGGAGTATGGGGACGGCACAGCGGCATGGCCGGCCGAGCCTCAGGCAGCGCGCACGGCTGCACGTCCGGTGACAACATTCGCGGTAGCCCCCTAAAGCATCCGGGAGAGATTGGAGTGAGCGAGCAGAGGATAGAAATAGGAGAGACGGCGATGGATTGCCGGCGCATGCAGGAAGTGCTTGACGAGCGGATCGTCGATCCGGCCGTAGGGACGCACCTGCATGGCTGCCCAAGCTGTGCCGCCGCGCGGCGGATGAGCCTGGCGCTGCGGTCATCACTCGTCGTCGAGGCGCCTCCGGAGCTATCCGCGCGCCTGCTGGCGCTGGCAGCGCCCGCGCCGCAGCCCTCGCGGCTGGATGCTGCCCTGCGAAGTGCGCTCGTCGTGCCTGTTCCCTCCGATCTGAGCCGGAGATTGGATCTGCTGGCGGTGGGCGTGACGCCGGTTCACGTAGTCCGGCGACCTTGGCTGATGCCCGTCTATGCCGCCACCGCGCTGCTTCTGGGTGTCTTGCTCTTCTTCGCGGCCCAGGCATACGGCGCCGCGCTGCAGCAGCTTGGCGTGGGTGAGCTCTGGGCGGCTGCCGCGCAGCTTCCCGGCCACTGGCTCCAGCAGTTCTATGCCTTCTTCCCGCAAGGTCATTACGTGGTCGACGCATTCTTCTCGCTCCAACGGGCGCTCCAGTGGGTCCTGATTGGCCTTGTGATGTGGGCCGTGCTCGAGATGCGCATGCCGCGACACGCGCGCTCGGTCGCTTAGGCCAGGCCGCACCTGATGCCGCGAGACCTCCTGCAGTCTGTCGACGAGCATGTCCGGCAGGTGAACCGCCTCGATCATGCGGAAGTCGTGGTCGGGCCGTTCCGTGCCTATCTCCATCGAACACTCCCGGATCCATGGTTCAGTTATGCGACCCCTTTTGCTGCGCTCGGCAGTTCGGACGCCGTCTACAACGAGATCGAGACGCTGCGCGGCGTCTTCCGGGCGCACGGGCGAACACTGCGCTTCGAGTTTACCGCGTCACTCTGGCCGGGACTCGCCGCGCTGCTCGATCAGGTCGGCTTGCACCCCGAAGGCCACCACCCATTGATGCTCTGTGCGCCACACGATCTCCTGCCCTACGATGCGCCCGGCGTCGACGTGCGGTTCATCACGGAGGCCGACGACCTTGGAGCGTATCAGTCGCTGAAGGGCCAGGCCTTCGGCTCTGTGCCGCGGCCGGCAACCGAGCAACAGGTGAATGATCTGCGCAGTCAGCTGCAGGCCGGTATGTGCTACGCTCTCGCGGCGCTCGACGACGTCGCCTGCGGCTTCGGCGGCTACACGCCTGTCGGCGGCGTCTGTGAGCTCGTCGCGATCGCTACTCTGCCGGCGATGCGGCGGCGGGGCGTCGCCGGGACGTTGAGTAGCTTCCTGGCTCGCGATCACTTTACCCACGGCGGCGAGCTCGCGTGGCTTACCGCGGGCGATGCCACTGCCGAGGCCGTCTACCGGCGGATCGGCTTTCACACTGCCGGAGTGCGTCTAAACTATACCGAGTAGCAGAATCGCCGGATGGCCGGTTGTGTCGCTATGCCCGAGCTCTACGACCAGCTCCTGGACCTTATCTTCCCTCCGCGCTGCCCTGGATGCCGGGCGCGCGGCACTCTTTTGTGCGCGCAGTGTACCGGAAGATGCCGGCGGCTGCGCAACGAATATTCGCCGCTCGCGGAAGGCCGCCGCCGGCATAGCGCGCTGCTGAGCACCTCTACCGCGCTCTATCAGTATGACGCGCCTCTGCGCGAGGCAATTCACATGCTCAAATATCGGCGCCGCCGAGCGCTGGCGGCGCCACTTGGCACCTTCTTGGTCGAGGCCTTCCCGGAGTTCGCGCTCACCTGCACTGCGATCGTGCCGGTCCCTCTTCACCGGACTCGGCTGCGTGAGCGCGGCTTCAATCAGTCCACGCTTCTGGCAGCTATCGTAGCGAGCGCGACCGGCATATTGCTGAGCGAAGGGCTCAAGCGCATACGGCCTACGGCGCACCAGGTCGGCATGGATGGTCCGGCACGGGAGGCGAACGTCCGCGGCGCGTTCGCATGGGATGGTGGCCCAACGCCGCGTTCGGTCCTGCTGCTTGACGACGTGCTGACGACCGGGTCTACGATGCGCGAGTGCGCCCGTGCTCTACGAGCGGCAGGCGCCGTCGAAGTTCATGCCCTGGCTCTCGCAGGCGAGTAGGCCCGGCAGGGCGCGCTTAAGGCTTTCGGCCGGGCTGGATCGGCGGCAGCCCTTCGACTCTACTTTGCCGGAGTCGGCGTAGGAGGTGGCGGCGGAGCCTCCTTGGTCGTGAGCAGCTTGATCGCCCACCAGAGCTGGGAGTCGGTGACCGAGGGCGGATCGATCGGCCGGCGCTGCGGAAGTGCAAGGGTATATTTGGCATTGGTGGAATACGGGACCACGTAGGTCGGCGTGATGCCAATCTTGTGGATCTCGGCTTTGTTCGGTGTAAGCCAGTGAGCGATCGTGATCCGGGCGGATGAATTATCGCTGAGGCGCTCGACGCTCTGCACCGACCCTTTGCCGAAGCTTTTCTCCCCGAGAAGCATAGCGCGCGAGCGATCCCGTAATGCTCCGGCTACGATCTCGGATGCGCTGGCCGAGCCCCCGTTGACAAGGACGACCATCGGCACGTCGAAGGCCATCGGGTCGTTGCCGGCGCGCAGCACCGGCTTTTCCTCGAGCGTGCCGTTGCCATATTTTTCGAAGAGCGCGGTGCCACCGTTGAGAAATCTTCCCAGAACTTCCTGGGCGGTCCCAAGCAGGCCACCGCCGTTATTACGGATGTCGAGGACAATGCCCTTTGGCTTGGCGAGCAGAACCGAGCGGAGGACTTTATCAAGCTCCTCCGTCGTCGTGCCCTTGAATCCGCTGATCGTAATCCACGCCACGCCGCTGTCGAGCACCTTTCCCTTGACGCTGATCTCCGGGACGGCATCGCGGGTGATCATAAAAGCCAGCTGCTGGGTGGAAGGCGGCCGGAGCACGACGAGCTTCACCGTCGTCCCCTTCGGCCCACGGATCATGCTGACTGCCTTCTGTGTCGCGGTGCCCGCGTCAAGCTTGGCGAGCAGTGGCGCGAGCTCGGCGTCGTCGACCTTGAGCACGATATCCCCGGGCTGAATGCCGGCGCGCTCCGCGGGAGAGCCCTCGATCGGCGAGACGATCCGGATGCGCCCCTCCTTGGCTTCGATATAGGCGCCGATGCCCTCGAACTTGCCCTCCATCGACTCGCGGGTCTTCTGCGCCTCTTCCGGGGGCTGGAAAAAGGTATAGTCGTCGCCAAGTGACTTGAGCATGCCCTGGATCGAGCCGTAGACCATTTGCTGATGGTTGAGGGGCTCGACACGGTAGAAGCTGCGCTCGACCAGGTTCCAGGTCTCCCAGTAAACGTTGAAGTTCTGCCGCAGATCGCCTGGGGTGAGACTCTGGGCTGCCCGCGCCGGGCCAAGGACGTTTGCAAGTGGCAGGGTGCTGCCCCAGTAGAGCGCTACAGCAACACCGCTCGCAAAGGAAACTGCTCCTACAACCAGCGAGGCGAGTGCGCCCCACCAGAATGCGCGTGAGGTACGTACCATTGCTTTCTCCGTCCTTGGGGAAGGTTCTCCTCGCCGCCTACTCGTGAAGGGCGCACAATTCTTTGCGAGCGCGGCCCGCCATCTGGATGCCGATGCTATTCGAGGTCGCCGTGCTCGTAGAAGATCGCCGTCGCGGCGGCGATCGGCGCGGTCTCGGCGCGAAGGGTGCGCGAACCGAGCGAGACCAGGCTGATATTGTACATGATCGCCGTCGCGAGCTCACTTTCGGTCCAGCCGCCCTCGGGTCCGGAGAAAACCGCCAGCGACAGCGGCGGCGCCGATATGCGGTCTGGCAGACTGGCCTGCAGGGTTTGCCGTAAGCCGGCGCCGCTGCCTTCCCAAAGCAGCAGCGTACGAGCGCGCCGGACAGCGTGCTCGCACGCCGGCCCGAAGAGCTGCGCCGGCTGAAGCTTGGGCAGCCGGCCGCGGCCTGATTGCTCGGCTGCCTCACGCACGATGCGCTCCCAACGCTCGAGCTTGCCTGCCCCGATCTCGGCCGCGTCGTCGACGACGCTGCGCTCGCATACGACGGGCACGAAGGCGCTGACTCCGATCTCGGTCCCTTTCTGGAGCACCCACTCGAAGCGCTCGCCCCGCAGCAGGGCCACGTAGAGCGCCACTTTCAGGCGCGGCTCACCTGGCGAAAGCTGCCGGGCCTCCACGGTTCCTCTGATCACGTGGCGTTCGACGTCCGTTAGGCGCACGGTGTGTTCCCAGCCGCTGTTATCGAGGATGGTGACCTCGTCGCCCAGACGCAGACGTAGGACGTTGCCGATCTGGTGAACTAGCGTGCGCGCCTCGATCCGCACGTCTCGGCCCTGGATCGCATCGGGGTGGACGAAAAAGCGATAAGCGTTGCTAGCCGCCTGGCGCCCCGTGCGCTGCGAAGACCGCTTAGCCATCGTCTTAGGGGTTGGAGGCTGAAGGCCGGAGGCCGGGGCCCGGCTTCCGGTGTACAAGGGCTGCCCAGTCGCCTTCGGCGAGGCGATCGACGAGAATAAGGCCCATCTCGTCGAAGGCGCGCTCGACGTCGGCGGCGCGGTCGGCGATGATGCCTGAGGTGATGAGCAGGCCCTTGGGCCGCAGAGCGCGCGCCAGATCGGCGGCGAGCAGCACGTGCACGTTGGCCAGAATGTTGGCGGCGATCAGGTCGAATTCCTCGACAGGCCGGAGTGCTACCGGGCCGGTCGACTGATGCGTCGCGCGCTGCGCTGTTCCCCAGTCGTTGCCCAGCCAGTGGGGTAGGTCGGCGCCACCGCCAAGACTTCCTTCCAACACACGCACATTGGCTACGTGGTTGCGGCCGGCGTTTTCCAGTGTTGCCTCGACCGCGACCGGGTCGTTGTCGACGGCCAGCACCTCGGCGGTGCCGAGCTTAGCCAGGCCGATTGCGAGAATGCCTGACCCGCAGCCGAGGTCGAGAGCATGCTGCCCTGCCTGGGCATAGCGCTCGAGGAGCCGCAGGCAGAGCTGTGTCGTCGGGTGGAGGCCCGTGCCGAAGGCCATCCCCGGATCGAGCAGCAGAACGAGATCGCATGGCGATGGATCATACTCGAGCCATGATGGCACGATGACCCAGCGCTCGCCGATGCGGCGGATCGGGTAGTATGCCTTCCAGGCATTAGCCCAATCCTCTTCCGCAAGCTGACGCGTCTCCAGCGGGCCGATCCGTCGCAGCATACCGAGCGCCCACAGACTCTGCTCGAGGCGCACGCGCACCGCTTCGGCGTGCTCGTCAAGGACGATATAGGTGCGTATCGTCACCGGCTTGCTCGCGTCCACCTCATACTCGGGACCGTCGGAGGAGCCGACGAAGGGCTGCTCGACCGCGACCCCGCCGTTATATCCGACCGCGGCGAAGAGCTCGGAGACCGATTCGACGGCCTCCTGATCGGCCTGTACGCTTAGCTCAAGCCACTGCATACGATCGTTACGCGCTCCGCCTCACTTACCGCTCCCAGCGCCAGGTCGTTCCCAACGGCGAATCTTCGAGCATCACGCCGAGCTCGCCGAGCTCCTTACGGAGCTGGTCGGCCATGGCCCACTGTTTGGCCGCGCGGAGCTGCGAGCGTGTCCTGACCAGCAGATCGATGAAGGGTGCAACGTCGCTCGCCCCGGCAGATCGCTCGGCTAGAGTAAATCCAAGGACTCCTGCCAGCTCGCGCAGCCTCGTCTGTGCAGCCTCGAAGGATGCTGCCGCGCTGCCCGCGTCACGCGCGGTGTTGATCGCACGCACGAGCTCGAAGAGCGCGGCGAGCGCACCGGCCGTGTTGAAGTCGTCGTCCATCGCGGCTTCGAAGCCGGAGCGTGCTGCGGTCGTCGCCCGTTCGAGCGCTTCGTTGCGGCTCGTGTCGTTTCCAGCGGCGGGGCGCAGCGCGCTCCGCAGGCGGTCGAGCTTGCGAGCCATGTCTGCGACCACTTCGTCATCGAAGGTGAGCGGGGCGCGATATGAGGACGAGAGGACGAGCAGTCGCAGCACATCCGGCTCGTGATCTGCAAGGAAATCCGCGATCGTGACCAAGTTGCCCAGCGATTTCGACATCTTTTCGCCGCGCAGCTGAAGCATACCGTTGTGGATCCAGAAGCGCGCAAACTGCTCGCCGGTCGCGCTCTCGCTCTGCGCAATCTCGTTCTCATGGTGTGGAAAGATGAGGTCGTTGCCGCCGCCGTGAATATCGATCTGGGGGCCGAGCTCCTCGAGGTTCATCGCCGAGCACTCGATATGCCAGCCGGGGCGGCCCGCCGACCAGGGCGACGGCCAGGCGGGTTCGCCCGTCTTTGCGGCCTTCCAGAGCGCGAAGTCGAGCGGGTCCTCCTTGCGCTCGTCCGGGGCGATACGGGCGCCAGAGCGCATGTCGTCGACCTTGCGGGCCGAGAGCTTGCCGTAGTCTTTGAAGTCGCGGACGCGAAAATAGACGTCCCCTCCGGCCTCGTAGGCTGCGCCGCGGTCGATCAGCGTGCCAATCAGCTCGATGATCCCTGGCATCGTATCAGTCGCGCGGGGATAGACGGTCGCCGGCAGAATGTTGAGCTCCCGTAGGTGTTCGTTGAACTCGTCGATATATTGCTCGGCAAGCGCATGCGGATCGCGGCCCTCTGCGTTGGCCCGGTTGATGATCTTATCGTCGACGTCCGTAAAGTTCTGCACGTGGCGGACCTTGTATCCGCGATATTCGAGGTAGCGCCGGATCACGTCGAAGACGATCGCGGACATGCCATGACCGATGTGCGCCTTATCATAGACCGTCGGGCCGCAGACATAGAGCTTCACGAGGCCCGGCTCGAGGGTTTCAAATGGCTCCTTGCGCCGCGTGAGCGTGTTATAGATCTCAAGAGTCATCGGATCGTCCGCCTCATCTGTATTAGATTCCCCACCCAGGACCGCCATCATACGCTTCGCCGTTCTCCAAGCCGGCGAAAAGCTCCTCCGGCATCGCCCAGCGCGGCAGCTGATGATGCTCGGCGTGATGATGCTCGGCTTCGAGCTCGAGCTCGTGCAGGCGGAGCTCCAGCTCGCGGACTTTGGTATGCAGCGCATTGAGCATCGCCCCTTCGGGGTCAGGCAGCTGCTCCACACGTCGCGTTGTCCCGGTCACCGGATCGCGCGTCTGGACGATGCGAGCCGGGACGCCGATCGCGGTCGAATGGGGTGGCACATCCTTGACGACCACCGCGCCGCCGCCAATGCGCGCACCGTCGCCGATCGTAATCGCGCCCAGGATCTTCGCGCCAACGCCGACCACCACGTCGTCCCCGATCGTCGGATGCCGCTTACCGCACTGCTTGCCCGTGCCCCCGAGCGTTACGTCTTGGTAAAGGACGACGCGATCGCCGACGACCGCGGTCTCGCCGATGACAACCCCCATACCATGGTCGATGAAGATCCCGCGGCCGATCTGTGCACCGGGATGAATTTCGATTCCGGTCAAGAAGCGCCCGATCTGGGACATCAGTCGGGG
>JBBSGA010000018.1:0-33893 GCA_038254585.1 Chloroflexales bacterium | reverse complement strand
GCTCTTCACCGACATCGCGGGCTCGACGCAGCTGCTCCAACGCCTCGGTCGGCGCTATCGCGACGTGCTCGCCCAGTATCGTGCCCTGCTGCGCTCGATCTTCGAGCAACATAGTGGGCAGGTGGTCGACATACAGGGCGATAGCTTCTTCGTCGCCTTTGCACGCGCCGTCGCTGCTGTCGAGGCGGCCGTCGCGATCCAGCGCGCCCTCGCCGCGCATGCCTGGCAGGACGGCGCGACGTTGGCCACGCGCGTGGGGCTGCACACCGGTGAGTCGCTCCAAGGCGACGAGGGGTACATCGGGCTGGATGTCCACCGCGCAGCCCGAATTGGGGCGGCCGGGCATGGCGGGCAGGTGCTCCTCTCGGATGCCACGCGCGGCATCGTCGCGCATGACCTGCCGTCGGGGGTGACCTTGCGCGACCTCGGGGAGCATCGCCTCAAGGATCTCCTGCATCCCGAACACATCTTCCAGCTTAGCCTTGCCGACCTGCCGCGTGACTTCCCACCGCTCACCACGCTGGGTGCCCTCAGGTCGAACCTACCCGTCCAACGCGACCCGCTCATCGGGCGCGAGCGCGACGTGGAGGCGGTTGTACAGCTTCTCCGTCGGGACGATGTGAGCCTCGTCACCCTGACTGGTCCCGGCGGCACGGGCAAAACCCGCCTGGCCCTCCAAGTCGCGGCCGAGCTGCTCGACGCTTTCCCGGAGGGCGTCTGGTTCGTCGACCTTGCCCCGCTGCGTGACCCCACCCTCGTCATCGCAACGATTGCCAGTGCCCTTGATCTCAAGGAGACGAGCGGCGCGCCGCTGATCGACAGCCTCACGGCGTATCTGCGACAGAAGCGCTGCTTGTTGCTGCTCGACAACTTCGAACAGGTGGTGGCGAACGCCCCATCGCTGGCAGGCCTGCTCACAGCCGCTGCGCACCTCAAGCTTTTAGTGACCAGCCGCGTCGTGCTGCACCTCTCCGACGAGCATGAGTATCCGGTCCCTCCGCTCGCCGTGCCCGACCTCCTGCCGGCCAGGAGTCCCCTGCCCTCCGTCGCGCGCCTGACGCAGTACGCAGCAGTGGAGCTCTTCATCCAGCGCGCCCGGCGGGTTAAACCTGACTTCCAGGTAACCAACGCGAACGCGCCCGCGGTGGCTGAGATCTGCACCCGCCTCGACGGGTTGCCGCTGGCGATAGAACTGGCGGCGACGCGTAGCAAGCTCTCCCCGCCGCAGGCGCTGCTCCAGCGGCTGGGCCACCCGCTCAGCATGTTGACGGGCGGTGCCCGCGACCACCACGAACGGCATCAAACGCTGCGGGCGACCATCGACTGGAGCTACAACCTTCTTTCGTACACTGAGCAGCAGCTCTTCACACGCCTGGCGGTCTTTGTTGGTGGCTGGACCATCGAGGCTGCCGAAGCTGTCTGCGTTACGGAGTATGACCAGGATCTTGACGCGCTGGACGGCCTGACGTCGCTCGGCGACAAGAGTCTGGTGCGGCCAGCTGAGCTTGCGGATGGCGAACCGCGCTTCACCATGCTCGATACGATCCGCGAGTACGCGCTCGAACGCCTCGAGTGGGGCGAGGAGGTGAGTACGCTCCGAGCGCGGCATGCGTCCTACTACCTTGCACGGGCAGAAGCAGTGGCACCAGGCCTGCATGGCCCACACGAGCCGGAAGGAAGATCATGGCTCCTGCGGGCGGCAGAAGCCGCACCCGACCTGCGCCACTTGAACCAGACGGACGGACGGTCGTGGTTCGCACGCGAGCATGACAACCTCCGTGCCGCGCTCCAATGGTTGCTCGAACAGCACGACGCTGAGCCGGCGCTCCGGCTCGCCGGAACACTCGGCCAAATCTGGGAGATGCCCGAACATGTGCGCGAGGGCCGCGCCTGGCTGGCAGCAGCGTTGAGCCGGCAGAGCCCAGGCTCAGGAGTCGAGCCGGCGTCCACACGGGCGAGGGCACTGGAGGCTGCGGCGCGATTGGCGCTGCTCGAAAGTGACATTGACGACGCAAACGTGTTGGCTGATGAAGGTCTGGCGCTGGCGCGCGTGGCCGGCGATCGACCGAGCATAGCCTGGGCACTCTCGCTTCTCGGGCATGTGGCGCGCCGCCGCGGCGATCCCACCTCCACCGCGGTGGCGCGAGCGCTCTACCAGGAGAGCATCACGGTCTCGCGCGAGCTGGGGGATGATTGGGCGGTTGCGAATGTCCTGAGGCCGCTCGGCAAGATGATTGCCATGTTCGGTGAGCATGCCGAGGGAATCGCGATGCTCGAGGAGTGTCTGGCGCTGGCCCGCAAGTTGGGCGACAAGCGCATCGTCGCGGAGGCGCTCTCATCATTGGCCGTCACCGGGGCAGCGGGCGACAATCCGCTCCGTACGATCGCGTTGCACGAAGAAAGTCTCGCCCTGTATCGCGACATCGGTGCGCAGTCGGGTGTCGGCTCTGCACTCTTCGAGCACGGTCGTTGTGCACATGCTCAAGGCGATTACGAGCGCGCCGCGCAGTTGGCGGAGGAGAGCCTGGCGATCAACCGTGACCATGGAACGAGGATCGCCGTCGCCTCCAGCCTGATGAGCGTGGGCAACGTAGCCCTGGACCGAGGGGACGTCGACCGGGCTGGATCGTGTTTCCAGGAAGCGCTTGAGTTGTGCCCGCAGTTCGGAGGTTTTGCTCCCTCGGCCATGATCAACCTCGGGCACGTGGCATCCATCCAGGGCGACGCCGCGCGGGCCAGCGCATGGTATGAGGAAGGCCTGCGACTGATCCGCGATGTATACCAGGACCAGAGAGGCGTTGCGCATGTATTGCTCGAGCTCGGTCATCAGGCGGACGACGCGGCCGATGTGGGAGGCGCGGTCCAGCTCTATCGGGACAGCCTGGTGTTGTGTCGAGAGTATAGGCTCACGCGGGATCTGGTCTTCTGTCTAGAAGGGCTGGCGGGGACAGCGGGGACACAGCAACGGCCCGTTCGGGCGGCGCGGCTCTTCGGGGCAGCCGCGGTCGTTCGTGAGGCCTCGAAGATGCCGCTTCCACCGGTCGCCCGTGCGTTTCATAACCGTCACGTGGCTACCGCTCGCGCCCAACTCGACGACGCAGCCTGGGACGCGGCGTGGGCCGACGGGCGGGCGATGACGCTGAGCAGGCCATCGACTACGCCTTGCAGGCCGACGAGGGGAGTCTTGCAGACTGAGCTCACCTTCGGCCCAGCACCGGGTGCTGGGCGTCAAGGAGACAGCGGGCCAGTCGCTCGATCGGCCCGCCAAGGCGGAAGCGCTGCTCGAAGTCTTCGGGCGCGAAGGCGCTGCGCAGCAAGGAGGAGCCCACCGGGCTCCTCCTTGCTGCGCCCGCCGCGAGATCCGGGCTCCGGAGCCGGGCTATTCCAGGCAGAACCCGATGTCCAGCGACGGGCAGAAGCCGACGAATCCGCTGTTCACGATCGTGCGGTCACACCCTGTGAGGCGGATGACGTAGCCGCAGGGATCCATCCCGGTCGTGTTCAGCGTCCACGTCCCGTCCTCGCCGGTCGTCGGGACGATGGGGAACGCGCGGCTCGACGGGCTGACCGTGGCGCCGTGCGCCGGCCCGGCCGGGCTCACGCTGAGGCTCAGCGACCCGAAATGCTGGTCGGGTGCGCTCGTGCCCGGGTCGTGGACCCCATAGGTACCGCTGATGATCGTCCCCACGGGGAACTTGCCGCAGTCGACGGCCGGGATCGGATTGCCGTTGAATGTCGCCCCGGTGATGGCCACGGCCAGTGTCGGCGCTGTGTTGTCGATGCGGACCTTCACCTCCTGCACGCCGGGAAAGATCGTCGGCGGACTTGTCGAGGGATCCTTGGCGGTGATGCGGATCTTCCACAGGCCTTCCATCGACGCGTTCGTCGTCCACGTGCCCAGCTTGTCGACGATCAGGTTCTTGACGTCGGGACCTGTGATATCGTCCAGGTAGGTGTACCATCCATCGCCAAGGCCGTCGCCGTCGTCGGTCGCCGTCAGGGTCGTCTCGCAGACGAACTGGAACGGCGCGCAGAGCACCGGTACGCCGCTGATGAACTCCGAGATTTTAACCGTCACGGGCTGAGTGAGCGGATGCCAGTCGTTGACCCCGGCCGGGCTCACCTCGATCTTATACTTGAAGTTCGGCGCTCCGCCGCCGAACGAATCCGGCGGATCGCCGATGCGTCCGGTGATTGTGACGACCCCGCCGAAGGGGCTCTGGCTCGCCGCGAACGCGGCGATGACGCCGTTGCCGGTGGCGAGGCCGGTGATCTGATCGATGTCGTCGACGCCCATGTCGCCGACGGTTTCGATCAACGGGATATGGCCGGTTAGCTCGCCGGGCCGTAGCTGGATCAGGCACTCCTCGCGGTTGCCCCACACCGGCACAAAGTTGGGATTGGTTGGCGGGGGCGGGGTTTCCCACGAGAGGATCGCGCGCAGCCGCACAACGCGCGGTCCCGCTTCACACGGCACGAGCCGCTTGGCCAGGTTTGCTTTCAGAAAGACCGCGTACTGCAGACCCTGGGCCGGGATCGGCTGGATATCGTGGACCTTCACGGTCGCCGTGCCGATATAGTCAAAGCCGGTGCCGAAGTCGATCCAGAAGGCAACGTACTCGGTTGAGCCCGTGGTGCAGATCGCGCCCGAATAGCCGTTCGACTGCTTGACCGTCAGCACGCCCTCCAGCACATCCTGGGCCGGATAGAGCCCCACGCACGTCAGCTCCTCGAAGCTGGTGTCGCCGTCGGCGGCGAAGAGCTTGCCCAACAGCTCGGCGATCTCGTTCGTCTCCAGGCCCAGTTGTAGAAGCGGTGTCTGGCCCCCCGCGGTAAAAATCTCGGATGACATCGCCGGGGCGGCCAGGAGCTTGTGTGCCTCGGTGAAGCCAAACCGGTGCAGCGGCACCTCCTTTTCGGCGTAGAGCGCCCGCTTTTGCGCAAAGTTCAAGCTCGCGGGCGCCACGGGCTGGAGCTTGGTTTCGGGGTCCAGGCCCGCGATAATCGGACCGATCGGGTCAGGGAGCTTGGCCTCGATCAGCTCGAACTGTTTCACGAAGTCGTCGAAGATGATGAATGGCGCCGGCTGGATCTGGACGTTGGCCGTCAGGACGTTGCCGTAGATCGGCGTGAAGTTGGGCGTGGCTGCCGGCGGGGCGGCATTCCAGGAAAGGATCGCACGCACCTTGACGTTGTTGTCGAAGAAACAGAGCTTCTTCGCCGCGTCGAAGTCCAGCTTGACCGCATAGCACAACGGCTTGTTGCCCGGAATGTCGTGGACCCGCACGCTGGTCATGCCGACGTCGTGCCAGACGCCGTTGTTATTCGAGTCCACGTAGAACCGGACATACTCCAACGTGCCCGCGGCGCAGATATCTCCGCCGTATCCCACCGGGCGCTTGACGTGGATGATCCCTTCCAGCCGGTCGAAGGGAGGGTTGAGCCCTACGCAAACCAGCTCTTCATAGTTTGTGTTGCTGTGCAGCAGCTTGACCGGCTTGAAGATGCTGGCTTCGAGACTGCCGAAATAGTTTGGGTTTTGCAGGAGCAGCGAACGAAACTGCCGTCGTTCGACCTCGACCTCCTGCTCGACCGGCGGCCGGTGTTGGCGTGCCGCCTCGACGATCGCCGCCAGGCGCGCGGAGCCGACCTGTTTGATCGCGTCCACCTCGCCCAGCCTCTGGAATTTTCCGCCTAGAGCCGTGCGCCTGGCCATGATGCTTTCGGCGACCTTCCGACCGACGTCGCGCCTTCCGGGGAGCTCGATTCGCTCTGCCAGCTCCTGTGCCGACGTCGCTTCGTTCAGAAAGCGCAGCACCTCGCTCGCCTCTTCGCCTGTGTGCTCGTCCGCCATGTGGCCCTGCTCCTTTCGGGCTAGCTGCCCGGTATGCTCGGTCTCCTCCTCGACCGCTCGTTCTCACCGGACGTGTCCCTGGATGGGGCGATCCACGATCCTGTCGGGCACGCATCGCCGATACACTACCACCCATGGGCAAGCGCGATGTGTTGATATCCCGGTGGAGATCGACGGATGGGACCGGGGGGAGGTCCTCATTCAACGTGGGACGGCAACGATATCTTTAGCAGAGTGAATGCAGACAACGGTGGGTTCATCACGGACGGCGCCGCCGGGCTTGTAATCGCAGCAGTAAAGCGCCCCGGGAGCTGGATGGGTGCGGCCGGCGAGCGACTGCCGGGTGACAGTCGCATACGTTGCGCTGCTCTCTTGACATATATCTGGAACTAGAGCATCGTTCACCTCGTAGCAAGGAGCAGAGCAATGGCGACGGCAGAAGCTACGCTGACGTTGATGAATGCGCAACGTGGGCCACAGACCGCGGAAGCAACGGTGCGGCATGGCTGACGTCCACACGATCACGATCGACCTTGACGACATTCGGAGACGCGCCGAGGCGATAGCCCAGGTACGGCTCAATCGGAATACGACGCCCGAGGAAGGGATGCGCACGGCGATCTACAATCTGGAGCGCGCAATCGACGAGTGCCGGATGGCAGAGTATACGTTGAAGGTCGAGCAGCAGAAGTCCGATCAGGCGATGGAGGACGCCGGGTATGAAGCGGGGGGCGGCACGGGTGAAGACGGCCCATTCGCGCGGCAAATGATCCTCTTCCGCCAATACGCCGCAACCTTCACGCGCCGGATCGCAGCGATCGAGCGTGAGCTCGAGAGCCGAAGCGACAAGCAGACGACACCGGAAAGCACGTGACCGCCAAGCAACAGGGCGGCGCGTGCAGGAAAAGGCAGTACAAGGGCATCCAGGTGATCGGTTCCGCTTCCGTCACGAAAGGAACATCGCGCTATGACGACTCCGATCGGCTCGCAGCCTGAAGTCCGATCCAGCATTCGTGTCTTCGAGGCGTGGACGACCACGCAGATGGCCTATCGCGGGCTGCCCGGTCTCTCCTTTGGGGTGGTCTATGACCAGGAGCTGATCTGGTCGCGCGGCCTCGGCTACGCCGACCTGGAGCGCAAGACGCCGGCAACACCGCGAACGATCTACCGCATCGCGTCGATCACCAAGCTCTTCACCGCTACCGCGATCATGCAGCTGCGTGATGCCGGGCGCCTGCGTCTGGACGATCCGGTCGTGCAGTATCTGCCCTGGTTCCGGATCCGGCGGCAGGATCAGGATGACCCGCCCATCACGATCCGCCAGCTCCTGACACATACCTCGGGGCTGCCCCGTGAGTCGGCGTTTCCCTACTGGACCGACGGCAGCTTCCCTACCCGCGAGGAGCTGATCGCCGCGCTGCCCGACCAGGAGACGGTGTTTCCGCCGCTGACGCAGTGGAAATACTCGAACCTGGCGCTAACGCTGGCAGGCGAGATCGTCGTTTCCATCTCCGGCCAGCCGTATCCCGACTACGTGCGCGCCCATATTCTGGAGCCGCTCGAGATGCAGAGCACCAGCGTGGTGCTGCCCGACGAGCAGCGCGACCGGCTGGCCACGCCGTACGGGCGTCGCCTCCCCGACGGCAGCCGGGCAATCCAGCCGTTTACGGACTGCCGCGGTATCACCCCGGCCGCGAACATGTCCACGACCGTCGAGGATCTGGCCCGGTTCGCCGCGCTCCAGCTGCGGGACGGGCCTGCCGGCGGTGCGCAGATTCTGAAAGGGAGCACGCTGCGCGAGATGCATCGCGTGCAATGGCTGAACCCGGACTGGAAGATGGGCTGGGGGCTGGGCTTCACCATCCGGCGTCGGGGGGAGCAGACGCTGCTGGAGCATGGCGGCGCCGTCCCCGGCTTCCGGACGCTGCTCTCGATCTGTCCGGAGGACAAGATCGCGTTCATCGCGCTCACGAACGCGGACGACGGCGAGCCCGGCTTCTACGTGGAGCAAGCGTATAACACCATCGCGCCGGCAGTGCGGGAGGCAGGCCTGCCGCGGCCGGAGCCGGTCGAGGAGCACCCCGAGTGGCAACGCTACACCGGCGCGTACCGTAGTCTGTGGGGTGATGCCGAGGTCCTGCTCACGCATCGCGGTCTTGAGCTGATGACGACGACAGTCCCGGATCCTGGTCTGGCGCGGCTGCGACTGCTGCCGGAAGGCGAGCGCAGCTTCCGCATGCAGGGCGACAACGGCTTCGAGAGCGTCGGCGAGCTGGCAGTGTTCGAGCTCGGCCCCGACGGCAAGGTCGTCCGCTTGAAGATCGGAGCGAACTATACCTACCCACAGGAGAGCGAAGCAACGGAGACCCGAATCCGGCATGAAGTGCCTTGACGTGTGGCTCAAGCTGGTTGGCATCGCGCTCCTCCTCAATGGGTGCAGTGCGCAGCCGAAACTGGGACTGGCGCGTGGGGCACCGGCGCCACCGGCGGCGCAGCTTAACCCGGCCGGCCCGACCCAGACCGCCCTCGGTGGGCCGGCGGCGACAGCGGCTGCGCTTGCGATGGCCGCCGTCGCCCAAACGCCGGCGGTTGGCATGGAGGGTCAGGGCTTGCCGACCGACGAAGCCGCGACGTTGGTCGCGCCGGACGCGACGATGACCCTTTCCGTCCCGGCGATCACGGATGCGTTCAAAACGGCCGGCTTACCCGTTAGCAACGTGGCGCCGGCCGAGCCGCCGCCCGAGGTGCCGCGCGGGTTCCGGGAGCATGTGGTCTTCGAAGCGCCCGGACTGGCCCCGGCCGGCTCGGGCGGTCAGGTCTTCGTCTGTGAGCGCGCCGCGGACTGTGATGCCGTCTATGCCTACTTCGCGGCGCGTACCGCGGGTGAAGGCTCCTATCTGTATAGAAATGCCGCGGGCACCGTGGTGGTGCAGCTCAATGGTGGCATGCAGCGCGCGGATGCGGCGAAGTTCGGGGCGGCGCTGCAGTCCCTGAAGTAACCCACGAGTGCGGGCAGGGTCTCCGCGTCAACCGCCGCGCCGGCCGCCGGGGTGCCTTGTCGCAGCCGTTTTGTAGCCTGCAACCAGAAGTGAAGACCTCACCGGTGCCGGACTATGGAAGTCGGATACGAACCCTGCTAGGTCTTCGGCGACGGACAAATGGCTATGCAGCAAGCAGGCCCTTCAGGTGCCGGCACGTGGTGACTACGTCGGTGCAGGATGTTGCGATGCGCACGCATGTTACCTTTCAGGCGGACTTTCCCAGGGACGCCGGCCCCGCTGAACCGGCCGGGCGCGACCTGGCGCAGTACATCGCGGCACAGTTGGACGCCGCGGGGTTCCAGCCCGGCAGGGTGGAAGTTCACGAGGGCTATGCGTACACGTTTGCCTGCCGCCGGGCAAAGCAAACGTGCGCCGTTTTTGTGGCGCTCGTCGACGATGGGGTGCAGGAGTGGCTGCTGTACGCGGAACCACACGTCGCTAGCCTCGCACGCTGGTTGCGGAAGATCGGGGTGAACCGACCGCGCCCTACCGATTCGCCGCTGCTTGAGCCGCTGTGCACGGCGATCCACCAGTGTTTGCGCGCCGACACGCGCTTTCGGTCGGTGCGGTGGTATACCACCGAAGGCTGGGACACCAATCCGGATGCAGATTGGGCAAGGACGCCTTGAAGGACGTGCCCAAGCCGCGGGTCATATATGAATCGTTCGATGTCAACGGCGCGTGAGATGACGATCCGCAAAGGCGAGGAATTGTTCCCAATCGTATCCCGTCACGCCATGCGTTCCCGGTCGCAGGTGATACCCGATCCTACTCATGACCGGCTGCGCCAGCCCCGGCATCTCCATCGCGGCGAGGCCATCTGTGCCCAGGAGCCGGTACACCGGATCGGCATGCTGCGCGCCGAGAAACTCGCCGCGCGGGTCGGCCCATAGGTCCTCCGCAGCACTGGCAACATAGATCGGTCGCGGGGCCACCAGCGCAATGAGCATGTGCTGGTCAACCGGCAGCTCGCCTTCCCGGTCGTTGTACTGCTTGAAGTTCTCGCAGAACCAGTGCGGGAATCGCGTGTTGATCATGGCAACTGTCTCACCAAAGCGCCGCCGTGACAGCGCTGCCCCTCCGCAGCCGGAATTATTCGAGATGACCAGCGCAAAGCGCTCGTCCTGCGCCCCGGCCCAGAGCGCAGCCTTGCCGAGGCGGGAATGGCCGATCACCGCCACACGCTCGCGATCGACCGCCGGGTTGGTCTCGAGGTAATCCAGCGCGCGGCTCAAGCCCCACGCCCACGCGCCGATCGCGCCCCACTCATCTTCGGCCGGCCGCGAGCGCGCGGCCCCGTAGCACAGCGGGTGCACCCCATTCTGGAAACCGTCGTCGAAGTCCGGGTCCAGGTCACCACAGTAGATGGTCGCCAGCCCGTACCCGCGCGCGAGAATCCGTTCCACGGGCCACTGCTCCGCGTGGAGACCCCGCGCCGCCTCAGTCGCGCGGTTCTCGCGGATGCCGAGCTTGACGTTGTTGGGGATCCACTGTTGGGACAGGGTGATGCCGGGGTCGGGATGGACCGAGTGATTGCCGTAGAAATTCAGCCCCAGAAACAGCGGCACCGGGCCGGCGTGGACGTTCGGGAGGTAGATCAGGATGTCCATCCGTGGACCGGCTGCGTTCACGCTGAAAGAGACGGTCACCTCCAGGCGCGTAGCCCGGCCGGCCAGCGCGTTCATCTCACGCGACCGTACCTCGCATTGCATGCCCGCCGGCGCACCAGGTGCCTGCCCATACACCTGACGGGCAAAGAGGTGCATCAGCTCTGGGCGGCGCCGGTCGAACCATACCTGTGCATCCGCAACAGGCATGCCGCCCGCGAGCGTCAGCGGATCGGGCAGCATATAGGATGGGACCTTGGATTCGTCATAGTTGGCGTCGTGATGAGGTGGCTCGGCCGGAGAGGTCGCTGGCTGCATGATGGTACCTGTGCGATCGATATACTTTGACGAGTGATCCGGAGCAAGCTCGATCTTGCCTGCTCGTCTCCGCGGGAGCCGTGCCGGAGCAGCCCGGATCTCGCTTCTGCCACGTGTTGCGCCCCGCGGTCGCGCCTCACCCGAGACCACTGTGATTTGGCAGCGGCGCCTCGGGGTCGGTCTCACCTCCGGTGCCGATGCTCGCTACCGGAAGAGGGTCCTCTTCGGTCGCGGCCGGGTGGTCAGCCGGCCGCTCAGGACTCGTCAGCAGGATCTCCTCGGACGTGGTGGCATCACTCAAGATGCTGTGATGCAGCGGTAGTTCTTCAGGCTGTGGCCGATCCATGGAATCAGAACTCCTTGCTTGGCAGACGGAGCGCTGCGCGCAGGCAATGATAGCAGCAGAGGCAACCGTTCCACCCGCTCAGCTTGTGCATGCAGCCGCGGATGCGCGGATGTGTGCCACGGCGGCCTGAAAGCTCCGCGCCTGCTCGGGATCGGCGAAGACCCGCGCACCGCCGAAGATTTGCACGCCCCAGCTCGGCCAGGTAGCCGTGGCGGTCGCCTGCAGGCTGGCGGGGAAGTCGAGCGCGTCCAGGATCAGTTGTACGTGACGCCCCGCCGGCACAAACGCTCGCGCCTGCTCGAGAAAATCGCGGCCCCATCCCACCGCGCGGCCGCTTTTCTTGACGTAGATCAACGGCGTGAAGACGTCGATGGCCGGCGCGAGCAACGTGTAATCCTGGGCGAAGATGCGCGTGAGTGCGCCGTCGAGCTCGGTCGGAGTCCAGGGACACATGTAGACGCCGACGACGCACGTGGGCATCTGTGCGCGGATGAGATCGACGTAGCGCACGGCAAAGGCGGCGATGCGCTCGCACTTATGCCGGGTCCAGCGCCCGGCGTGCTGCGCCAGGATCTCGCGGGGCGACGTCGCGTCGACACCGGTCGCAGTGCAGAACTCGGCGATGCAGGCGGGGCAGAAGCAACTCTCCTGCAAGTCCGGGTACGGGGTCTCAAACCAGCCGGCATAGGTCAGGTAATCCAGCCAGATCCCCGCCGGCTGAAAGGTGCGCATACCGGCGACAAGCTCGGCTTCGATCTGCGCCACAAAGTCGCGCTGTGACAGGCAGACGCCCTGCACCAGGTCACCATGGCGCATCGGGTACCCGTCGACGCCGACCGGGATCAGCTCGGGGTGGGCGCCGAAGTCCGCGCGAAACGTCGGGAACTCGACGCAGGCGGCAATGCCGTGGCTGGCACACGCTTCGAAGGCCGTCGCGTCGAAGCCATGAAACCAACACGCATTCGCGCCGTATGGCGCGAAGCGATCGACGTAGGCGAGAGCCGTACTGCCGTACGGGCCAAACAGCGATGGGACCTGCATGTCGAAGGCACCTCCCGGGGCGATACATGAGCCCGGCAAAGTGTCTGCTTGGCTCACGCACGACGTGTAGGAGCGATCCCTCTAGGAGGCTTCGACCGTGAAGCCAAGTTTTATGGTGACCTGCCAGTAGGCCACCTTGCCGTTCTCGAGATACCCGCGCGTTTCCACGACTTCGAACCAGCGCATGTTACGAATACTTTCCCCCGCCTTCGCAATCGCGTTTTGGACGGCACCTTCGATGCCGGTGCTCGACGTGCCGACGAGCTCGACAAGTTTATAGACGTGTTCGCTCACATTGCACTCCTTGTTGGCTTGTACTCCGGCCGCGCCGGACCTCGCGGCCGGCAGAAGGGTCCACCCGCCGGCAGCCGGTGTTGCTTGATCCATAATGCCGGATTATACCGGGAAACATGCCTCTCCCCATGGCATGGCAACGCCAATGTGGACAGTTGGCAGACGAGCCGGGCGGAGGTTGAGTTACCGCCTTGACATACCATGCCTGGGCGGTCAGAGCAGGCGGTACACGTGCCCCAGGTGATCGGTTCCGCTTCCGTCACGAAAGGAACATCGCCCAAGGATGTAGCGCAGCTGATGTTCGAGTGGGAAGCCCGAGCGTCCTGGCCCTAGGGAGCCGCGGCTTAAGAGCTGCCCGATCTTTCCTCCCGGCACCGGATCCAAAGCGGCCGGATCTGCTCGATCGGTTCGTCGAAGAGGCCGGCCTGCTCGTCGAGGCGGAAGAGGCGCTCGAAGTCCTCAGGCGTGAAGGCTTTGCGCAGGCGCGCGGCGTAGGAGGTGACCAGCACGCGCAGGTAATGCTCGACGTCGTAGTCGCGCGCCTCGGCCGCCGGATGATCCGCGCCATCCTGCCACGCCGCGCCCGCTGGCGGCTCGTCGGTCTCGTCCGGCAGCCAGACCGAGGCGCCGCCGCGAGCCCGGTAGAAGCGCACCCGTTCTCCGGGCGCCCACTGATCGCGCCCCGCGGCCAACAGCGCCTCGTAGGCCGCCTCGCGATGCGCCTCGCGCTCGGCAAGGTAGGCCGCGGGCGTTTTGGAGAGCCGCATGCGGGCGGCGAGATCGCCGGCCGGGAGCTCGCGGTTGCGCAGCGCGGCGACGGTCGCCAGGAAGTGTTCGCGCAGGCCCGTGACGTCGCCGGCCATCGTGCAGCGCAGCGCCTCCCGCAGGAAGCGCTCGCCGAAGGGCTCGGAGCGGCTGGAGCGCAGTGCGACGCCGCGCATGATCAGGTTGCCGCCGTAGGTTAGCAGGGCGTAGTTCTTGACCTCGTGGCTGAACATCGCGCGGTAGCGGCCTTCGTATTCGAGCCGGATACCGTCCGGCAGCGTCACCGCGATCTCGTCCACCAGCGCCCGCTCCTCGGGCTCGCTCCACCCTTCCGGGACGGCAAAGTAGACGCCGTCGGTATCGGCTTCGACCAGCGCCATGCCACGCGAGCGCAGCCCGTCGATCACGCGGTCGAGCACCTCGCGCCCGCGGCGTGTTACCTCGCCCGCGGCTCGAATGTCGGCGAAGAGCGCCATCCGCCCGGCGCCCATGTAGCCGTAGGCCGAGTTGATCAGGATCTTCATCGCCGCCGACGTGGCGGCGTGATGCCCTGCCTCGAGCGAGCCCGCGGCGGCCGTGCGCGCCGCGGATTTGTGCGCCAGGCGCAGGTCGGTCAGCCGGCCCGTGATGCTCAGCACGACCCCCAGCCGGTCGCAGGCCGGCCCGATCTGATAGGTGCGCATGAGGGACGGGTAGAGCGAGGCGATGTCGGCTTTGACGACCTGCTCGGCGACCCCCGCGGCGAAAAGGTGCAGTGCGCCGCCGAGGTGGGGGTCGCCGTCGCCGTAGCGGCTTTCGTCGCCGCCGGGCAGCGCCGCGCCGGCCCGCAGGTAGGCACGCACGAGCATCGGCTCGAGGATGCCCATCGCCGGACCTGCCGATGCGAGACGCTCGTAGCGCCGCGGCGCCATGCTTGCCAGCGCGAAGGGCGCGCCCATGAGCCGCCGCGAGAGGGCGTCGACCTCGGCCACGTCGTCGAGGGCATAGCGCCGCACCAGCTCGGGATCGTCGCGGTAGGTCGCGAAGATCGCCTCGCCCGCGAGGTAGACGCGCTCGGCGGTGGCGACGCCGAAGTAGCGCGCGACCTCTTTGAGGCGATAGCTCGGCAGGTCGCGCGCGCCGAAGTCGTAGCGCCGCACGGCATCCAGCGTGTCGATCAGCTCGCGGCCCGGTACGCTGATGCGCATGTGATCCTGCCGGCTGCTGCCCCAACGCCGCGGTCCACCGTAGCGCTCGACGACTGCCGGCGCGTCCGGTCGGCCCAGCGCCAGGGGCACCCGTAGCTGCCGGGCACGCTCGACCAGAAATGGCAGGTCGAAGCCATGCAGGTTGTGGTTTTCGATCACGTCGGGATCGCGCTCGCGGATCAGGGCGCAGAGCTCCGCGATCAGGCGCGCCTCGTCGACCGGGCTGCGCGCCTCGAGCGTCGTGCTCCGGCCGCGGCTGTCACGCACCGCGACCATGAAGATGCGTCCGCGCTGCGGGTCGAGCGCCGTGGTTTCGAGGTCGAATTGGAGGCGATGCAGATCGTCGTAGGCCAGGCCGCGGAAGTATGCCCTTCCGGTGGACATAAGATATTGCTCGACCGGACCGAGGACGTAGTAGGTGTCGTCGAGGTCGTAGAGGCTCGTGGCCGAGCGGCCCAGCCGCCGTGCGGCGCCCTCCAGCAGCGCGCGCTCGAGGGCGGCGCCGGATGTGGCCGAGAGCAGAAAGCGGTACGATCCAGGTGGGCCTTCGAGCTCGCGGTAGGTCAAGGCGGCCCGCCGGGCGTCCGGCGGCGCCTCGGGCTGAAGCGCTGTTCCAGTGTGCGCCAGGTCGTCGAGCGTCGCCGCGAAGAGCCATGGCCGGAAGCGCTCACGCTCGCAGACGATCCGCTCCCCTGTGCGCCGCCAGACGAGCGCCCGGCCGTCGCGGTGCGCCCAGACCGAGACGATGCCCGGCGTCGGGTCCCAGCCGAAGAGCCGCTGATCCTCGCCGTCCAACAGGTCAGGCTCCAGCAGGGCAGGCAACCCCTCGGCCATCGCTCTTCTTGCGGCGCTCAGGCCGCGCTGCGCAGCGGCGGCACCATCTCGCGGGACGGCGGGCCCGCCACGCGCGCGGCCGAGACGACGGCGGGATGCTCGCGTAAAAGGCGGTCTACCTCGGCGGCGAAGGCGACCGGAACCTGCAGCATGCCGGCGTTGCGCATCATCAGCGGAGCCGAGAAGACGACGGGGCGGCAGCCCGCCGGCCAGCCGCGCGGGCGATCCCAGAAATCGGATGTGACGACAAGCTCAAAACAGACCATCGCGACAACCACAGGGCGGCCGGGCAATCGACCGGCAGCATGAAAATACGGCGGGCACACGCCCCGCCGAAGTGTAGCACATTCGTGCGCGCTTTGCATGGTCTCGGACAGAAAAGGCCGCCTGGGCTGCTTGACGCCGGACCTCCCGGATGCTAGAGTCGTACGACCCCCAGACGTGGCTGCCGGAGCTGCGACCGGCCTGGGCAATCCGGGCAGGGCAGGAGCCGGCTGATCGCCGGTGCGCCTGAGTCGTATGTCGCGGCCGACCGCGTGTGGGACACGGTTCAGCTGGAGGTACCTCGATGGATCCTGAGCACATCGACGGAGTCACACTCGGGCTCGTTCTGCCGGCATTCGACGAACCGGCGCGGATCTATGCGGCCGCCCGTATGGCGGAGGCACATCACTTCCACTCGGTGTGGGCGCCGGATGCCACGATGCCGGGGTACCCCTGGCTCGACAGTCTGGCGGTGATCGGCGGAGTCGTGGCGGTGACGTCCCGGGTGCAGGTAGGCACGTCGATCTTCGTCCTCGCCCGGCGGAACCCGGTCCTTCTCGCGCATACCCTTGCCACGCTGGACTACCTCTCCGGCGGGCGATTCATCCTCGGCGTCGGCGTGGCCCAGCGCGATCTCCGCCCGAACGAATTTGTGGTCGCTGGCGTGCCCATCGAGCGCCGCGGCCGCATCACGAACGAATACCTCGGGCTGCTCCAGCGGCTCTTTACCGAGTCAGGGGTGACCCACGATGGCCCGTATTTCAACGGCGAGGCACTCACCATCGAGCCCAAACCCGTGCGCCCGGGAGGGATCCCTTTCTGGATTGGCGGCCGCGCAGACGGATCGCTGCGCCGGGCAGCCGCGCTGGGCGCGGGTTGGATCCCCACCCTGATCACGCCCGCGGACTTCCGCCAGGGGCGGGACCGGCTGGACGAGTACGCCGTCGCAGCTGGTCGCGATCCGACGAGCATCACTGGCGCGATTCACGTTTTCGCGGCGATCGGCTCTTCCTACGAAGCGGCTGCCGGCGTGCTGGCACCGGGCATCGAGGCCATCTTCCATGCACCGTTTGCGCACTTCGCGCCACTCTGTCTGGTCGGCACGCCTGAGCAGTGGCTGGAGCAGATCGGGCGCTTCGCGGAGGCGGGTGTGCGGCACGTGAACGTACTGCTCTACACGCAAGACCTGATCGGCGACGTGCAGCAGATCGGCGACGAGGTGGTGCCGCGCCTGCACGGCCTCGGCAGCACGTACCGGCCCGAGACGCCCCACGGGTGAGCCTCGGCGGGCGGACACGGGGGCAGCACGGAATCCAGCTCAGTCATTCCCGCATCGCACCACGTTGCCTGTTCCACGATCCGCCCAGGCCCCACCTTAAGCGGCCGCGCATCTGGCGGCCGCACGGGCTCCTGGGGAAAGCAGGGTGCCCGGCCCGCGCATGTGCATCGGCGCCTCTTTCGCCATGATGGAGATTAAAATCGTGCTTGCGGTGCTGCTCCAGCGCCATCAGCCTCGCAGGCTGAGCCGTTGAGGTAGCAGACCGCGGGCGCCGCCATAGAAAGGGTATTAATATGCTCGATACAACCACGGAGTTTGGAGCGCGCGTCGAGCGGCGCCTGCGCGACGAGACGATTATCTGGCTGACCACGGTCCGCGCCGACGGTCTGCCGCAGCCCAGCCCGGTCTGGTTTCTCTGGGATGGCCAGACATTCCTGATCTTCAGCCAGCCCAACAAGCCCAAGCTGCGCAACCTCGCCGCCAACTCCCACGTTTCGCTCAACCTCGAGAGCAACGGGCAGGGAGGCGACATCGTGATCTTCAGCGGCGAGGCGGTCATCACCGGGGACGCGCCCCAGGAGGACGAGATCGCGGCATATGTCGCGAAATACCGCGAGGATATCGCCCGGATCGGCAGCACCGTCGAGCAGTTCGCGAAGGAATACTCCGTCGCCGTACGGGTGCGGCCGACGAAGGTGCGCGGCTTCTGAGCCAAACTCTAACGCGCCCCCTTTCTGGTAGGGCGTTTGCGTTCTGCCCAGACATGCCGAAGGAGCCACGGATGGCCCAGCGGGTGCTACACTGCTACGGTGTGCCATTTAGCCGATTAGGACACGGTATGTAGCGTAGCAACGGCGATGCTACGTTGGGCTACGCTGCTACGCTGTCAGCAGAGGATTGCTCTCGGGCCAGGCGCCAGACGCGAATGTGCTCTGCGTGATCGGCGGCATGCGTACCGGGACCGGCCGCCCCGCCCAGGGCGCCGCCGACCCAGTCGCCAAGGGGGCTCTGGCGGTCACCTTCGCCCACGACCACTTGCCATTCATCGTCGGTCATCGACTCCAGCATCGTGCGCAACCGCTGCCGGGTTTCGGCCACCTCGTCGCGCGTCCTTGCCAGCGGCCAATCGCGGCGTCTGGCTGATTCACTCGCATTATAGCCGTCGACGGTGAACTCAGCTTGCCCCCCGAGTGCCTCGCCGCGCCGGTAGTGATCCACGTGGCGCAGCGCCATCTGCTCCCACGCGGCGACATGGCCAAGCAGATCCTTGATCGACCACGTCTCCACGACCCCGGGCTCTACCATCATTGCCTGATCCAGATCCGCGATCGCTGCATCCAATTGCCGCCAGGAATCTTCCACGACAGCCAGAAGCGCTTGTCGATCCACCTATCTTCCCTCCTTTTCCGCGCGGCAGCGCTCAGCGGAGCGGGGCCGCGGCTGTGCTAGATATGCGTAGCCGTGGCTCCGTCCCATGGAGGTCAGCCGGCCACGGGTAGTCCGGCCAGCGCCAGCCTGATCTCTTCCTCCGGGTATTCATAGTCGTGGAGCTTGCCCGCGAGATAGTCGCTGTAGGCTTGCATGTCGAAATGCCCGTGGCCGCTGAGATTCAGGAGAATGGCCTGCGAGCCGCCCTCCTCACGGCAGCGCAACGCCTCGTCGATCGCCACGCGCACGGCATGCGTCGACTCGGGGGCGGGAATAATGCCTTCCGTACGGGCAAAGGTCAGGCCGGCCTCGAAGCAGCGCAGCTGGGGCACGGCGCGCGCCTCGATCAGCCCCAGCGCATGCAGGTGACTCACCAGCGGCGCCATCCCGTGATAGCGCAGGCCACCCGCGTGGATGCCCGCCGGAACGAAGCTGTGGCCGAGCGTGTGCATCTTGACGAGCGGCGTGAGCTTGCCCGTGTCGCCGAAGTCGTAGGCATACGTGCCGCGCGTGAGGCTTGGACACGCGGCCGGCTCGACGGCGATGACCCGCAGATCCTTGGTTCCGCGCAGCTTCTCGCGTAGGAACGGGAAGGCGAGGCCGGCGAAGTTCGAGCCGCCACCTGTACAGCCGATCACGATATCGGGCTCATCATCCGCCATCTCCATCTGGAGCAGTGCTTCCTCGCCGATCACCGTCTGGTGCAGCAGGACATGGTTCAATACACTGCCCAGGGCATAGTGGATGCTCCCGCCACTGCGCGCCGCGACCTCGACGGCTTCAGAGATCGCGATGCCGAGGCTGCCCGGCGAGTCGGGATGTGCGGCCAGCACGTCACGGCCGGCCTGGGTCTCCGAGCTGGGGCTCGCGACGACGCGCGCGCCAAAGGATTCGATCAGCGCACGCCGGTAGGGTTTCTGCTCGTAGCTGACGCGCACCATGTAGACCTGGCACTCGATCCCGAAGAAGGCACAGGCCATCGCGAGGGCGCTACCCCATTGCCCCGCGCCGGTCTCGGTGCTCAGCCGGCGCACCCCTTCCTCGCGGTTGTAATAGGCCTGCGCGACGGCGGTGTTCGGCTTGTGGCTCCCAACGGGGCTTGCGCCCTCATACTTATAGTAGATGCGGGCAGGCGTGCCGAGGTGGCGCTCCAGGCGGCGGGCCCGATAGAGCGGTGTCGGCCGCCACTGGCGGTAGACCTGCTGAATCTCCTCGGGGATCTCGATCGACGGCGCCGTGCTGACCTCCTGCAGAATGAGCGCCATCGGAAACAGCGGCGCGAGATCGTCCGGTCCGATGGGCTGGCCCGTCCCGGGATGGAGCGGTGGTGGAGCGGGCGAAGGCAGATCGGCTTGGATGTTATACCAGGCGGTAGGCATCCGATCTTCCGGCAGCACATACTTCACAGTGTCCATTCGACCTCCCTAGCCGTGCGAATGCCACATACAGGTGATGGACGATCACATGATTCCGGCCTGCTGTCAAGCAGCGCGGCCCTCGCTCGGTGCATCCCCCGTTTCGTCGAGCGCGTACGCCACGGCCTGCTCCAGCGTCATCGCCGGCCCACGTCCCGAAGAATGCTGCCTCACTACACCGCCTATTGTAGGCGAGGAAGGATCGCGATCATGAGCTGGAAGTGCATACACGTGCAGCATGTGACTGAGCCGCGCGTCCCGGCACATGCCCTGCCGGCCGCTCCCTGATCGGCACCGGATGTGCAAGCGATTGGCCCACCGCCGCAATAATGACTTCCTACCGAGCCTCGTCCACACGAACAGTGGTATTATGCAAGTACACTCCGAGACATGGGAGACCGTCGCATGCAGCCCCCCTTCCCCGGAATGGACCCCTACCTCGAGGCACCGGATCTCTGGCCCGATGTGCATGCCAGCCTTGCCTTTGCCATTCGCGATCAGATCCAGCCTCGTCTCAGTCCGCGGTACACGGCGGCGCTGATCCCGTATATAGCGTTTGAGGCGATCGAAATCGCGCCGGTGCGGCTGGCGGTACCGGATGTCGGCATCCTCGAACGCGATCTCCCAGGGCCGGTAGGGGCTGCAACGGCGATTGCGCCTGCACCCCTCACGGGAATCGTGGCGATGGAGGCGCCGACGCGCTACCAGCGCATCGAGATCCGTGCAGTTGGGGGCGACACGCTGGTCACGGTGATCGAGCTCCTCTCACCCGTCAATAAGCGGCCTGGCGCGGAGGGCGCCGACGCGTATGACCGGAAGCGGCGGGAGATCCTGCGCAGTGATGCGCACCTCCTGGAGATCGACTTGCTGCGCCCTGGGCGGCGACCGGCGCTCACGACGCCGCTCCCGGACGCGCCCTATTTCATCTTCTTGAGCCGGATCGAGCGCCGTCCGCTGGTTGAGATCTGGCCGCTCTCCTTACGGGAGCCGCTCCCGGTCGTGCCCGTGCCGTTGCGCTCACCCGACGCCGACGTGCCGCTCGCCCTGGCGGAGGCGCTCCACCACGCCTACACCAGCGCGCGCTACGATCTGCGCATCGACTACCGCCACGCGCCGCCCCCCCCCACACTATCGCCGGACGATGCGGCGTGGCTTGACGCGCAACTTCGCGCCTCGGGGCTGCGATTCTAGCGCAGCTCCCATCTTCGACGAGCTACTCCCGGTTCTGCCACCGCGATGTCGCCTGTTCGCGAGTACCAAGCGACATTGCCCACCCCGCAGCCGGAGCTGTGGCCTCCGTCGCCGCCCTGAGCTGACTTGTATGTGCTTCAGACCGCGGATTCTGGAACGCGCAGCAGACCGAGACCGACATGGAGGATGATGTGTCCCTGACCGATTAAGGTCAAGATTTCATGTACAGCGCCTTCAGCCTGATGGGGATAGCGCGCTACCGGCCATGTAGCTCCTGATCCTCTGCACTCAAGAGGTTCTGGGGCTGCTCATCAATGATCCCTGCTAATGTGCTGAAGGGACGAGCATCCGTTCTCCCTGAAGAGACTGGGACAGACGCCTGCTCAGCCGGTCGAACTGGCAAGACGTCCCGCAGCCGGAGCTGGTCCACAATTGGCAGCCGGCGCGCGCTCGCGAGTACCTCGTCGAATGTTGGCATCACCATGGTGGGCTCCATCCAATACAGCGCGATCATACCATGGCGCTGGCGCGATTTCACGATACGCTGTGCCGGCTCATACACTCATCCGCCTCGTTGTTGGCAGTTTCCTCCCGACTATGCGAGCGGTCGTAACACTCTTCCGATGAACTGGCATTATCAAGGCGCTGTCGATGGCGAAAGTCCCCGTTCACTATCGCGTCGATAGGTTAGCTTGCGCCCTCCAGTGCGTATGCCACGGCCTGCTCCAGTGTCATCGCCCGGCCCTCGGTCCAGGCCGCCTCCCACGTCGCCTCGTCGAGTTGGGCGCGGGCGGCGGCGATGTTACGGTCCGTCTCCAGCTGGTGAGCCGGCACCGGTGCGAGTGGCAGGGTCTCGTGCAGCGCCTCGGCCGCCCCAAAGAGTCGCGCGGCTCTTGCGGGCCGTCCCTGTCCACAGGCCGCGCCCGCCAATCCGGCCAGAGCCGCCGTCAGGCCCCACACGACCCCGAGATCACGTCTGATCGTCAAGCTCTCTGCGTGGAAAGCATACGCTTGCGCGTAGTCACCTTGGTGCTGGGCAATATACCCGAGATTGATGAGCGACCAGGAAATCGGGTGCTTGAGACCAAGGGTGCGGAACGTCGCCAGCGCCTCGGCTTCCAGCTCCCACGCCCGTGCCTCGTCGCCCTGCATAAGGGCTGTTTCGCCAAGGTTGTGGAGTAGATCAGCATGGGTGACTTTCTCCCCCGTATCTCGAAGCAGCGCGAGTCCTTCTTCCAACAGCGCGGTTGCCCGTCCATAGTCGCCTTGGTCGCGTGCGACGCCTCCCAAGATATCCAGAACCAGGGCGCTGCCCGGCATGTCCCCGAGCTCCTCGAGCAGTTTGAGGCTCTCATCGAGCGCGGCTGTCGCGCGGTCATAGTCGTGCCGGAAGCGGGCATAGTTGCCGAGAATGCGGAGCTCATAGGCCAGTTCTTGTGGGTTCCCCACGGGCCGCCACAAGGCGACGCGCTCCTCGGCCGGCGCAGCTCCGCTATCGTCGTTGAAGGCGACCCCAAGGATCTCGGTGAGGGCGCGGAGCGCGCGAGCGATGCCGGCCCGATCGTTCAACTCGCGGCTCAGCGCCAGGGCCTCCTCGGCCCGCACCTGTGCCTGTTCACTGTCGGACCCGGGAAGGGCAGTGCCGCTCAGGTGAATGAGCGCGCCAGCTATCCCGCGCCGGTCGTTCAGGGCGCGGGCGATCTGAAGCGCCTCGACACTGAGCGTCTGGATTTGTCCATAGTCGTCCTGAACGTCGGCCAGCGTGGCTGCCCCAAGCAGCGCATGCAAGCGGGGACCTGATGCAGCGCGACTCACGGCGAGCGCCGTCGCCAACCATTGCCGCCCTTCGCTCCATGGTCCACGGGTCTTCCAGAACTCGGCGAGGGCCGCCGCGAGCCGCAGCCCGAGCTCCGCCTCGCCGCCCGATCCCAGACTCCAGGCCAAGGCCGCCCCCAGGTTGTCGTATTCCGCCGCCAGGAGGTCGAGCCAGATCCGCTGCTCCGCTCCGTGTAACGCAGGCTCCGCCGTTTCGGCCAGCGCCAGGTAATACTCCGCATGCCGCCGGTGCGCTGCCTCGGCGTCGCCGCTGGCCTCCAGACGCTCCCGGGCGTACTCCCGGATCGTCTCCAACCGGCGGAAGCGCATGGCGCCCTCCGGCCCGACCTCCTGGCGTACTAGGCTCTTGTCGACGAGTGATTGTAGGCCATCCACCACCGGCACGCCGTCGTCTCCTGCCGAGTCGCAGACCGCCTCGGCCGCTTCCAGGGTCCAGCCGCCGGAAAAGACCGCGAGCCGCGCGAACAACCGCTGCTCTGCCACCTCCAGCAGGTTGTAGCTCCAATCGATCGTCGCCTGGATCGTCTGCTGGCGTGCCGGCAGATCCCGAGCGCCGCCGGTCAGAAATTGCAGCCGGTGCTCCAACCGCGCCAGCAGCGCCGCCGGCGCCAACACCTTGCTGCGCGCTGCCGCCAGCTCGATCGCCAGCGGCAGACCGTCCAGACGGGCGCAAATGGCGGCGATGGCCGGCGCGTTGGCAGGTGTGATCTGGAAGTCGCGCTTGACCGCCTGGGTGCGGGCAATGAACAGCGCCACGGCTTCGTACTGTGTGAGCCGGTCCAGCGCGGACTCCCTGGCATCAGGCAGGGCCAGCGGGGGCACGCCGAACTCATACTCGCCAGAGAGATGCAGCGCCGCCCGGCTCGTGACCAGCACCTTGAGGCGCGGCGCCTGGGCCAGCCAGTCGGCCACGTGGACGGCGGCAGGGAGCACTTGCTCGAAGTTGTCGAGCACGAGCAGGAGGTGCCGCGCCTGCAGAGCAAACTGGAGGCTCTCAACCAGCGATTGCCCGTGGGTCTCGCGGACCCCCAGCACCTCTGTGATCGCCGGCACGACGCGGGCTGGGTCAGCGATCGGCGCCAGGGCGACGAAGCGGATGCCGTCGGCGAACTCGGCGAGCAGCTCGGTGGCAACCTGCACGGCGAGGCGTGTCTTGCCGGTGCCGCCCGGACCGGTCAGGGTGAGGAGCCGGACGTCGGGGCGCTGCAGGAGGGTGACGGCATCGGCCACCTCGCGCATCCGGCCGATGAGCGGCGTTGGTGGGATGGGCAGGTTGTGGAGGGGCGGCGGGGACGGGCGCCAGGGTGTACCGGCCGTGGAGGGACTCGCGACCTGGTCCTCGTGGAGGGGCAGGCGGTCCACGGCCAACTCGGCGCGCGCCACTTTGAGGAAGGCGGGACGCTCGTCGGCCGGGATCTCCAGCAGCTCGGCCAGCCGCACGGCGACCTCCTTGGAAGGCCGCCGCTCATCGAGCTCGATCTTCTGGAGCGTAACGGTGGCGCAGCCCAGCCGGCTGGCGAGCTCCCCCTGGGTCAGGTCGAGGGCTCGTCGCCGCCACTTGAGCCAACTTCCAAAGGAGAGGGCGTCGGCCATGCCATCCTCCTATGCACCCGGAGAGGTCCGGAGCGGGGAGCGAGGGAACGTAGGACGGAGGTGATTCTCCTTACACGTAGTCTACGCCAGCTGTCAACGGCACGAGCGAGCTGCGAGGGATGGCGGACCATCCAGGTGACGTATGCTGCGGTGTATGCCCTCCTGTATGTGTTTCGGTATACCGGGCACATACCTGTCAGCCCGTTCGGGATGGTGTACTGTCACGACATCAACGACACGAGCACGCCGAGGACCGCAACGTCCGCAGTGATCCAGGCGGCGCAAGCCGGGAACGGCGGCTGGTTCGCGAAGGGCGTGGCGTTCGACTTCACAGATCCCAATAGCGGCGTCGACCTCAAGGTCAATCCGTTCTTTGACAGCAATCACGACGGCGCGCTCGACATCGAGAGTGAGATCCTTCCGCGGCTCGGCGACTGGGTCGACAGCCAGCTCAAGCCGGGCGGCGTCATCGCCTTCGCCCGGCAGCTCCCCAGCGTCTCGGAGCAGGCGCCGCACCTCCGCATGCCGGTGCTGGTGCTGCAAGGCGAGAACGATGCCGGCACGCGGGCTAAGCGCGTCGGGGTGCTGGACGCGGCTTTCGCGGCCAACCCCGATTACACGCTCAAGCGCTACGCGGGCCTGGGGCACTCGCTCGGGCCGGCCACGAGTGTGATCGACGATAACCTGCGCCCGATTGTCGCCGCGCCGATGGACGATACACTGGCCTGGCTGCTGCTCCGCGCGACGCGCTCACCCGTCCCTGCCGAGGGGCCGATGCTGTTCCCACAGACCGGCTATCGACTGGAAGGCGCCTTTCTGAGCTTCTGGCGGGCCAATGGCGGTCTTCGGGTCTTCGGCTATCCGGACGACTCGCCGCGTGACGTCGACGGCGATGTACGCCAATACCTGGAGCGGGCGCGGTTCGAGCTGCACCCGGACAACGCGGCCCCCTATACTGTCGTGCTGGGACGCTTGGGGGTCGAGGCGCTGGAGCGCCAAGGACGCGCGTGGCAGAGCTTCCCCAGGGCCGATCCGCATACCCGGCACTATTTCGTCGAGACCGGGCATGCCATCGCGCCGGAGTTCTGGGGCTACTGGCGCGGACATGGGCTGGAGCTTGGCGATCCGGGCGTGAGCGACCGCGAAAGCATCGGCCTCTTCGGCTATCCCATCTCCGAGGCCCACATGGAGACCAATTCGGACGGCGAGACGGTGTTGACGCAATGGTTCGAGCGTGCCCGCCTCGAGCTCCACCCGACGAGTCGCCAGCCCTATCGAATTGCGTTGGGCCGGCTCGGAGCTGAGCTGCAAAGCCGGCTGCAGCGCTAACGAGCACGGATTGCGCGGCTACTGCCTGGCGCGGCCGCGGGCCGCGTGCCGCGCGTAAGGCATCTCCCGCTCCGCCTGTGGTATGCTGGCGCATCGCCGGTACGGGCCAGGCCGGGTTTGAGGCCGCCAATCCCGGTCGGGCAGCGAGGCGGTGCACAGGTATGGGCCAGGTGATCACATGGCTATTTATTACGGGGCTGATCGTGCTCGGCATGGCCGGCCTCAGGCAGGCCTTCCGGCTGTGGCGCCGGTCCAGGGCCACCCGCCACTGGGCCACGGCCGAGGGCACGGTGGCCGCCTCGACCGTCGACTCACGCTGGAATGAAGAGCAGACCGACTACTGGATTGAGTACACCTACTCCGTTGCCGGCCACCGCTACACCGGCAAGCGAATCGGCTTCAGCGCATCCGTCCGCCCGCGCTCCCGCGCTGATCAGATCGCGCACAAAGCCTACTATGTCGGCGCACCGGTCACGGTCTATTACAACCCTGAGAAGCCGGAGGATGCTCTGCTGCAGCGCGATGTGCCCTGGGGCGAGGTCAGCATGCTGCTCGTCGGCGCCTTTGCCGCGCTGGCGTGGGCGCTCGTCTTGATCGTGCCACGGCCGTAACACATCACGAGACAACCCTCGCGCCGATCCGAGCCCCGATTTCGTCTATTTTGCCACGGCGAGATACCTATCGCTGGCCATGCACGTGAGGTGGGAGAAAGATCGCAGCCCGGCCGATGATCGGATCGCGTGGAAGATATAGCGCCGCCATGGTACGATCCCGCGTGCGTGGGAACAGGCTCGCGCGGTAAGGATGTGGCCTGGAAGCTCGATGGTATCGACTGCACAAGGCAAACGGGGCGCGGCGCTCGCCTCCGTCGGCTCGGGCGTTCTGCTGACGGTCATCAAGCTGGTGGTGGGCTTTGCCACCGCCAGCCTCGGCATTCTCTCGGAGGCCGCGCACTCGGCGCTGGATCTGGTCGCCGCGGGCGTCACCTTTCTCGTCGTGCATATCGCGGAGCAGCCGCCCGACGAGAACCATCCCTACGGCCATGCCCGCGCCGAAAATCTGGGCGCGCTGGCGCAGCGCGCGGACGCGATCGCCGCGGCATGTGTGGCGCTGATCGCCCTCTACGTCTCGTGGGGTCTCGGCAGGCGTGCCACCCGTGCGCTGATGGACGACGTACCGCACGATCTCAACAGCCGTCTCGTCCCACAGATCGAAAAGCTGCCCAGCGTGCTCGGCAACTCCGTGCGTGTGCGTTCGCGCTTCGTCGGCGAGCAGCCGTACGTCGACATTTCGCTGAAGGTTCCGCGCGGCCGCTCGCTGGAGGAGGCGCACCTCATCAGCGAGGCAGCGCGCGAGGCAGTGCGGAAAGAGCTCCCGGAGGCGGATGTTGTGGTCAACGTCGACCCCGCGCGCCAGGAGACCGAGGGCTATACGAGCGCGATCTACGCCGCGGCCAACCGGCTGGGATGGAGCGTGCACAACCTCGACATCTTTCAGCTCCAGGATGGCCTCAAGGTCGCCCTGGATCTGGAGCTGCCCAGCCACCTGACGCTTGGGCAGGCGCATGAGTACTCCGAGCAGCTTACCGCCGCGATCCGCCAGGAGCTCCCGCTGAGCTCGCAGATCAGCATCCATCTCGAACCGCGCCGCGACAGCCTGCAGCCCGCGGTACATTTCGAGCCGCTCGCGCGGGAGATCGAGGCGGCCGTGCGGTCGCTGCCCGAGGCGCAGGTCGTCACCCGCGTCGACACCTTTTTGAGCGACGGCGGCGCCGTCGTCACGCTCTCGTGCAGCTATCCGGCGGCGATGCCGCTCGTCGACGTGCACCATTCCATGGCCGGGATCGAGCGCGCCCTACGCCATCTCGTTCCCGCGATCGTGCGCGTGCAGCTCGACCCCGAGCTGGCCGAGGCTTCGTCCGATCAGCGCGGAGCGCCCGTACCGAAATCCCGCAAATACGGGATGCCCGAGACGAAGTATTGACCTTTAACTCTCGGCTGGTATTCACGCCGGTGCCAATGTCTTCTTCGCCGGCAACCTCTGGGACCTCGGGTCTGACGGCTAGACCCTGATCGTGCGCGATCGTGCGGCCGTCGAAACTACAGGTGCGAATGTGGCCGGACTCGTCTCCGCGCCGCCCCATTAGCGAACCCCGTAGCCACGATCGGGTTGGCCATCGCCGAACAGTGGAACGCCATCTGCTCACCCTGCGGGCAGAGCGGCGCACGAACTGTGCCCCCGACCCCGCGATGAGGTCAGGGGCAGGGCCAGCGCCGAAGCGACACGCGCGGCGAGCGGACATAGCGGTTGAAGGGGAGGCAGAGAGTAACTACATGGCGAACGCAAAGAGCTACCAAGGAGCGGAGCCGTACCAGGCAGATGACGGCCCGAACGGTGCGGCGGGCAATAGCGCGGTTCAACGATCGGTTATCACCGTGGGCATCACTGCGATCGCCGTGCTTCTCCTCTTGCTGGCATGGTCTGCCATAGATCTGCTCCTGCTGATCTTCGCCGGGGTGCTCCTGGCCGTCTTCCTACGCGGGTTGAGTGACGTGGTCAGCACGCACACACCGCTCTCGGCCGGGTGGGCGATGGTCGTGGTGGTCGTGGCACTCGTCGCGGTCATCGCCGTCGGCGGCTGGCTGCTCGCGCCGTTGGTCGCGAATCAGGTCGACCAGCTGAGTGCGGAAATTCCCACGGCCGCCGGACAGCTCCGCCAGCGCGTCGAGCACTTCAGGTGGGGAAGACGCCTGCTCGCTCAAGTACCGGCGCCCGCGGATCTCGCGCCCAGGACCGGCAACCTGGTCTCGCGGGTGACCGGAGTCTTTTCGACAGCTCTGGGCGCGCTGGTGAATAGCGTAATCGTGCTTTTCACCGGCCTCTACGTCGCCGCCGAGCCCGGTCTTTATCGCAGCGGACTGGTCCACCTCGTCCCGGTCGCGAAGCGCAAACGGGCGCAGGAGATTTTGAGCGCCGTTGCGTATGCCCTACGGTCGTGGGAGGTTGGTACACTGATTTCGATGACAGTTGTGGGAGTGTTGACCTGGCTCGGGTTATGGCTGCTTGGCGTTCCGCTCGCACTGACGCTCGGCCTCATCGCCGGGCTGCTCGAGTTCATACCCAACCTCGGGCCGATTCTTTCGGGCGTGCCTGCCGTGCTGCTTGCGCTCGTGCAAGGCCCAACGCAGGCGCTCTATGTCGTGCTGCTCTACCTGGCGATCCAGACGTTCGAGAGCTACCTGCTTACGCCTCTCGTGCAGAAGCATGCTGTGTCGCTCCCACCCGCCCTGACGATTAGCGTACTAGCGTTAGGCGGGATCTTGTTCGGTTTCCTTGGCCTATTGCTGGCCGTCCCCCTCGCAGCTGCCGCCATGGTGGCAGTCAAAATGATCTATGTCGAGGACATCTTGGGCGACGACTCGATCGCCGTGAAAGCCGAGCAGCATACATAGCGGTGGAGCGTGCACCAGGGAGGCGGGGCACGGTACCACGCTCGGCGCTCGGCCCTGGTCAGCTCAGGTCGACGCCGATCTGCCCGGCGAGCTCGGCCAGATAGCGGCAAGACTCCTGATTCTCGTGCTCGAAGGCTGCGCCCGCGACCGGATGCTCCTTGCTCGCCCGTCCCGGCACGTCTTCGAGCTCGATCGAGATCACGCCATCGTAGCCCACGTCGCGCAGCGCCGCGAGCGTCGCCGTCCAATCCATCTTGCCCATGCCCGGCCGCCAGTGCGCGTTGGTCAGGCCGTCGTTGTCCGAGAAGTGGGCGTGGAGGATGCGGTCGCCCAGCTGGTAGACGGCCACCTGGGGCAGATCGCCGCAGGGGAAGAGATGGCTGGGGTCGAAGTTGACCCCGAGCGCCGGGGAGCCGACGCGCTCGATCAGCCGCAGAAGGCTCAGCGCCGTCGTCGCCCAGCGGTAGGGATGCGTTTCGAGCGCGTAGCGCAGCCCGGCCGCCGCGCAGACCTCGCAGCACCGGCTGAGCATCTCCACATAGCTCTCGAAGCCGGCCCGCCAGTCGAGGCCCGCGGGCAGCTCGACCGTCACCTGCTGCGTCTGGGGTAGCTCGAGCAGCACCGGAAAGCGCAGGTCGAAGGGCGCGGCGACGACCGAATTGACGATGCCGGTGCCCAGGGCATGCGCGACCTCGACGGTGCGCTTGAAGTGGTCCAGCCCCGCGGCGCGAGCAGCCGGGTCGGCGCTGGCAAGGCCGCCCGGCGTCGACACGAACTCCGAGAGTGTGAGGCCCTCGTCCGCGATCAGACGCCGCAGGTCGGCGATGCGCCCCGGCGTATAGTACGTCTCCAAGGTCTCGCGATCCCAGGCGATCAGCTCGACGTGGCGAAAGCCGAGCCGGGCGATGCGCCGGATCGGGTCGTCGTACGGGGGATGCCACTGAAACGGCCACACTGCTGCGCCAAACTGCACGGCTCTTGCTCCTTTGCCGAGGCTATACGCCGGGTGCTCCGAGAGTCAGGCATACGACCGCTTAACCCGGCTGTGAACGCGGCGTCGGGATGCATTGTACCATTCGGCGCCAAGCCCGCTCTCGCGTCCGGCATTGACACCCGGGCGCAGATCATGCATAATCCCGCCGTACTTATTTTCTGAGTAGACAAAGAATCAGCACGTCCGTGAGCCCAATGGTCAAGCTGCCTCTATCGATGGAGCACGCGCTGCTCGGTCTCCTCGCGGAGCGCCCGATGCACGCGTACGAGATGCACCAGACGTTGGCGCAGGGCCGGGCGCTGGGCCTCGTCTGGCGCCTCAAGCAGAGCCAGCTCTACGCGCTGCTCGGCCGGCTCGAAGAGGCGGGGTACCTGCGCGGCAGGACCGAGGCGCAGGGTACCCGGCCGCCGCGCCGGGTTTTGCACCTCACTCAGAGCGGCCAGGCGGCCTTCTTCCAGTGGATGGCGGCGCCGGTGGAGCATGGCCGGGATTTCCGGCAGGAATTTCTGGCCAAGCTCTTCTTCGCGGCGAAGGACGGCCCGGAAACTGTCGCTGCGCTCGTCGAGGCCCAGCGCGCGGCGTGCCGCGAATGGCTGCACGATCTGGAGGCCCAGAGCACCGCGCTTGCTCCGGAGCGCCCGTACGAGCGCTTGGTGCTCGAATTCCGCAGCACGCAGATCGAGGCGATCCTGCAGTGGCTCGATACGTGTGCCGCGACGCTGGCAGAGCCGGTTTCCAGCTGATCGCGCCGGGCACGTGGTCTCGGCATGAGGATAGCTCCTATGCGTCGGTCCCTCCGGCTCTCTCTGCTGGCCGTCCTGGCGGCGCTCCTCGCGGCCTGCGGCGCCCCGCGGCTCGCGGCGGATGCGGCCGGGACGCCGGCCGCGGCCGAGCTCAACGTCTTCGCGGCCGCGTCGCTGACGGATGCCTTCCGGGAGATCGGCAAGCGCTTCGAAGCGGCCAACCCGGCCACAAGAGTCACCTTCAACTTTGCCGGCTCGCAGCAGCTGGCCCAGCAGATCGGCCAGGGCGCTCCCGCCGACGTCTTCGCGCCGGCCAACGACAAGCAGATGGAGGCGGTCATGCGGTCGGGAGAGGTCGTGCGCGGGACGCAGCGCGCCTTCGTCCGTAACCGGCTCGTCGTGATCTATCCCCACGATAATCCGGCCGGCGTGCGTGAGCTAAAGGACCTGGCGCGTCCGGGCCTCAAGCTCGACCTCGCGGCGAAAGGAGTTCCGGCCGGGCAATATGCTCTGGACTTTTTCGATAAAGCCGGCCAGGACCCGGCCTTCGGCCGCGCGTTCAAGGCGGCGGTGCTCGAGAACGTCGTCTCATATGAGGAGAACGTCCGGGCGGTGTTGACCAAGGTCACACTGGGAGAGGCCGACGCCGGCATCGTCTACTCCTCCGACATAACGCCCGCTGCCGCGGGCAAGGTCGCGCGCCTCGAAATCCCGGAGACGCTCAACACCGTTGCGACGTACCCGATCGCGCCGATCAAGGACGCCAAGAACGCCGGCCTCGCGCAGAAATTCGTGGAGTACGTGCTGTCGCCGGACGCGCAGGCGATCCTGGGTACGTACGGCTTCATGGCGCGATAGGTGGAGCGACGACGGCGAATGGCCGATATACCTATTCCCCGGACGCGGCGCGCATCCCCCGTCGCCGGCCGGTCCTGGCCGCGCTGGCGGCCGCCCGTGCTGCTGCTGGCAAGCCTGCCGCTGCTGCTCTTCTTGCTGCTGCCGCTCGTCGCGCTGATGCTGCGGGCGACGCCCTCGCACCTCCTCGCGCACATCGTCGATCGCACCGTCGCGCAGGCGATCGGCCTGAGCATTGCGACGACGCTCGTGACCACGCTGATCGCGCTCCTGGCCGGCACGCCGGTCGCCTACCTGCTCGCGCGGCGGCAGTTCCGCGGGCGCGCCGTGCTGGACACACTGGTGGACCTGCCAATGGTGCTGCCGCCGTCGGTAGCCGGGATCGCCCTGCTGATCGCCTTCGGCCGGCGCGGGCTGGTCGGGCGCTACCTGAGCGACGTGGGCGTGCAGATCGCCTTCACCCAGACGGCGGTCGTGCTGGCGCAGACCTTTGTCGCCGCGCCCTTCTTCGTCAAGGCCGCCGTGGCCGGCTTCGCGGGCGTCGAGCCCGAGCTCGAGGCGGCGGCGGCGATCGACGGTGCGTCGCACCTGCGCGTCTTCCGGTCGATCACGCTGCCGCTCGCACGCACCGCCCTGCTGGGCGGCAGCGTGATGACCTGGGCGCGGGCCCTCGGCGAGTTCGGCGCGACGATCATCTTCGCCGGCAACTTCCCCGGCCGGACGCAGACGATGCCGCTGGCGATCTACCTCGGCTTCGAGCTCGACTTCGACGTCGCGCTTACTCTCGCGGTGATTCTGCTCGTCGCCTCATTCGCCGTCCTCTTCGTGGTCAAGCGCCTGCTCGGCCGATCCGTCAACCGCATGTAGCGTTCCCCCGCGGTTGGCCCGGCCTCACCGCCTCCGGGCCGGCCGGGAGCCTCGCAGCAGCTTCGCCTGCGCGCCACAGCCCCGCCGCGACCAGGATAGGCCTACGATCCGGCACGGGTGTCATAGAAGCTGGTAGACTGAGCGCCGGCCGGATGTGGAGCAGGCACGGCAAGGGAGACAGCGGATGGGGGCATCGGCCGGGATTGGGTTGGGACTTGTCGCCGCGCTCTGCTGGGGCATCAGCGACGTGCTCGTCACCCAGGCAGCCCGCCGCATCGGCGTCGGCCGCCTCATGATCTTCTTCGAGGGCATCGGCCTGATCGCCACCAGTCTCGTGCTGGTCACCCGGCCGGGCGGTCCGCGCGGAACGCCCGGCGCGTGGGCCCTCATGGCGGCGCTAGGCTTGCTCAACTGTGCCGGCGCCTTCCTACTCTACCGGGCATTCCAGGTCGGCACGCTGGCGATCGTCTCGCCGCTGGCATCCGGCTACGCCGTCGTGACGGCACTGCTCGCGCTCCTCACGGGCGAGCGGCCGCCACTCCTGCCCCTGCTCGGCAGCTGCGTGCTGATCGCGGGCATCGTCGTCATCACCCGCCTGCAGTACACCGGCGCTGTCCAAAGCCTGGCCGGCTTGCCGGAAACGCTGGGCGTGGTCGTGACCTTCGGGATCTTCTACTGGGGGCTCGGCCTCGTCACGCCGTCACTCGGGATCTACTGGCCGATCTTCGCCCTGCGCGCCACGCGCGTCGTCGCGGGTCTCGTGATCGCGCGCGGCCGGTCATTCGTCCACCCCTCCGACGTACCGTGGGGCGGTCTCACCATCGCCGCGGTGCTGTGCACCACGGCCTTCGTCGCCTTCAACCTGGGAATCACCACCTCCTCCACCGTGATCGTCGTAACCCTTGCCTCGCTCGCCAGCGCGGTGACGGTCGTCCTCGCGCGGCTCACCCTCCACGAGCACCTCAACCCCGGACAATGGCTGGGCGTGGGGCTTATTCTCGTCGGTGTACTGCTGGTAAGCCGGTAGACCCAGTACGGAGCCCCACCCCGTTTCGATGCTCCTGGACTCGCACGTGGCGCATCGCGGAAGCGGCCGGCGCACGTGGCTGGTAGAATGGACGGTATGTTTCACGGTCATAGGCGTACCCCTGCGCTTTCCTTGGTCTACTCTTGAGGCTGTTTAACAATTCGTATGGACGCTGGTGGAGGAATAAGCCGTCCACGAATACGACACGAATACACGAATAGATTACACTGAAAGCACATATGCATTCTGCAGGAGAGAAATAGGCGTTGTCTACTGGCAATATCTGTTGTTCTACCACGGATATTCGTGTATTCGTGTCGTATTCGTGGACGG
>JBBSGA010000017.1:0-33942 GCA_038254585.1 Chloroflexales bacterium | reverse complement strand
GCTACGTCGAGTCGCTCTCGAGCTATGCCCGGCAGTTCCTCGGACAGCTGGAGAAGCCGCAGGTCGACTTCATCGGCGGGCTTTCGCCCGCTATCGCGATCGAGCAGAAGTCGGCGTCGAAGAATCCACGCTCGACCGTCGGAACAGTGACCGAGATCTACGACTACCTGCGCGTGCTCTTCGCACGCGTGGGTGTGCCGCATTGCCACCAGTGCGGGCGAGAGATCGGCTCGCAGACGGCAGAGCAGATGGTCGACCGCGTGCGGCAGATCGCCCCGGGCACGCGCTTCATGATCCTGGCGCCGGTCGTATCGAGCCGGAAAGGAGAGTACCGTGAGATCTTTGCCGAGGCGAAAGCTGAGGGCTTTTCGCGCGTGCGGGTCGACGGCGAGGTACGCGATCTGCACGAGGATATCAAGCTCAATAAGAAGGTCAAGCACAGCATCGAGATCGTCGTAGACCGGCTGGTCATGCCGCGGCACGACGAGAGCGCGGAGCCGGGAGAGCCGGAGGCAATGGTCGGCCTTGCCGAGGACAAGGCAGTCTATACGCCGAGCACGCCGTGGGCGACGAGCGAGGAGCCGGATGCGGATTTCCTGATGCGGCTGACCGGGAGCATCGAGACGGCCCTACGGCTGAGCGAAGGCACAGTCGTGATCAGTATCGTCGGACAAGCCGGCGGAGGAGACGGCACCACAGCCGAGGCAGAAGAATGGCTGATGAGCGAGGACTACGCCTGCGTGGCATGCGGCATCTCCTTCATGGAGCTCACACCTGCGATGTTCTCCTTCAACGCGCCACAGGGCGCCTGCCCGGCCTGCGCCGGCCTCGGCACGCGGCTCGAGGTCGATCCTGATCTGCTGGTGCCGAATCCGTCTCTGTCGCTTCACGAGGGCGCAGTCCTCTACTGGGGCGAGCTGCGCAAGAAGCAGGATAGCTGGGGCTACCGCTCACTGGTACAGATCGCCCGGCACTACGGCTTCGACCTCGACACGCCGTGGGAACAACTCTCAGAGCGGGCGAGGAAGGCCATCGTACAGGGCTCGGGCAAGGAGCGTATCCGCTTCTCCTGGGACTCCGGCCACGGCCACGGGGAGTACTCAAGGCCGTGGGAGGGGCTGGCGAGCGAGATCACGCGCCGCTTCCGGCAGACCGGAAGCGACGGCATGCAGGACTACTACCGCGCCTATATGAGCGAGCAGCCATGCCTGACCTGCAACGGCGCGAAGCTGCGGCCGGAGAGTCTCGCCGTAAGCGTGGGCGGTATGTCGATCACGGACGTTTGTGCGCTGACGATCGATCAGGCCTACGCGTGGGCCTGCACCCTCTCAGGCGAGACCGATCGCTGGTATGGACAGTTCGACCAGGCGCTGGTGGCCGGCATCATCAGCAAGGTCGACCGGCTCGACGACTACGGCCTCGCAGTGGCAGGCGAGGCGCTCAAGGAGATCCGCGAGCGGCTTGGCTTCCTCCTGAACGTCGGACTCCACTACCTGACGCTCGACCGCGCCGCGCCGTCGCTCTCGGGTGGCGAGGCGCAGCGTATCCGGCTGGCATCGCAGATCGGCTCCGGCCTCGTCGGAGTCATGTATATCCTGGACGAGCCGAGCATCGGACTGCACCAGCGCGACAATCGCAAGCTGATCGACACCTTGATCAAGCTGCGCGACCTGGGTAACACGGTCCTGGTCGTCGAGCACGACGAAGACACGATGTGGGCCTCCGACTGGCTGATCGACTTCGGCCCGCGCGCGGGCATTCACGGCGGCATGGTCGTCGCCGAGGGCACGCCCCAGCAGGTCGCGGCTAACGGCTCGCTGACGGGCGCGTACCTGGCGGGCAAGCTGACGATCGCCACCCCGGAGCGGCGTCGCAGTCCGCAGGGATGGCTCAAGCTGAGCGGAGCGGTGCATAACAACCTGCGCGATGTGGACGTCGAGTTTCCGGTCGGCGTCATGACGGCAGTAACCGGCGTATCGGGATCGGGCAAGTCGTCGCTGATCACGGAGACGCTCTTCCCCGCGCTCGCCGCGCGCTTGAACCGCGCGCAGATGCGGCCCGGCAAGCACCGCGCCCTCGAAGGGCTCGATCAGCTCGACAAGGTGATCAGCATCGACCAGCAGCCGATCGGCCGGACGCCGCGATCCAACCCGGCGACCTACGTCAAGCTCTTCGACCTGATTCGGGAGGTCTTCTCGCTCAGCCCCGAGGCGAAGCTGCGCGGCTACGGCCCCGGGCGCTTCTCGTTCAACGTCAAAGGTGGACGCTGCGAGGCATGCGAGGGCAACGGACAGAAGAAGATCGAGATGCACTTCCTGGCTGATGTCTGGGTGACCTGCGACGTCTGCAAGGGCAAGCGCTACAACCGCGAGACGCTCCAGGTAAAGTACAAAAGCAAGACGATCGCGGACGTGCTCGATATGGACGTTCAGGCCGCGCTCGGCTTCTTCGAGAACGTGCCGCGCATCCGCCGCATTGTGCAGACGCTGCAAGACGTCGGGCTCGACTACATCAAGCTGGGGCAGTCCGCGACGACGCTCTCGGGCGGCGAGGCGCAGCGCGTCAAGCTGGCCAAGGAGCTCTGCCGCGTCGCGACGGGCCGGACGATCTATATCCTCGACGAGCCGACAACTGGGCTTCACTTCGCGGATGTGCAGCACCTGCTGCAAGTCCTGCATCGCCTCGTGGACGCGGGCAACAGCGTGCTGGTGATCGAGCATAACCTGGACGTGATTAAATCGGCCGACTGGATCGTGGACCTCGGGCCGGAAGGCGGCGCCGGTGGCGGCGAGGTGCTGGCAATCGGGACTCCCGAGGAGGTTGCCCAAGCCGAGAGCTCGCACACGGGCAAGTTCCTGAAGGAGATTCTGGCCAAGACCCGGAGCGCCTGTGTCAAGGTCGAGGCGACGGGAGCGCACGTGCCGTCGTCGGTCGAGGATTACTGCGACGCGGCTCTTCCAACGCTGGAGGAATCGATCGAGGTCGAAGAGCAGGCACAGGTGGCGTAGAAGACGCTCACCACGGAGACACGGGGCGAATGGGTAGGGGAGCATACGAGCACAACTACGTCGCGCTGGATCTACTGGAGTTGCGGGCGCCATACCATGGTACGGCGCCCGCCCCGATCCCGTTCCACTTCGAGCAGGCGGCCGCGCCCTCAAGCTCGGCCGTCGCCCTCTATTGCGGCGATAACCTCCGGCTGGCGGCATGGCTGCACGAGCGGTCGCGGCGCTACCGGCTGATCTACATCGACCCACCTTTCAACTCGGGCAGGGCGTATCGGGCGCGCGTCGGTGGGAGCCGCGGCGGCCGGTCGGAGGGCGTGCATGCCTACGGCGACGAGCGCGACCTCGAAGCGTACCTCCAATGGCTCGAGCCGCGCCTGCGGCTGTGCCGCGATCTGCTGGCCGAGGATGGCACGCTCTACGTCCACCTGGATTGGCACACCGTCCACTACGTCAAGGTGCTCCTGGACCGGATCTTCGGGCGGGATCGGTTCCTGAACGAGATCATCTGGTGCTATCACGGCCCGTCGCCGATCACAACTGCCTTCAACCGCAAGCACGATACAATCCTGGTCTACACCCGCAGCCGGAGCTACTACTTCGACGCCGACGCCGTACGCGTCCCGTACAATCCTTCGACGATCCAGACCTTCCGCTCCAGCCCGCGGGCCGGCTTCGGTAAGGTGCCGAATCTCCGGCGCGGGAAGGTGCCGGAGGACTGGTGGTACTTTCCGGTGGTCGCGCGCCTGCATGGCGAGCGAGTCGGCTATGAGACGCAGAAACCTCTCGGGCTGCTCGAGCGAATCGTGGCGGCGTCCAGCACACCCGGCGATACGGTGCTTGACCTCTTCGCGGGCTCGGGTACGACGGGCATTGCCGCGGCACGACTGGGGCGGAGCGCCGTGCTCGTCGACTCGAACCCGCTCGCGGTCGAAAAGGCCCTCGTGCGCCTGGGGCGGCTCGTGCCGCGGCCGGAGGTGACGCTGTGGAGAACGCAGGATGAGACGTGATGCGTGATGGGAATCGCTTATCACGCATCACGTATCAGCAATTACTGTCCGGACGTATGTGTCACGGCATTGAATGCATTGATCTGGCCGTTGCCGTACCAGGAATTGTAACCAGGGCCACCCTGGCACTGCTGTGGGCTCCCACTCGGACGGGTGAAGTCTGTGTACCCTGCGAGCAGGCTGGTCGGACACGGCTGTGGATCGGCTGTCTGGGTTAGGTACGCCTTGACCTGCTCCGGCCGCATCTTCCCGTTCTGTGGGTTCTTCAGGTTGCCGAAGCGGCTGATGATGAGTGCTGAACTCCCGCAGCGTGAGGGCTCGCCATCGATGTGCCCTGCAAATAGCAGTAGACCGCTGTGGGTTCCGAAGGGTCACTCGACGTCTCCTTCACACTGCGGGTACAGGGCATGTTCGGCGGCCACGTCGAGAGGACACGACCGTTCGGCGCCTGTGGGGTCCGGCCGAAGATAGAGTCACCCCCCGGTGCCACGACCTGTGTCACACCAACTCCGTAGCTCGAGTAGAAGGACTTGAGGTAGCCGCTCTGCGGATCATTCGTATTTTGCCGCGCATTACCGTCGCCCGTGACTCCGATCACGCCGGGGATCTCGACCGGGATCACCACGCAGGCATTCGTGACCTCGCGAGGTACTGGTGTTGTGTTGTCAGGGCTTGTGAGGTCGACCTGCGGGTGGGCGAGGTCGTCGCTCTCGTTGCCCTCGGCCGCAACTACCGTCACGCCCTGGTTCATCGCATACCGGATTGCCCGCTGCTCGGCCTTCCAGATGGCTCGCTGCACGGGGTCATTGCGGCAGTTGAAGAGGTATGGGTCGGCGAAGTAGCTGTTGTTGGTCACATCCATATGGTGCGACCCGGCCCATATGAACGCACAGATGACCGCCTCGGGGAAGAAGAACCCGGCGGCATCGCCGGCCTTGATGGCGGCGATGTGAACGTTCGGCGCGACGCCGACGTTCCGATGCCGTTCGCGGCGGCGGCGATCGTTCCGGCAGTGTGCGTGCCGTGGCCGTTGTCATCATTCGCGGCGAGACCCGGTACCGGAGCCCCACCGACGCAATTTGCGCTGTTCGCAACGTCGATGTTCTGGCGTAGATCCGGGTGATTGAAGTCGATTCCAGTGTCGATGTCGCCCACGAGCACCGCCGGACTACCACCCGTAATTGCGTGGGCCTGCGGCGTGTGGATCTGGCGCATGTCCCACTGGAGACCAGAGAACGTATCACTATCTGGCGCAGGAGTGTTAGGCAGGTCACCGGCCGGTGGCCCGTTCGCGTCGTCGGCTGCCGCGGCGTCGTCCTTGAGCTTAACGGCGAAGCCGGCCGTCGCAGAAACCTCCTCGACGCGGCTATCGCGCAGGAGGGTGTCACGGAACGAGACGTTGTCCGAGCGTGCGATCGCGACGCCGATCGCGTCGTAGCTGTTGACCAGCGTTCCACCGGCCTTCGTAATCGTGTCGGCCAGGCCGGCCGGAAGCGCCTGCTGTTGATAGAGCACGATGTAGGTCTGCATCGTGCCAGCATAGACGTGCGTGGCCGGGGAAGCGAGAGATATAATCGCAGCCAAAGCGACGGTGCGCCGGGCGGCGCGTCGGGGCAGCGGCGACGAAATTTGAAGACGTGGTAGAGATCACCGCTCCTGGCCACGACGGATTGCGCGTCGCAGGCGACTTTTGCTTTGTCTTTGACCGAGATTGAGCAAAGGCAACTATAGCATTCACGTCAAGCAGAGGCAGGCATTATCTGCCCGGTGCAGATAATCGAATGCGACCTCGCGCCATAGGCCGGCGACAGCCATGGCACGACGCTAGAGATTCTCGATCTGGACCGGTTCGATCTGGTCGGCAGGCTCGAAGCCGAAGACCTTTCCGTAGAAATAGAGCTCGGCGTCGAGGGCTCGCTTGATGTTCTCCTTACGCCGGAAGCCGTGCTGCTCGCCCTCGAACGGGAGGTAGGCCGTAGGTATGCCTTTAGCGCGCACCGCGTCGAACATCGTTTCGGCCTGGTTGGGCGGCACGACCTTGTCTTCCAAGCCCTGGAACAGGATCAGCGGGACCGAGAGGCGATCGGTAAAGTGGATCGGCGAGCGGGCTTCATAGAGGTCCTTGCGCTCCGGGTAGGGGCCGATCAGGCGATCCAGGTAGCGCGATTCGAACTTATGAGTCTCTTTCGCCAGAGCTTCGCAGTCGCTGACGCCGAAGTAGCTGGCCCCGGCCTTGAAGAGGTCGCGGAAGGTCAGCGCAGCAAGGGTCGTGTAGCCGCCAGCACTGCCACCATGAATCGCAAGCCGCTGGGCGGCGACTTCTCCACGCTCGGCCAGATAGCGGGCGCCGTTGACGCAATCGTCGACGTCGACGACGCCCCACTGGCCGTCGAGACGCTCACGGTAGGCCCGCCCATAGCCGGTGCTGCCGCCATAGTTGACGTCCAAAATGCCGATGCCCCGGCTGGTCCAGAACTGAATCCCGAGGTTAAGCTCGGTATCTGTCGCCCCGGTCGGGCCGCCGTGGATTGCGACGATCAGGGGAGGCCGCTCGCCCTCCGGCGCAGTATAGTCACGGTTGTGCGGCGCGTAAAAAATGCCATGGGCGGTGAGGCCTTGCTCGGTCGGAAACTCGATCGGGCGAGGGATCGAGAGGTAGCCGGGGTCGATCCCGATATTACTCGAGCGCCGTAGCACTTCGAGCTTTCGGCTCGGGAGGTCGAGGCGGACGATCGAGGCTGGCTCGGTCGCCGACCCACCGGTAAAGCATACGCCTCCCGGGCAGGTCTGTAACCCGCCGATCGTAGTATAGGGCGTTTCGATCGCATCAAGCTTGCCCGTCGCCGTATCGAGGCTTGCCAGATGATCCGTTCCCTGCTGGACGTAGCTGCAGATGATCCGGCCGGGCGCGTCGAAGGCGTACGTGGACGTCGCAAAGACCCACGCCGGCTGCCCGAACTCGGCCTCCATCTCGCACAAGGCCTCGATCCGTCCGTCGCGCCGGCGGTAGAAGTTCCACCAGCCGGTTCGATCAGAGACAAAGTGCAGGACACCGTCGGGCGACCACTCGGGCTGATAGATCGACTCCGTGACACTGCCTGCAACTCGCTCGGTCTTTCCAGGCGAGCCGTCGGAATCCAGCTCGGCAACCCAGAGCTCGGTACCGTCCCAGGGCATGTTGGGGTGATTCCAGGTGAGCCAGGCCAGACGTGCACCATCCGGGCTGAGACGCGGCGAGGAGTAGAAGTCATGGCCCGAGACCAGGACCTGCCCGCCGTCGCCTCCCGCCAGATTCACGCCGACGACCGTGTTGACCGCCTCACCTCCGGCAGTATGATCTTCGCGGATACAGATCAGCCGGCCACGCTGGCGGTCGATCACGGCGTCGGCATAGCGCATGTCGACGGGCGGCGTGAGCGCCCGCGGCTCCTCGCCTGGCGACCCCTGGTACAGCTGCTGGTCATCGAAGTTCGAGAAATAGACCACTCCGTCCATGGCGACGTAGCTGCCCCCGCCGTATTCATGCACGCGCGTGCGAGCGTTGAACGGCGGCGGATTGACATCCGCGGTCCTGCCATCCGGAGTCCGGCGCACGACGACGCCGCGGCCTCCTTCAGTCGGGCGCATCTCGATCCAGTAGATATCCTCGCCGTCCACGACGATCTGCCCGAGCCCGATCGACTCGGAGACGATAAGATCCGAGGTGATCGGCGATTTCCAGGAGCCGTACGGCGCAACGATCGGTTCGGTCATGGTAGGTTCCTCCATTGGATGGTCACGAAGAGCACCGCGGCAACCACAAAGAGCGAACGACGATGCGTGGCCGTACGTCTGCGGTCGAGGTCAGCCGCCTTGTTCTCCAGATATCACTCCCCGCTATGCCCGGCGTGCAGCTGCCGAATCTGCTGCGCCTGCATGACGAGATGCTCGACCTTGTCGAACTCGTCCGTCAGGCTCAAGAACGCGGCATGCAGAGCGCTGCAATCGATCTCGTCGGCGTGGTCGACCATACCTGTGAACGGCTGAATCGCCGTCCGGAGATCGGCCCATGCGGCCTGCAGCTCACGCCGCTCGTCCGGAGTCATACACCTTTGGGTGCCAGGAACCAATTCGTCCATCTCGTAGTCTCCCTTCGGTAGGGCCGCTCCCCCTAAAATGCAGCAGCCGCAATATGTAGGCTCATCAGATACCAATCGAGCCACGTCATTCTACCCGTACTTTCCACGGAGGCAGCCGGAGCGCTCTGGAGGTCGATAGTGCTGGCCCGGAAGTTGCCGCCCGCGCGGCTGTATGGAAGAGGAGCCAGCTAAGCCGGCACGAATGCTTTCCCGGCGCGCCGTCCTCCGGGCCATGGCTGCCGGGACCCTAGCGGCAGGTACGTTAGCAGCATGTGGAGCCCTGCCCATTGAGCGAGGCAAGCAGGTGATCACCGTCTATACCTTCGGGGACTCGATTCTGGACTGCGGTCGCTATAATAGCTATGGGGTCAACCCCGGCCAACTGCTGGTCGCCAACGACGACCGGCTCTTCCCGGAGTTCAAGGGGCAAGACCTGCGCTCCCATGGGCCTGCGCGGCTGGAGCAGCGCGCGCAAGATGGGGCGACGGTGCATGGCCTGGCAGCGCAGGCGCGCGGCGTGAAGTCCGAGGGCGCCTCGGTTGCCATTCTTACGATCGGCGGCAACGACCTGCTCAGGGGCTTGATCGCCGACCGGGGCCCCGGCGTGGAGGCATTTAAGAGCGCGCTCGAGGCATTTCTGAGTGCGCTGGCGATTCGCCCGGTGCTGATCGGCAACGTCTACGATCCGACCTTCGGCAACGATGCGCTCAACTTCCTCGGCGTCGATCCGGCCGTCGGGCGAAAGAACCACGCACGCCTCAACGCCGTCCTGGCCGGCCTGGCAGCGCACTATGGCAGGCTCGTCGACCTGCATGCACACTTCCTGCAGGGCGATCCGTCGTGGTACACGTCGACGATCGAGCCCAGCCTGCGCGGGGCATCCGAGGTCCGCCGGAGCTTCCTGCCGCACGTGCTGGCACTGGCCGGGGGCTCGTAGCCGGCGGTCAGGTCGACGACCGCTCGAGACGCTCTCGCCACGCGTGAAGTGCTGCTTCTACACTCCGAAAGGCGATTGGAGGCAGATTCCGCGGGGTAAACCACGCGGCGAGGTCGGCGTCATCGCCGGGCGTGGGCTCGGACGGGCTGAAGCTGCGGGTTGTGTAGGTGATGACGATCACGCGGCCGTCGAAGACGACGCCAAGCAGCCGCAGATCGGCGACGGCGAGGCCGGCCTCCTCGCGGCACTCGCGGGCTGCAGCCGCGACCGGATCTTCGCCGAAGTCGACGTAGCCGCCCGGGAAACACCATAGACCACGACCCGGGTCGATCCCACGGCGAACGAGCAAGACCGCTCCGTCCCGCTCGACCAAGACGGTCGCGGCGACCTTGGGATCGGCGAAGGCAATATAGCCGCAGCCGGGGCAGGTCGGACGCAGCTTGCCTTCGAACGGGCGCTCCTCGAGCCGCGTGGCGCAGCGCGGGCAGTAGATCATCACGCGCGGCACGATAGAGTATGATGCCCGGCGGTGTCAAGAACTTTGTCGTGGCACTGCAGGAACCGGGAGAGCATGACGACCGAGCGGCAATCAGACCCCAATACGTCCGCACGCCGGGAGCCGGGAGCGCTACGCGAGGTGGCGCGACTCTTTCTCAAGCTGGGCTGCATCGCCTTCGGAGGGCCGGCGGCGCATATTGCGATGATGCGCGCGGAGGTCGTCCGGCGCCGAGGGTGGATGGACGATCAGCGCTTCCTCGACCTGCTGGGGGCGACGAACCTGATCCCGGGTCCAAATTCGACCGAGATGGCGATCCATATCGGCCACGAACGGGCAGGGTGGCGCGGCCTGGTGGTAGCCGGCACGCTCTTCATTCTGCCGGCCATGCTGATCGTCCTCTGCCTGGCGTGGATCTACGTCCGTTTTGGCACGACTCCGGCAGCCGCGTCCCTGATGTACGGCGTCAAGCCCGTGATCATCGCCATCGTCGCGCAGGCGCTCGTCTCGCTCGGCCGCGCGGCGATCAAGAACGCGGCTACCGCGACAGTAGGGCTCGTCGCCGTGGGGCTCTTCTTCCTGGGCGCCAACGAGATCGCGCTGCTGCTCGGCGCAGGTCTCGCCGTCATGCTGCTGGAGAACTGGCGCCGGCTGAGACGATCCGCTCTATCGGCCAGCTTGCTGCTCCCCGGCTTTGTGGCCGGCACGAGCGCGTTCCAGGCGGCCGCGCCGGTAAGTCTGACGCAGCTCTTTCTCGTCTTTCTCAAGATCGGCTCGATCCTGTATGGGAGCGGCTATGTGCTACTGGCCTTTCTGCGTGCCGATCTGGTCGAGCGCCTGCACTGGCTCACAGACCGGCAGCTGATCGACGCCATCGCCATCGGACAGTTCACGCCCGGCCCGGTCTTCACCACGGCGACTTTCGTCGGCTACGTCGTCGCCGGCTGGACGGGCGCGCTCCTGGCGACGATCGGCATTTTTGTGCCCTCGTTCGTTTTCGTCGCGCTCAGCGCGCCGCTGATCCCCAGGCTGCGGCGGTCGCGGTGGTTCGGCAGCCTGCTGGATGGGGTCAACGTCGCGTCGTTGGCGCTCATGGCAGGCGTAACGTGGCAGCTTGGACGCGTGTCTCTGATCGACGGGCCGACCGTCGTGATCGCGCTCATGGCGGCTCTGCTCTTGATCCGCTTCAAGGTCAACTCGGCCTGGCTCGTGCTCGGCGGCGCCTTGGCCGGGCTCGCGCTGCGCGCCTTCATGGCGTAGGCAGGGGCAGAGATGAGAGATCACCAGGCAACGGGGGTCGATTGTCCGTCATTCCCGTATTGCGTGGTCCTGAAGACCACGCGCCTACTCAAAGGGCTTTTTGAGGAGCTCGACGAAGACCTGAGCGGCGGGCGAGAGGACGCGGTCGCGGCGGAAGACGTAGTTGAAGCTGCGCTCGCCTTGCAGGTCGCACAGGCTCAGCGCGCGGAGCGCGCCGGCCTGTACCTCGCGCCGGACGGCGATCTCGGGGACAACCGCCACCCCCAGCCCGGCTTCGACGCTCCGTTTGATCGCCTTGAGATTCCCCAAGGTGATAATGTGCTCGGGCGTGACGTTGCGCTCGCGCAGGAGGGTTGCGAGGGTCGCCTGGAGTGCCGAGCCCGGCTCGCGCATCAGCAGCGTCTGAGCCCCGAGATCCTGGAGCGCGATGCTGTCCCGGCCGCGCCAGGGACCGTCCGGCGGCTCGATAGCCACGAGCTCATCCTGCATGAAGGGTTGAACCGAGAGGCGCTCGTCGTCGATCGGGGAGCCGACGAGCGCAAGCTCTACACGGACGTCGTGGACCGCCTCGAGCAGCTGCTCGGTGTTGCCGACCGTAATCTGTACGATCACGTCGGGGTGCTCCCAGCGCAGGCGTGCCAGCAGATCGGGCAGGATGTAGGTCGCCAGGGTATTGCCGGCGCCCAGCCTGAGCGTCTGCGCCGCGAGACCCGCCGCCTCATGCGTCGCCGCTTCCGCCTCGTCTGCGAGCGCGAGGATGCGCTCGGCATAGGGCAGCAGCGCAGAGCCCGCCGGCGTGAGCCGGACGCTGTGCCCGAGGCGATCGAACAGGCGCGCGTGCAGGCCGCGCTCGAGCACCTGGATCTGCTGGCTGACGGTCGGCTGCCGAAGGTCGAGCATCTCGGCCGCGCGCGTAAACGACTCCGCGCGAGCGACGGCCGTGAAGATATGAAGCTTCGGCAGGTCGAAGACCATGCGATGTACGGGCGCCATCGTAAGCTCACTGTTCGTCGCCGGTCTCGCGATGGGCGACGCTGCAGGCAGCGGCGATTAGATCCGGCAGCAGCGTATCCTGCTCGGGGAGGATCGTGCGCAGGTCCAGCAGGAACCGGCCCTCTGAGATGCGACCGATAACGGGAGGCTCGCGACGCCGCAGGGCGCCGGCGAGACGGTCGGGCGAGGCGCACGCGGGTGCGACTGCGAAGCTCGGGAGCGTCTCGCCGGGCGTCGTCCCACCGCCGAGCACGCTGCGGCAGGGCACGACGCTGGCCGGTACCCCGCGGCGATCGAGCCAACGACAAAGGTGCTCGGCTCGGCCGCCGATCTCCTCGGCAGATGCCGCGATCATCTGCCAGATAGGCAGCTCATCCGTGGCGCGGCCGCGCAGGTAGCTCAGAAGCGTCGCCTCCATCGCCGCGATCACAAGCTTGTCTACGCGCAGCGCCCGTAGAAGCGGGTATTTGCGCAGCCGGCGGATCAACAGCTCGCGGCCGACGATCAGCCCGGCCTGCGGGCCGCCCAAGAGCTTGTCGCCCGAAAAGCAGACCAGGTCGCAGCCGGCGGCGACGCGCTCGGAGACGGTCGGCTCCGGGTCGAGGCCATAATCGCCGGGCTGGAGGAGTGAGCCCGAGCCCCAGTCGTCGATCCACAGCACACCGCGCTCGCGGGCCAGGGCGGCGAGCTCGCCGTCGTCGGGATCGTGCGTAAATCCGAGGATCCTGAAGTTCGAGCGGTGGACCGTCAGGATCGCGGCTGTGCGCTCGCCGATCGCCTCGGCGTAGTCGCGCGCGTAGGTGCGGTTCGTCGTGCCGACCTCGACCAGCGTGGCACCGCTCTGACGGAGAACGTCGGGAATGCGGAAGCCGCCGCCGATCTCGACCGCCTGCCCGCGCGATACCAGCACCTCGCGGCCTGCGCAGAAGCAGCCGAGAACCAGCAAAACAGCCGCCGCGTTGTTGTTGACCGCGAGCGCCGCCTCGGCACCAGTCAGCCGCGCCAGCAGAGCCGCCATATGCTCGGAGCGCGAGCCGCGCTCGCCCGCGTCGAGATCGTATTCGAGGTTGGAGTACCCGCCGGCTACTCGATCGATCGCCTGGAGCGCGGCAGCACTCAGGGGCGCCCGGCCGAGGTTGGTCTGGATCACGACGCCGGTGCCGTTGACGACCGGCCTGAGACGCGGGCGGATGGAGGCGGCCGAACGCCGGGCGACCTCACGGGCGAGATCGCCGGCCACGGGCGCAGTCGCCCCGGCTGCGATCGCCTCGCGCGCCTCGGCCAGGACGATCCGCGCGACGGCGACGAGCGCATCGCGGGGTAGATCCGGAAGCGGCAGATCACGTTCCGTCGAGCGCAGAAGCCGTTCGACGGACGGCAGGTCACGATAGGACACGCGGGCACTCCTTGTGTGCGACGCGCTCCATCATAGCGGTTTGACGGCGCAGGACGCAACCCTTAGCATGACCAACGAAGGCAGGCGAGCGGCCGAGCCGCGCACGGGGAAGCTTACCGGGGATTACTCAAGGAGCGAGGAGATGGCATCTACAGACGTTTCCGAGCAGGCGAGCTGGGAGCAGGTAGACGACGAGGTCGTGGGCCACCTGCGTGATCTGCTGCGCCTGGACACGCGCAATCCACCCGGCAACGAGATACGCGCGGCTGAATATCTTCGCGCGATGCTGGAGCGGGACGGAATCGAGAGCGAGATCGTGGGACCCTCACCCGACCGCGCGACGATCGTCGCCCGTATTCGCGGCGACGGGTCGGCGCGGCCACTGCTGCTGATGTCGCACACCGACGTCGTAGCGGTCGAGCCGGACAAATGGAGCCACGATCCGTTCGCGGCCGAGATCGCCGATGGGTTTCTGTACGGGCGCGGCTCGCTCGACATGAAGCACATGGTTGCGATGGAGCTTCAGACCATGCTGCTGCTCAAGCGGCGCGGCGGGCCTTTGAAGCGCGACGTGATCTTCATGGCCGCGGCGGATGAGGAGGTCGGGGGACATCAGGGGGCTGGATGGGTGGTCAAGAACCGCCCCGAGCTGATCGATGCCGAGTACGCGCTCAACGAGGGCGCCGGCGATGGGTTGATCATCAACGGCAAGCCCTACTATACGGTCCAAACCGCCGAGAAAGGTACGGCCCGCTTCCGCCTCACGACGCGCGGTACGCCCGGCCACGGGTCGCAGCCACGTAACGACAACGCGATCCTCAAGCTGGCCGCCAAGCTGATGCAGCTGCAGGCGACGCGGCTACCGGTCCACCTCACGGAGACGGTGCGCGCCTACATCACGGCACTGGCATCGGCTCAGCCTGAGCCCATGAAGGGGCAATTGCTGGCGATCCTCGACCCCGCGGGCGCCGACGCGGCGATCGACGCGCTGAGCCTGGACGAGACCTTCAAGCGCACCTTCAGGGCGATCATCCGCAACACTGTCTCGCCGACGATGCTCGCGGCAGGCTCCCAGATCAACGTTATTCCATCGGCGGCGGAGGCGTCGCTGGACGGGCGGATTCTGCCCGGGTGGACGCCCGAGAGCTTCCAGGGCGAGCTCGCAGAGATCTTCGGAGCGGACGTCGAGCTCGAGTTTCTCGAGCCATCGGAGCCGCTCGAGGCCGATCCGTCGGGACCGATGCTGGAGACGATCCGCGGTGTGCTGGCCGAGCGCGCTCCGGGCGCGACGATCCTGCCGGTTCTGCTCTCGGGCGCAACCGATGCGAAGCACGTCGCCAAGCTTGGCACGCGCGTCTACGGCTTCGCGCCGGAGGACTACACCGACCCAGCAGAGGGCAACCGGGTCCACGGCCACGACGAGCGCATCGGGATCGAGTCGCTGCGCTGGGGGACGCGCACGCTCTACGAAGTCGTGGGGCGCTTCTGTCGCTAAGCGGCTCCGGATCTGGGCGACGAGGGCACAGTATGGCGTGGGGGACGCTACGTTGCTACTGTGTGGAGTTTAGAGCATCCCAATCGCGTTAAAAGCGTAGCACACCGCGGGCTACGGTGTGCTACGCTGTCTACGGTGTCGCGTCGAGGCGGCGACCATGTATGACACCATTGGCGAATGCCGCTCGTTGGTCGAGAGTGACCCCGCAAATGAATTGCGGGCTGTTACGCGAAACGCGCTTCAGCGCGTTGGGTGGCCAGAAATCGAATTCGCCAATGGCGGCATGGTCACGCTGATAAAACAAAGCCTCCGCGGAGGCTAAGCAGCTGCATCGAGCGCCACATGGGGTTATACACGATCGACCACTACTCACCGGCGCGCTCCCGGCGCCACGCCTCCCAGTCGATCCGCTCGTCAGAGACTACCGGCTGCTCGGCAAGCAGGCTGAGGTCGCCAAGATCAGCCCGGCGGTGCTGGGCGCGTGTCACGGTGTGGAAGCCGCCGCGCACGTTATAGTCGAGCTGCACCTCGATAAAGAGCGGGTCGAGCGCCTCGACCAGATGCTCCAGCACGACGTTGGTGGCATCCTCCTGGAAGATGCCGACGTTGCGAAACGAGGTGACGTAGTATTTGAGGCTCTTCAGCTCGACGTAGCGGTCGCTCGGAAGGTAGCGCACCGTGAGCTTGGCATAGTCCGGTAGGCCACTCCAGGGGCAGACCGCCGAGAACTCGTCGGTCGTAACTGAAATCTCGGTGCGGCGCGGATAGGTGTACGGGATCGTCACCAGCACGTCGCGCGCAACCGCCTCGACACCCTGCGTGTCGAAGCGCATATCCTTCAGCTTTTGGCTGTCCATCGGGACGGTAGTCATCAATCAGCTCCTTGCACATAGCGGAACAGGCTATGGCAAGTCCTGATCGTACCACAATCGCGCGCTGGTTTCAGGATCCAGCGTCGCATTCAGAGCGACGGCCGCATGCGCTCAACTATCGACAGCAGCCGGGCGTGGTCATCGCGCAGCAGCACGGCCAGGGTCCGGCCGGCGGCGACGAGGAAGGCGCGCGGATCGGGCTGGGCCGCCGCGGCCTGGCGCAGGGTGGCGGCGAGCAATTCTTCCTGGGGAACGTCGGCCGCGTTCAGGACTGTACGACAGAACTGGAGGCTCGCAGTGAAGCTGCGGAGCTCGACCTCGTCGCAGAGGTAGACGCTGTAGTGGGTCGGGGGCGGGTGGGACGGCAGATGTTGGCGGATCGTGGGACCATCGCAGAAGCCGACGATCAGCGCACGAAACTCGGTCTGGAGGACTGCTTCGAGATCAGGGTTCTCGAGGTAGATGTCGCCGTCATACATGCCTTCGCGGCCACGCACGATCGCCCGACCGCCCATCTCGCGGCTCGTCGTCTCGATGTTATAGACCAGCCCGTAGGCCGCACAGCCATCGCGTCCCTCGGCCCGGACGAGCGCACCGAACGGCGGGGCATTCAGCAGCTGATAGGCTCCGGCCACGAAGCTGGTGGTGTTCGACTCGATGATTTCGCCGATGCGCATTGGAGTCCTTCAACAGCACGGGTCAGATATGAAGGATATCAGCACTTCGCGAAATGCGCACGGCTGCGCTTCTCAAGGATCATTAAGAGCCGAACTCTCCAAGGTTTGACAAGCTTATACCAATCTCTACACTACGGTTATACCGAAAGTAGAATTATGGCACAAATCAAGACGGCAATATCGATCGACGAGACTCTGTTTGGGCAGGCGGAGCAGGTTGCACAGGAGCTTCATATGAGCCGCAGTGCCCTCTATGCACGGGCGCTGGATGAGTTTCTGCGGAAACGTGCACAGGGGCGACTGACCGAAGAGCTTAACGCGGCATACGACGGCACAATTGATCCCGAAGATGCCTTGATGCTGCGCGGGATGCGGGAGCGGCAGCGCCGCATGGCTGATGAGGACCCCTGGTGATCCGCCAGGGCGACCTCTACTGGATTGTCCTTGATCCTTCGGGCGCCACCACGCGCCGTCCTTACGTCGTGATCCGGAATGATGCGACTAATCGCAGCCGCATCGCGACAGTCCTACTCTGCGGCTTAACCTCACAGCTCTGGCTGGCGGGCGTCGGCGGCAACGTCCGGCTGGATCCAGGCGAGGGCAACCTCCCAAAAGAGAGCGTCGTCAATGTCTCCCAGGTGTTTACGGTGGCAAAAGCCGACCTGGAAGAATACATCGGGTCACTCACGCCTGCGCGAGTGCAGCAGATCCTGGCAGGACTGTGGCGTTTGCTTGAACCGTGATCTGCAAGCGCCCGCAATCAATGCGGCATCAGCGCTGAACCCGGCACCATTGGCATTAACGAGTTTTCGATTGGCCCTACTTCTACGGCCAATCGCGCTGAGTCCACTCCTGCGGCTGGACGTTGATCGGGCCAATGCGCACGTCCCAGTGGACGTGCGGGCCGGTGACCATGCCTTTGGCGCCCATGCGGCCGATGATCTGGCCCTGCTCGACCACGTCGCCGACGTGGACGAGCAGGGCCGATTGGTGCCAGAAGCCGGTGTGAACCCCCTGGCCGTGGTCGAGGATGACCGCGCCGCCGCGGACGATCAGATCGGGCTCGGCAAGGACGACCCGGCCGCGCGCCGGGGCAACGATCGGCGTGCCGACGGCGTTGGCGATATCCAGGCCTTCGTGGAACGAGTCATAGGGGCCGCCGTTGTAGGCGCGCAGGGTTCCGAAGTTGGAGGAAATGTGGCCCTGCGCGGGCATGATGAAGCGGCCGCTCCACAGCCGCTCGGGAGTGACCTGCGGCCAGATCGCGCCGACCATCTGGTTCTCTTTGCGGATCGCATCCCGATTGCTGTTGAGCCGATCCTGGACATCCTTTGGCAGGTCGATCTCCTCGCGCGGATAGCGCGCGTCCAGCACCTTGAGCGGTGCCGCTTTGACGACAGTTCTGCCGTCGGGCAAATCGGCCTCGATCCGTATCGTCAAGCTGCCGGGCTTGTCGAGGACCGGAACGCCGGCAAAGCTACGCCAGGCCGGTCCCTCGTGTACAAAGGGCAGCGGGACACCGTCGAGCCAGCCGCGGACTGCCACCGTCTGGGCGAGGCTTACGCTCACCTCAGCCGCGTGGCCCTGGACGACGGCATCGGGCGCGAGGCGAACGTCGGGACCGGGAGGCGCAATCTCGGTCTGCCCGCTCCACTCGGCACCCAGGCGGCCCAGGAGCACTTTGTACGGGTCGGGGTTGTTGGGGTGGAATTCGAAGCGGGCGCGCTCGAACCACTGCGTCAGGACGCGGTCGCCCGACGAGTTGGTCTCCATGCGTGGCGCAGTCAGGGGGAGACCAAAAAGGGCCAGGGACGCACGATCGCTGACGCCGGGATCGCCGATCTCGAGGCCGTGGCTGCGCCAGTAGTCGAGGAAGAGGCCACAGACGCTCCGCCCGGTCTGCGCGAACTGGCGGCAGGCTCCCGCTAGCTGCTGGCCCTCGCCTTCGTCGCGCCAATTGCGGCCGGCGCGCCGCAGGAGATCGTCGCCAAGTCGCCCGAGCAGAACGTCGTAGGGCGGCTGAAGCTCGGGATGCAGCTCGAGACGCTCACGCTCGAAGATCTGGGCAACATAGCTGCCCTCGGCCGTCGCCGTTTGAGCCGCGAGACCGAGCGGAAGGCCAAAAACCGGCAGGCCACCACTGGCATCCCAGAAGGTGAGCAAGCGTCCGCCGACGCGCCAGCCTGTTTCAGGGAAGAGGCGCGGATCAGATGCCGCGGCTGCGGGCTGAGCGGCCGCGCAGATGCAGACGAGCGCAAACATGGCAATGGTTAAGCGGCGGCACATGAAGAGCCTCCCTCCGGGCAAGCCAGGTCATACCGGCAGCGGTATCCATAGGCTAGGATACCCTCCGGAGGAGGGAGCGGCAAATGATGGCCGCCAAACGGCCGCGTGATAGCCTCGGCGGCGTCAAAGTTTAGTGGCCGTAGATGTCACACAGGCCGCCTATAGTGACAAGCTCCGCTACCGACGGCACAACGTGCCGGCTACGTCAGGAGGTCACGATGTACTACGGAGTCAGCCTTCCGCCGTTCGGCGACTTCGGCGAAGCTCGGGCGCTGGCCGGCCTTGCATCGGAGGCCGAAGAAGCCGGCTGGGATGGCTTCTTCATCTGGGACCACATGATTTTCGACCCGACCTGGCACCCGATCGTCGATCCCTGGGTGGGCCTCGCAGCGGTGGCCATGAGCACGACCACGGTGCGGCTCGGGACGCTGCTCACGCCGCTGCCGCGTCGCCGGCCATGGAAGCTGGCACGCGAGACCGTGTCGGTCGATCGGCTCTCGGGCGGCCGCCTGATCCTCGGCGTTGGGATCGGCGACCCGGCACAGTGGGAGTTCGGCTTCTTCGGGGAGGAGACCGACGCGAAGGTACGTGCGAGGCGGCTCGACGAGGGCCTCCAAGTGTTGACGGGCCTCTGGACCGGCGCGGCGTTCAGCTATAATGGCGAGCACTACCAGCTCAAGGAGATGAAGTTCGTACCCCCGCCGGCCCAGCACCCGCGCATCCCGATCTGGGTCGGCGGGTGGTGGCCCAACAAGCCGCCCTTGCGCCGTGCCGCCCGCTGGGATGGCGTGATTCCGGGGCGACTGGACGGCACACTAACTCCGGCGGACTGGCGCGAGATACTGGCGTACGTCGACCGGCACCGCGCAAGCGAGGCAGCCTTCGACGCCGTCCACAGCGGCCAAACCTCGGGGACGGATGCCGCTAAGGACACAGAGCTCGTCGCCTCGTACGCAGAGGCCGGGGTCAACTGGTGGATCGAGGATGTGAGCCCGTACCGCTTCGGCTGGCGCTGGGAAGATCAGCTCACACCCGAGGCAACCAGGCTAACCCGCGACAGGGTGCGACAGGGGCCACCGAGGGGCTGAGACGGCTCAAATCCTGCTCAGCACATCCCGCTTCTTCGCTTCGAACTCGGCATCTGAAAGGATGCCGCGAGCGTGCAGAGCTGCGAGCTGCTCGAGCACTCCTTGGAGGTCGGAGGCCGGCTGCTCGTAGGCGCGGACGGGCCCACGGTCGAGGAAGCCATCGTAGCGTGCTCGCGCGTCCTGCATCGCTCGCTTGAACTGGATCGGATCCTCGATCGCGTCCATGCGATTGACCGCTTCCTCGCTCGCCGTCAGGATCTCGATCGAGCCGTAGTTGAACATGCGCCCGAGAAAGCTCTGATGTAGCTCGACATCGTTGATCTTTTCAAGCGAGGAGTCGAGGACATTTTTGTCGAGGATGCCTTTGAGCTGGAGCACGCGACGATCGGTTACGACGAACTGCTCGCTGCGCCAGCGGAAGAAGTCACGCAGGGCGCTCAGGAAGACGAAGAGCGCCAAGATGCCCGCGCCGAGCGCAACCCAGCGGCCGTTGGGCTGCCAGGCCTGTGCGGAGACGGCGGCAACGGCGCCAAGCAAAAGCAACAGGATCAGCTCCGCCAGAACCCGGGCGAACAGGATGAACCAGTGATGGCGCGTGGCAAAGAGAATGCTCTCGCCGTCGCCCATCAACTCATCAAGATAGCTCATGACGACCTCGGCAGAAGTGTGACGCGTCCGTATGGGACGCCAACGATCGACGAACAGGCAGGGGGTGGAAGCCGGGCGGCCCCGGCGGCACAGGACAGCTAGGAACGCACCGCGTTCACAAACTGGATCGACTTCAGGTCGCGCTCGAGAATAGGCCGGATCGTCAGACGGAGCAAACTCTCGATCTCGCGCATGAGGTCGTTGCCGAGCCGCAGACCGAGCACAGATTCGAGCGGCTCGCGCTGCATGAAGCGGAGGGCCTTGAAGGCCGCCAGAGAGATCGGGATCGCCGCCCCATCACTCGCAGCGCAGCGTGGGCAGAGCATGCCTCCGGCGGGGGTCCAGCGGTTCGCGGCCTCCGTTAGCTCCTCCTGGCAGGCCGCGCACTGAAAGAGATAGGGCCGGTAGCCGACCAACGCGAGCAGCCGTAGCTCAAAGCGCCGCACGGCCAACTCCGGGCGTGCGGCGGTGTCCAGCGCGTCCAGAGTTTCGGCCAGCAAGGGGTAGGCCGGACTCTGTCCCTCCTCGTCAGTAGTGAGCTTGTCGAGCAGCTCCGCAACGTAGTACGCGAGCGAGATACGCTCCAGATCCTCACGCAGAGCGCGATAGGGGGCGACGATCTGCGCCTGGGTCACAATGTCGAGATTGCGGCCCTCGGCCAGCATGAGCTGGACGCGGGTGAAGAGCTCGATATGCCCCGCGAGGCGGCTTGTCGTCTTACGAACACCCTTCGCAATTGCACGGCGCTTCCCAAAGCGCGGCGTATAGAGCGTGAGGATACGATCGGCCTCGCCGAAATCACTGCGGCGCAGCACGATCGCCTCGGTGCGGTAGACATGGCTACGCACAGTGGTCGCGCTCCGCTAGATCCGCCCGGTCGGCGTCCGGTCTCACTGTCTCGCCCTGTTTTCTCGCGAGAACTCGGCAGCTCAGCTCTTCGGCCGCGCGGCGCGCAGCCTCGGCATGGCGCGAAGGTACGAGCTTCCGGAGGCGCATCAGCATCGAGGCAGAGACCTCGGAGGGTAGGCCGAGATCGGAGCAGATGTGAGCATAGGCGTACGCTGCGGTTACGAGCGCTTTGAGATCGTACTCGCTCAGAGCCGCCTTGTCTGAGCCGTGGACCCGGCCGGCCGGCTCCTGGCTGCCCGTGATGCTGAAGCCCGCGCGCTGAAGCTGCTGGAGCAGCGCCGGCAGATCGCCTGGCGAAACCTTCCAGGCCGTCGGCGTCAGCTCCTCGACCAACGAAAGGTCGACTCCACGTGAACGGCGGACCTCCAAGAGGCGAAGTGGGTCGTCGGCACGCAGAAGCACCATCTCTTCCACCTGGAGCTGCCCGACCTGTCGCGACCACTCGTGGACATACGCGGCGACCCCTTGAGGGACGGGACCGCGTGCGTTTTCGGTCAGAAACCGCAGGATATCCTCGGCGCCAATGCCATGCTCGGCCGCTGCCAAGACGCTGCGGCGCGTCAGACGAAAAACCGCCGCCGCATTGTCGCCAACCAGCTCGGCGATGCGCTGCAGCTGAAAGTGGGCCCAGAGCGACGCGCCGGGTGGGCAGACGATCTCAAAGGTGCCCTGGACGGTCAGCGGCTCTGAGGGCTGCTCCGGGGGTGGGGGCGCCCCTTGGATGATGTGTGCCGCCAGCGGGTTGAAGCTAATGATGTCGAGCTGGCCGGCCCCCGCGACGTCGACGAGACCGAACCAGCGCAGCACGGCCAGGATCGCGGCTCGTACGAAGACGCCCTCCACGAGTGGCCAGCTTTCCCGGCCGGCGACGAGCTTGCCCGAAGCATCGTAGAGCAGCCACGAATCGTAGCGGCCGTTACGGCGCAGGAAATCGGGCTCGACACGCTCGACCTCGGAGACAATCTCGTCCAGCCGCAGCCATGGGCCGGCCGGCAGCGATGCCAGGAGATGGAGCAGGCTCTGCCGCGACTCCGGGAGACGAAGATCGAGCGGGAGCGAGCGCAAGCTCAGCCCGCCTAGAAGCGTCAGCTCGTTGAAGCCAGCCCCCACCCAGCCTCGAACCAGGGCCGCCAAGCGCTCGGCGCGGCTACCCTTAAGCCAGGCCATCGCCGGTCCGGCAACGTGGAGCGTCCCATCCGTGGTACGCCGCAGGAGCCCCGCTTCTGCAGCGGAGGCGCGCAGGAGCGCGACCCAGGGCCAGTCCGCCTCGCGCCGGATGCCGGAGAGATTGGAGCCGGGGGCCACGCGCGCCGCGAGCCGCACGAGGCTGGCCTTGTTGAGCGCGCCATCGTCGAGGGTCTTCAGGCTGACCTCGTAGGCGAGCTCCAGCAGCGCAATCACCGTCCGCTCGGCCGCTTCGGGTGCCGCGAGCTCAGGCGCATCAGGCTCAGGCGCCGGGATAACCCGCAGGCACGCGTCGCGCGGCTCGACGGCCGGAAGAAGCCTGCGCAGATCGTTAAGGACGCGGAAGAGCGGGCCGCGGTCATCGTGATCGCGGACGAGTAGCCCCATCGTGTACAGCCGCTCGGCGGGCGAAGCGGGCTGCTCAAGCGCTTGCAGGTAGGCTCGTGGGTTGGAAAAGCGCGCAGAATCGCGCACAGTACCCCATTCCCGCTGCAGAATCGCCGCGGGCAGTGCGCCGCCATCTTGAAGCACGCGTGTCATCGCCGCGCGCTCCACATCCGACAGCCGCGACCACTGCGCTACCACGCGATCCGGTTCAGTCAGCGCGCGATAGAGCGCGGCTGCATCACTATCAGGAGGCAACGTCCATAGCTGCGCGAGGATGCGCCTGTCGGCATCTCCTTGCATCTGCAACCAACGCAGCAGCTCTGGTTTGTCGGCAGGCGGGCGCTTCATCGATATACTGATATTCTACCCTGGCATGCGAGGGCGGGTCAACAGGAGGCTGCATGGACGCCAACTACCGGCTTTTCATTGCGATCGAGCTCCCGGCCGAGGTACGCGCTGCTCTACGCGAAGCACGCCTGCAGTTGGAGGCGCATGGCCGGCTTACCGTGCGCTGGGCCGATCCGGACGGAGCACACCTGACGCTCAAGTTCCTTGGCGCGACCGCGCCGGATCGGCTGGAGAGGATTGCCGAAGGGCTTGCCGAAGCCGCACGTCCACATCGAGCCTTCGCGCTCCGGACCACAGACCTGGGCGTCTTTCCGGGATCACGCGCCCCACGCGTCGTCTGGCTGGGCGTCGGCGGCGATCTAGCACAGCTTCGCGCGCTACAGGGCGATGTGGAGCGGCTTATTGCGCCGCTGGGCTTCCCGACTGAGCGGAGAGCATTCAGCCCACACCTCACCCTTGGACGTACCGAGAAGCTCGCTCGGGGGCACGAGTTAACGGCCATCGGCGCTGCCCTTGGCACGGCGGCGGCACCATCGGCCGTGGTATGGCAGGTAGCCCACCTGGCCCTGATGTGGTCGGAGCGCTTGCAGATGGGGGCACGATACACGGCACTCCGGCGGGTTGCTCTTGACACGTCCCCGGCCGCTGTTATAATCGCGCCCGCCGATGAGCCAGGTGTACCTCAACGGGATTGATCCCCCCGGTCCAGCAGTCAGCTCTCAGCTATTCGTAGGTAGACTTCCGATAGCGTCAGAGCGTTATCATCGGTGTGTCAGTCGGTCAACGGTATAATGCCTGTGCCGGATTCTACGTTGCGGCCGTGTAGGCCGAAGGAAGGAAAGTATTCATGCGACGACGCGCGCTGATCGGCACGCTGCTCCTGGCCACGGTAGCATCGGTATTTGCGTTACCCAGCCGGACCGTGGCGAGCCCACCGCCCCCACTAGCCCAGTACTTCAACGAGTCGGGGCATTCGGCTCAGAACTGGTACTGGCAGTTCTGGAAGAATACGCCGAATGCCCTGCGTGTCCTTGGCTATCCCATCTCTGAGTCCTTCATGCAGCCGAGCTTTACCGAGCCCGGCAAGTCCTACCGCGTCCAATACTACGAGCGCGCCGTGCTCGAAGAGCATCCTGAGAACTTCGGCCGCGACGGCAATCGCTTCTATATTCTCGGCCGTCTACTTGGCAATGAGCTGATCAAGAACCGCCTCGGCGAGCCGCCCTTCCAGCCCGTCGCGCGCATCCCCACCGCCCCCGCCCAGACCTGGTTCCCCGAGACCCAGCACTCGCTGCGCAACGACCCGGTCAAGGGCCCCTTCAAGTCCTTCTGGGAGCAGTACGGCGGCCTGCTCGTCTTCGGCTACCCCAAGTCCGAGCCTTTCCAGGAAAAGAACCCGGATACCGGCCAGACCTACTGGGTCCAGTATTTCGAGCGTAACCGCTTCGAGTTCCACCCGACCGAGGTGCCCGACTTCCGCGTGCTGCTGGGCCGGCTCGGCGCGCAGTACGCCGCCGATAACTCCGGCAAGGTCAATCCGGATGCCTTCCGGCGGCGGGACGCGGCCGGATCGCTGCCCGAGCCGTTCATCTACGGCGCCAACGTGCGCGGGTACTACACTGACCGCGACCGTCTCTTTACGCTCGTCAACAACGCCTTCACGGCCAACAACTACAGCGGCGGTCCGGCCTGGATCCGCCAGCAGGTACCCTGGGCCGACCATATGAACCGCGATGGCTCGATCGCCTGGGGCGAGCTCGACAAGGTGGTCGACACGGCGGCCGCCAACAAAATCAAAGTCTTTCTGAGCATCGCCAAGGCGCCGAGCTGGGCCACCGACAACGGCGGCGACGGCCTGCCGAACCGCGCGAACTTTGCGCGCTTCGGGCAGTTCGTCGGCGCGATCGCGACGCGCTACCGCGGCAAGGTCCAGGCGATCGAGGTCTGGAACGAGCAGAACTACGCCGTCGAGAACGGCGGGCGGGTTGCTCCGGCATCGTATTACGTCGACTTGCTCGGCGTGGCATACGACGCGATCAAAGCGGTCGATCCCAACATGATCGTCGTCGCCGGTGCGCCCACACCGACCTCGACCAACAAGATCGACGTCGCCGTCGACGACCTGGTCTACTTCCAGCAGATGTTCGCCATTCCGAAGTTCTGGGACAAGAGCGACGTCGTGGGCGCCCACTTCGCCGGCACGCTTAACCCGCCGGATGCGCTGCCCGACCCGAACAGGGCGATTCACAGCATTTGCGACACCTGGAACGGCAACACGGAGTTCTACTTCCGCCGCGCCGAGGGGCTGCACGATGCCATGCTCCGCGCAGGACGCGGCGACCGGCAGGTGTGGATCACGGAGTTCGGCTGGGCGACCAATAACAACACGCCGGGCTACGAGTACGGGAAGTGCACGAACCAGCAGCAGCAGGCGCAGTACCTCAAGCGGGCGATCGAGCTGGGGCGCTACAACTACGCGCCGTGGGTCGGCGCGATGTTCGTGTGGAACATGAACTTCGCAGTGACGTGGGGCCAGGCCAATAATCCGCTCCACGAGCAGGCCTCATTCGGCATCCTGAACCCGGACTGGAGCCCTCGCCCGGCCTTTAGCGCGATCCAGAATATGCCCAAGCCCTAAGTTCGACGTCCATTGGAACAGACGAAGGCTATGCTATCATGCGGCGTGATAGCATAGCCTTCGGCATTGAGGAACGTATGAGGTGCCTTTATGCGCGGTAAACTCTGGCCCTACCGGCGGCCGGGAACGGCGATTCTGCTCGGCGTTCTTCTGCCGATCATTGTGGGCTGCGGCCAGATCGCGCCATCGAGCAATACCGCAACTCCGACGCAAAAGATCGCATCAAACACCACCGGCGTCGCGACGACTACGAGTGTGACTTCCTCCACCACGACTATCAGCCCTGTTACGCCCGAGACCGCGGTGGCGCCTTCGCAGGCGGCGACCGAGACGCCGGCCACTATCGAGAGCGCAACAGCAGGAGCCGCACCCACGGCTGCGACGACCACGGCCACCGACGTGGCGGAGGCGGCACAATCCACGATGGTATCCACTCCGATGGTTACGACGCCGGGTCCGGAGACCGCCGTCCGGCCGCAGTTCGGCGTCGCAGCCCACCTCTACTACACCGATCGTCCGCGCGTGCTCCAGCTCGCCGAGAATGCCGGCTTCGAATGGATCCGGCAGCAGGTGCCGTGGAAGGACACGGAAAAGGCCGATCGCTCATTCGGCTTCGACGAGCTCGATCAGATCGTCAACAGCGTCAACGGCAAAGGCATGAAACTGCTCTTGAGCATCGCCAAGTCGCCTGACTTTTTGACGGGTCGCAAAGACGACAATGGGCTGCCCAAAGACCCGAAAGACTTCGGGCGATTCGTCGAAGAGCTCACAACCCGCTACAAAGGCAAGGTTCAGGCGATCGAGGTATGGAATGAGCAGAACCTGGCCGTCGAGAACGGCGGGCACGTCACAGTCGACGACGTCGGACACTATGTCGAGATCTTGAAGGAGGGCTATAGGCGGATCAAAGCTGTCGACCCATCAATGACTGTCGTGCTCGGTGCTCTGTCATCGACCGGCGTCACCAAGCCGGATACGGCGGTCGACGACATCACCTACCTGAAGGCCATGTACGCCTACCACAATGGCGAGATCAAAGACTACTTCGACGTTCAGGGCTTCCACCCGGCCTCGGCCGCAAATCCGCCTGAGAAGAAATACCCCGAAGATCCGGGAAACGCCCCGGGCTGGAATAACCATCCGACCCATTATTTCCGCCACATCGAGGACGTTCGGCAGGTGATGGAGCAGTCGGGGCTTGGCGCAAAGAAGATCTGGATTACAGAGATGGGCTGGGCAACCCAGAATAACACGCCTGGCTACGAATACGGCAACTATGTGAGCCAACAGCAGCAGGCAGAGTATCTCGAGCGCGCTCTGGCCCGCATAGTCTTCCAATATAGCGACTGGGTCGGGGCGGTCTTTATCTGGAATCTGAACTTTTCAGTTCTGTGGGGACAGCAAGGCAATCCGCTCCAAGAACAGGCGTCGTTCAGCTTGCTCAATCCTGACTGGAGCCCGCGGGCGGCATTTACCCTCGTTCAGGGCTTTATCAAAGCGGCGAAGACCAACGGCCAGCCCTGAGGGCGTGGCTGCACCTGGTCGACGATGTAGAGCCGTGGCCGCTATTTTGCTTCGTTATTGGCGTAGCTCTGCGCCCGTAGGTCCAAAATGGACGGCGGGACGTAGAGATAGAGTGCAGACGCCGAGGGTAACAGGAGCTAGGTATGTTCGACCGCTTTCGAAACAAACACGATCGCACGCCGGCCGGTATGGCCGAGCGCGTCCCGTCCGGCCAGTATGTCACCGAGAAATTCCCGGTGCTGCAATATGGTTCCGTGCCGCAATATGCCGATCTCCAGCAGACGTGGGACTTACGGGTGTGGGGCGAAATGGAGTCCCCCAAACGCTTCTCCTTCGACGAATTTCGTGCCCTGCCGACGAAAGAGGTTCGCACCGACATTCACTGTGTGACACGCTGGAGCAAGCTTGACACAGCGTGGGAGGGCGTGGCGTTCCGCACCTTCGTCGAGCTTATTCCGCCCCTCAAGCCCTCTGCGAAGCATCTTCTAGCGCACTGTGAGCAAGGATTTACGGCGAATATCCCGCTCGAAGTCCTGATGGACGACGACGTGCTTCTGGCGTATCACTTCGAGGGTAAGGAGCTCGAGCCCGAGCACGGGTTTCCCCTGCGGCTGCTCGTACCCAAGAAGTACTTCTGGAAGTCTGCCAAGTGGCTGCGCGGTCTCGAGTTCATGTCCGAGGACAAGCTGGGTTTTTGGGAGCGCTACGGATACAACAACCACGCCGACCCCTGGCTGGAGGAGCGCTACTCCGACGACTAATTCCTAGGTGGAGCTATCGGCCGGCGAGGCGACCCTGGCGGGCCGCCTCGCCGCTTTCTCGGCGTCACGGGCCGGGATAACTGTGCTAGAATACGGCGCGAGGATCAAGCATGGAAGAGCAGTCTACAACCCGGTCCAATGGCCAGCCACGTGGACGGCATCCTGTCGACACAGCACCGGCGAAGGCGCGTGCGTTCCTCGTGGGTGTGGAAGTACATAGCGAGCACACTCTCTGGAACGCAGAAGACTCGCTCGACGAGCTCGCACTGCTCGCTGACACGGCCGGACTGGAGGTCGTCGGCAGCATTTATCAAAAGCTATCCCACCCCTATCCGAAACACTACATCGGTCCAGGCAAAGTGCAGGAGATCAAGGACCGGCGAGCGGAGCTGGACTATGATCTTGTCGTCTTCGACGACGAGCTCACCGGCTCACAGACGCGCAATCTTGAGGCCGATCTCGACGTGCGAGTTATCGACCGGACCCAGCTGATCCTCGACATCTTCGGGCAGCATGCACAGACACGCGAGGGCCGGCTGCAGGTTGAGCTCGCACAGCACGAGTATCTGCTCCCGCGTCTGCGCGGCCAATGGGGCCACCTGTCGCGCCAGACGGCCACCAGTTCTTCCTCCGGCGCTATCGGCGTGCGTGGTCCCGGCGAGACACAGCTTGAGACCGACCGACGGCTGGTCGGGCGACGGATTGCCTTCCTCAAAGAGCAGCTCGAGGAGGTGCGACGACATCGCGAGCGCTATCGTGAGCGCCGGCGCCAAAGTGGCATCCCGGTCGTCTCTCTAGTCGGCTATACCAACGCGGGCAAGTCCACGCTGCTGAACGCACTCTCAGGCGCTGGCGTACATACCGAGGATCAGCTCTTTGCAACACTCGATCCGACGACGCGCCAGGTTGTGCTGCCCTCCGGCCGCACTATTCTGCTCACGGATACGGTCGGCTTCATTCAGCGCTTGCCGACGGCGCTCGTCGCGGCCTTCCGGGCAACGCTGGAAGAGATCCAGGAGGCCGATCTTCTGCTGCATGTGCTCGACATCACGCACTCGAACGCGCAAGAGCAGTCCCAGACCGTGCTCGAAACGCTGGCCGATCTGGAGAGCGACGACAAGCCGATACTAACGGTGCTCAATAAGATCGATCAGCTCGGAGATGTGACGCACGAGAAGAACCGTGAGATCGTGCGTGGGCTGAATCTTCCCGCCGACCATATCCCCGTCTCGGCGGAGCTCGGCTGGGGCCTAAACATGCTGCGCCAGCGTATCGACGAGGCACTTGCAGGGCAGATGGCGGAAGTTGCCGTTCACCTGCCCTACTCGCGCTCCGACCTCGTGGCGCTGTGGCGGCAGCAGGGGGTGATCGACCAGGAGCGCTACGAGCCGGACGGCGTCCACATCGCGGGCAAGCTGCCGATCCAGCTTCTGAGCCAGTTCGGGGCGTATCGTGCGGAGGCCATCGAGCGCGGCTCCTCCTGAGCGCGGCTCTGCCGTATGAGTCGCACCACCCACTACATCGTCGTCGAAGGAGTCATCGGCGCCGGCAAATCGACGCTGGCACGCCTGCTGGCGCAGCCATTCCACGCCGAGGCGCTGCTCGAGGTTGTCGAAGAGAATCCGTTTCTCCAGAGCTTCTATGGCGACCGCGCGCGCTACGCATTCCAGACCGAGACATTCTTTCTGCTGAGTCGCTACCGGCAGCAGCAGTCGATCGTCCAGCCTACGGTCGAGCAGCACAACCTCGTCAGCGACTATCTCTTCGCCAAAAATCGGATCTTCGCACGTCTCAACCTCCAGGGCGACGAATGGGATCTCTTTCTGCAGCTTTACGGCGCCCTTTCGGAGCGTGTGCCCAAGCCGGACCTCGTCGTCTACCTTCAAGCCGGCGTTGACACGCTGATGGGGCGCATTGCCAAGCGCGACCGATCGTTCGAGAGAAAGATGGACCGCGATTATATCGTCCGGCTCCGCGACGCCTACGAAGACTTCTTCGCACGCTATAGGGAGACCCGAGTGCTGTCGATCGAGACGGACGAGCTGGATCTAGTGCGCGACGTCCACGCCCGAAGTTTCGTCCTAGCCACGGTTCGCTCGGCACTCGACGGAACCGCCAAGAGGTTCGAAGGCTCTAGTGTTCTGTCAAGCCTCGACTGAGGGGTTCGGACAGTCGTAGAGACGAGCTATAGAACGTCTCTACAACCGTTCACATGCTGCTTGACACGCTACTAGGAGCTGCCCGACGAAGGAGCCAGGCGCGTATCGATCGGCGGACCGTCGACCGGGACGCTCTGCGCCGCGCGCTCGGCAGCAAGCTCGGCGGCCAACGCCTCGAGACCGGCGCGCTGGTGCTCGTTGAGGAAAACTTGCGGCCGCTTGGACTTGATCAGCTCCCAGGCCTCGTCGATCTCCATCCCTGTATATATCAGGTACGAGGCGCACTGCATCGCGGAGCGGCCAACGCCGGCATGGCAGTGGATCAGCACAATCTTGCCGGTGCGCACCGCCTCGTCGATAAAAGCTGCTCCCATCCGGAGCTGCGCAACCGTGGGCGGCGAAAAGTCGGTCGTCGGCAACCGCAGGTAGCCATCCGGCTGGAGGCTGCCGAAAGCATCTTCGTCATGGCGCTCGGCCTGGAGGGAGACAACCACGCTTACGCCCTGGTCCACAAGCTGCCGCCAATCTTCGCGGTCGATAAAACCGCCGACGACAATCTGCGGCGTGATCGCATCGGCATTGAGCGGAAGGTCGGGCTTGCGGTGTCGCCGGTAGTTCCGCGCATGCACCCATAGGCGGGAACGGAGCTTGAAGGTGGTATTGCGAATCATCCGGTGGTTCGACAAGTCCTGACCTCGCTTGGACGGATGAATTGTACCACGATGCTATTATTCCGCTCATGCATGCCCCTGATACACGTGCGCTGGTGCAGCGTAACCGCGAGCTGGCGATCCTTCGGCATATTGCTGAGACGCTCAATCGGGAGAGCGACATCGAAGCAGCGCTGGACGATACGCTGCACTCGGTGGTGGAGCTGCTCGGGCTGCAGACCGCGTGGGTCTTCCTGCTGGACGAGACCGGCGCGCTCTCGCTCGTGGCATCACAGGCGCTGCCGCCGGCGCTCGCGCCGGGCAGCAGCCCGTGGCATGGCGGGTGTAGCTGTAACACGCTTTTTCGCTCGGGCGAGCTGAAACGAGCGATCAACATCGTGCAATGCTCGCGGCTGGCGGAGGCCGAGGGAGACCGGCGCGGCCTCGAGTTTCACGCCAGCGTGCCGCTCCGCTCGGAGGAGCGCATGATCGGCATTCTGAACGTCGCCAGCCCGGGCTCCGACCGCTTCACACCCGACGTGCTCGAGCTGCTCGGCGCGGTCGGCTACCAGCTCGGCACGGCGCTCGAGCGGGCGCGTCTCGGGCAGCAGGCGATGCACCTGGCAGCGCTGGAAGAGCGCAACCGGATCGCGCGGGAGATTCATGACACCGTGGCGCAGGGGCTGACGGCGATCACGCTCCACCTCGAGGCGGCCGAAGCGCTCGGCACTTCAGATCCAGACCGGGTGCAGCGCAACGTCCGAACCGCTCTGGCGCTCGCACGCACCAATCTCGAGGAAGTCCGCCGCTCCGTGCTCGACCTGCGCGCCGCTCCGCTCGAGTACCACACCCTCCCCGAGGCCATTGCGCTCTTGTTGAAGAATTTCGCGGACGAGACCGGCCTCGCTGCGACTCTGGAGGCAGAGACCGGCCTGGACCGGCTGCCCTATGCAATCGAGGCCGGACTCTATCGCATCGTACAGGAGACCTTGTCGAACGCTCGAAAATACGCGGGCGCGCGCTCGGTCCTGGTACGGCTGGTGCGAACTGGCGATGGGCTGCGTCTCGAGGTGGCCGACGACGGAGAAGGCTTCGACCAGTCCTCCACGAAACGCAGGCCGGACTCGGGCTTCGGCCTCCAGGGGATGATCGAGCGCGCCCGCCTGCTGGGCGGCACACTTCATATTCGAACAGCTATCGGGAAGGGAACCCGGATCGAAGTGGTCATCCCGATCCCGGAGTAGAGGATCAGACGTCTACGGACGTTAACTGCTGCACGCACGGCGGCCGGCCTGTTCGGCGTCGGCGAAGGTCGATGCGCGGAGCTGCTCTTTGACGGCGCCGATCGAGCCCGGAGCCATACTCAATTCGGCGACGCCCAACCCAACGAGCGCCATGGCCGCGTGGGGATCGCCCGCGAGCTCGCCGCAGACGCCGACGGAGATACCGGCTCCCCGGGATCCGGCTACCGTCATGGCTATCAGACGGTAGACCGCGGGATCGTCGCCGCTATAGCGCCCTGCGAGCTGAGCCACGGTCCGGTCGGCCGCGAGGGCATACTGCGCCAGGTCGTTGCTGCCGACTGAAAAGAAGGCCGCCCGCGCGGCCAGCCGATCGGCCATGACCGCCGCAGCAGGCGTTTCGATCATGATGCCGAATGGGGCCTCGCCTCGGAAGTCTGTCCCGCTTGCTCGCAGATCGTCGACGACGGCTGCCAACTCACCACGCGCCCAGTCAAGATCGGCCGCCGTGGCGATCATCGGCAGCATGATGCGCAGGTCGCCATAGACGGCGGCGCGTAGGAGTGCACGCAGCTGCGTGCGGAAGAGGTCCGGGAAGCGCTGCGAGAAACGGATCCCGCGCTCGCCTAGGAAAGGGTTCGGCTCACTGGCCGGAGGCAGGTAGGCGAGCGGCTTGTCGCCGCCGACATCAAGCGTGCGGACGACGACCGGCCGCTCAGCCATCATCCGCAGCACCGACACGTAGGCCGCGAATTGCTCATCCTCCGCAGGAGGCGTGGAGCGCTGCAGGAAGAGGAACTCGGTCCGTAGCAAGCCGATGCCCTCGGCTCCCGCACTGATCGCCGCCTTTACCTCCGACAGGCTGCCGACATTGGCCCATAAGGCGATACGGCGGCCGTCGGAGGTCTCGGCAGGCAGGCCGATCAACGCCGTGCGCCTCGCCGTTGCAGCCTGTTGTGCGGCGCGAAGCTCCACATAGCGCGCGGTGGTCGCCCGATCGGGATCGAGAATCAGCAGACCGGCCTGGCCATCCAGAATCGCAGGCGTTCCGTCCGGCGCCGTCAGCGCCTCCTCGCCAAGACCTACCACCGCCGGGATGCCGAGCGCGCGCGCCAGGATCGCGGTATGGCCCGTAGCCGAGCCCAGGACAGTGACCAGACCGGCGACGGAGCTGAGAGGGAGATTGACGGTTTCAGCCGGCGTAAGGTCGCGCGCCACCAGGATCGCGCCCGGCGGGAGGTCCGGGGAGCGCTCTTCGCCGAGCAGCGCCGCGCCCACGGCGCGGATATCGGAGGCCCGGCCGCGCAAATACGGATCGGGCAGGGCTTCCAGAGGCGCCGCAAGCTCGTCGATCGCGGCGCAGATCGCCTCGGGCACAGAAGCTCCCGACGCGCGCGACGTGACCGCAGCTGCGAGCGCCGGATCGGCGACGAGCAGCGCCTGGGCATCGAAGATTGCCGCCTCATCCGCGAGGTCCCTGGCACGTAGGCGCTCGCCTAGCGCCGTAAAATAGGCCACGGCGCGGTCCCGCCGGTCGACGAAAGACGTAGTGCCGGTCGTGCTCGCCGGTCGATAGAGGACGATCGGGCCGGTCACAATACCCGGCGCGCCGCCTGCCCCACGAACCTCGATCATGCGCCCTCGAAGTTCCGCTCGACGAGCGTCCGCAGGGCGGCGACGGCCGCCTCGGCATCCGGCCCTTCCGCACGGATCCGAATCTGATGCCCGGGCGATACGCCACTCTGCATCATGCCGAACATACTCTTCGCGTCGACATCGGGTGCATCGGGACGGGAGAGGTTCTTGATGCGCACGGCGCTCGCAAAACGCGCCGCGGTTCGGACAAATCTCGCGGCCGG
>JBBSGA010000016.1:0-34589 GCA_038254585.1 Chloroflexales bacterium | reverse complement strand
CCCTAGGGCTGTGTCAAAGTCATAGCGGAACACCGATCAGGGCAAACGTTTCTTCGAGCGCTGCGGCATAGGACCGCAGCGCGTCCGCGATGTTGGTCACGCCCGTACTCCGCAACAGCGTCAGCAACCCGTTCCGCAACGCCGCGAGTGCCTGCGGCGCCTGCCCGACACGGATCTGTCCTGCATCTTCCCCGCAGGTCACATCGCGCACGTACTGCACCTTGTTTTCGATCCCCCAATGCCCACGCCACAACGCCTCCACCACGGACACCGCCGCCTGCCAGCCTAAACTGGTCACGCCGTACGTCACCTCCGGGCTCACCTCCCCGGTGGTCAACTTGATCCGTTCGCAGGTCCGGCGCAGGACTTGCCCTACGTCTGGCCAGTCGAGGTACTCATTCAGCGCACACGTCCGTTCCAGCGTCCGCGTCTCCAGCCGTCCGTGCCCTTGCTCGATCGTCGTCACCCGATCGAGCTGGTGTTCCGCCACCGGTGGCGGGGGCGCCTGAAAGACGAGGTCAATCGCCGCGTGCAGTGCCGGCTGATTTTCCTTGACGATCATCAGCTAGTGCCCCTGCTGGTCGCGGGACTGGCGTGCCAGCGCCTGCTGGGCTAGCAACGCATCCATCGTGATGACCGTCCCGTGTAAGTCACGCCCCCGCAGGAGCTCGGGCACGGCGGTGATCTCGTTGCTCTTGGCGCGCACGCGCACGTGCTGGCGCACGCGCCCGCTGCCATGACACACCAGGCTGACCAAGTGGACGGGCGCCCCGTGTTGCTGGGCGCCGCGCACCGCTGTGCCATCCACAGCCTGCCCCTGCCACGGGGCGGTCGCGGGTGGGGGCGTGACCGGGAGCGCCTCGACGAACTGGGCGAGGCGGGCCTCGAGCGCCACCACATCAAGGACCCGCAGTGCCCGGCGCAAGGTCGAGGTACTGGGTAACGGCTTTTGGGGGATCGGGAGGCGAGGCATGCGTTCGACCGTGTGGTCGTCGACCCACTGCCCAATCGCCCGTCCGCTACGCTGTCCACCGAGCAGGGCCGCACGGATCAGGGTGAGCAGCAAGGCCCAGGGGTGGCGTTTCCCGCGGGCGTTGCGGGGATCCGGGATGTCGACAATGGCGTCCATCAGGCTGCTCTGCTTGGGCTCGTCCATCACGCACCATCCTCCGTACTTGCTCGTTGGAGCGATTGTACGTGATGGACAACGTTTTTCATGAGGACTTTGACACCGCCCTACCGCGAGCCCTTTTCAAGCTTCCGTCCCGTGACACTTCGTCTCAGAACGCGAAAACGTACAGGCACCGGCCGCACTTTTCCGGTATTGACAAATGCGAACATATATGCTAGGCTCGCTTTACTTCCCTCTCACGGCGTAGCTCTCGTATCGAATCGAGCTGTGGCAGACTGGCAAGAACCAGTTCGCATCTGTATGGAGGCTGGGAATGCAAGCGCAGGCAGAGGCTCCTAGGGCCGGCGACGTGCTCGTGATGTTGGGACCACCACGGGACAGCTCTTCTATAGCCGTGATGCGGGTGAGCATTGGGAGACGCTCGCCGACTACCTGCCGCCGATTCTGTCGGTCAAAGCTGCATAGGTCGTGGGGTGATGCCGCTCTCGGTGCGCATTCCGGCCCAGATCGGGCGTGTTTTCGGCCCACGCGTCTGGGAAGAGGTGGAGGCGCGGAATGTCGCGTCGTTGATCGATGCCCTGGACGAGCGCTTTCCGGGCCTGCGTGAGCGCCTGACCGAGCCGGATGGTCAGCTGCGCCGCTGGATCAACATCTTTGTGGATGGACAGGATATTCGCGCGCTGGGCGAGACGGACACCCCCTTACGTGCGGGCGCCGAGGTCTCCATCGTTCCAGCTGTAGCCGGCGGCTAACGCTGCGGCCGGCGGGTGAAAGCACCCGCTTACTTCTTAGGTCGCACCGGCTGTGGTGCCGGTGCGACATCGCCCTGGCTGGCGTCGGCGTCAGCATCGTCGTCGTCGTCCTCGGCAATCTTCTTGATCGTAACGCTCAGGCGCGGGTGGCGCCAGCGGCCCGCAGAGATCATGTCTTGCACGGCCTGCGTCGTGTACTTGGCGAAGTCGCCCGCCGGCTCGTCCTCGCCTTCGATCCACAGCTTGACTGTCAACTGGATCGCCTTGTGCATTTCTGCTGCTCCCTACCGCTTTCCGGCGACGCTGTCCAGCGCGACCCACCGCCCCTGCTGCTCCACCTCGATCTGCATGATCGGGTGAATCTCCCAGATTGTTCCGCGGGTTTTGCCCACCTGATCGGGGTGCTCCGGATCGAGCATCGACCAGCCGCTGATGCGCACGCGCTGTTTGCCGTTTACGATCCGTCCGAGGACATCCGTTCGCCAGCCCGGGTGCTTGGCGCGCACGCGCGGCGTTGCCTCGACGACGATCGAACCGCTTCTGTCCTGTCCCGCCGCTTTCGTGAGCCAGATGTGAAAGTCCCGGAACGGATGATCGGCACCGTGGCAGTTCGGCGATTCCGGACCTTCCTCCTTCGCACCGGCCAGGTAGCCGACGACAGAGATAGGAATCCCCTCGTAGCGCGAGACCGCGTTCGTATTCGCCGCCGACCAGTCGGCACGCCTTTTGCGCTCGATCGCCTTAGGCCATGGAAGTTTTTCGTAAGTGTCGAACTGAACCGGCACGTAATTGCCTTCGTCGACCCGGTTCTTGAGCCGGTTGAGCGCGGGATCGTTACCGTCGCCTTCCGGCGGGCATCCCTGGAACGTTATTTCTGCGGGTTTCGGCTTCTGTGGCATCGTCGGCATGCTTCCAGGGGCACCAGCTATGCCGCGGCTTGCCGGAGGCGGCTTCGAGGGGGGTATGGCAGGGGTGGTCGCCTCGGGTGTTGGCGCACCGGCGAGGCCCGCGCCGGCATTCGGACGCGTGCGGAGGTAGAAGAATGCCAGCACTACTCCCAGAACCACGAGGAATACGACAAGGCGAACGGTCGGAGATGGCTGTCTTTGCATAGGAGCGCCTTACATAAGATCCCGGCGCTGCCGGACCTATACCCCGCGGCGCCACCACCGCGCGGGGCGATGGGCGGACGCAATCCGCCGCGCAGACAAATATAGACCGGCTATGCGCTCGCTATGCCCTGTCAGAAGCACAGACCAAACCGCACGCATAGCCCTGGCGGCGTTGGCTATCCGCCCGTCCCCGCTACAGGGCAACTGAGGGCAGGGGGCCCTGCGCCGCTGCCAGTAGATTTTCCACCTGGTATTCCGACTCCTCGGCCGCTTGCTGCAGCTGCCGTACTACCTCGTAGCATGCCGCTACGTCGTCGTCTTGCTTGGTCGTAGCCGCCGGCAGTTTTGCCATGATTGCGAGGTAGGCCACGATCATGATGCCCTGCAGCAGCTGCTCGAAGGCCTCCTCGTTGAACCAGAGGATGCCCTGGTAGCGGTTGACCTGCAAGAAAGGCTGTGCGTCGTCGTCCCGGAGCCAGTCCTTCAGAATACGATATGCTTGCTTGCCTTCCTGGGCCGTCCTTTCAAAGCACCGCTGCTGGCCGACCAGGATTTTGATCAGGCGAACCGAGCGCCACGCCATCGTCTCGTCCTGACCCAGATCTTGCTGCGTCGAGGCGATGATTTTTGCCAGAAGCCACTCGTCGATCCAGCTTCGGCTCTGCTGATCGAAGTCTTCGCCGCCCGAAACTTTCCCAAGGCTGTGGACGAATAGCCAGCTCAGCACGATGCCCCACGTTCGTGGCTCGTCCTCCAGGCTTGCCTGGAGGAAGGTCACAAGCGCCACCGCGTTCGGGTCGGCCGGCGAAGCCTGCTCGCCTATGGGCGCCAGTAGCCGAAGCAGCGTCTCGAGCTCGCGGCGCACCTCGGTGGCAATCGTCTGCTCATCGCCGTTGCCGCCGGCAAAGCGCTTGGCCTCGCCCAGCAGCCGCAGCATCTTCTCTTCGACCTCGTCGAGCAGAGCAGGATCGAGGAGCTGGTCCGGCCGCGTGACGCGGGCATCTATGATCCGTCGGAATACGCTCGCATTGACGAGCTCCCTGAACGGGTAGTGGATCGGCTGCAAGAAGGTTTCGCGGAGTGCTTCTTCGATGCTCGGAACGCCGCCGCCCCCGAGGTAGCTGGCGAGATGACCGTACGGATGCCATTGGTCGTCCTGTACCTCGCGGAAGTCAAGGAAGACCTGTGTCTTATAGGCGTCGAGCTCCAGGTAGAGCCCTTTTTCGGCCACCTCGCGGCTGCTCCGAATGAACTCGAGCCCGGCACCGTGCTCGCGGAAGATGCAGAAGTAGCCGTCCTCATTCGTCAGGCCCAGGCCCTCCCCGAGCGTACGCTGTACGAGCCTGCGCTCGTCGCCCTGCCCGGTCTTGACCGAGAAGGCGACTGAGCTCCTGATCCACCCGCGCGCCGTGGCGTATTTGTTGTGGACCACCACCAGAGATCGCTCGTCACCTGCGCGATTCGAATACGCGAAGACATCCTCGTTGACGCCGCCGTCGCTCGCGAAGAAATCGTAGAGCAGGAACTGGTCGACGCCGGAGAAGAGATATCGGCGATGCAGCAGCGGGAAGATCTCGCGCTCATGCCGGGCGACCAGCCAGCGATCCGGCTGCTCGTCCCAGTAGGCCCTCCGATACTCCATTCCGTACTTTTCGGTGAACCCCTCGACCTGCCCATGGCCGAACATCGGCAGACCCGGCAGAGTCGCCATCAAGGTGCAGACGGCGAAGTATTTGTCGTCCTTCCCGAACTGATCAACCGCGGTACGCTCGTCCGGGTTGTTCATGAAGTTGACGTAGCGCTTCAGAATTTCCGGTTCGAACTCCAGCGTGTTCTTCATGACACCGCGATATTTCGCGTTTTCCTCGTCGCGGAGCATATTCATGAACGCGCTGTTGTAGACACGATGCATCCCGAGCGTGCGCACGAAGTAGCCCTCCATCATCCAGAAGGCCTCGGCCAGCAGCAGCGTATCCGGCGCTTCGACCGCCACGCGGTCGACGACCTCGCGCCAGAACTCGATCGGGATCAATCTGTCGAACTGCGCCTTCGGCATGCCGTAGTCCGCGCGCGATGCAATTGCGCCGCCTGTGCCGGGCTCCGGAAACCACAGCCGCTCGATATGCCTCTTGGCCAGTGTCATCGCGGCGTCGAAGCGGATAACCGGGAACTGGCGGGCAACGTGGAGAATCGTCTGGATCACTGCCTCGCGAACCTCCGGAAGCAGATAGTTGAGCTGAGCCGTATCGTTCCATGGCATGCTCGTGCCGTCGTTGCCATGGTAGATGTACTTCTCGCTCCCCTTCGAGCGATCCACCCGTTTGAAGACGACCGCAGCGTCCGTGCGGTTGTAATAGTGATCTTCCAGGTAGATCCCGACCCCCGGGTTTGGCGAAAGGTCCGGACCGTTGAAGGTGTATGATGGGAACGGACTGTAGTCCAACGATATGAACCAGTCCGGGTGCTGCATCACCCAGGTCGCGTCGATGCCCATGTGGTTCGGTACCATATCGCTCGCCAGCCGGATCCCGCGCTGCCAGGCACGGTCATGCAGGTTCTCGTAAGCGGCCTGTCCGCCGAGGTCCGCTGCGATATCGTAATCGAGCAGCGAATAGGCCGAAGCAACCGCATCCGGATTGCCGCACAGCTGTTTGATGCGCTGTGAGGCAGTGCTTCGCTCCCAAAGACCGATCAGCCATAGGCCGGTAAAACCCGAGCGCACCAGCATGTCCAGCTCTTCGTCGGGAATCTGGTCGAGCCGGGAGATCGGACGCTGGTATTTTTTCGCCAGCTGGTCGAGCCAGACGTAGGCGTTCTTGGCAATCAACACCAGCCGGGGCATCCAATCGAGGTCGGCGCTGAAGCGCTCGGGGTCCTTTTCGAGGCCCGCGAACTCGTAGACCTGAGCGGGACCCGGGCCACCACCGGCGAAGATCACTTTCTCTTCTTCCGCGATCAGGTCCAGGCTGCCGAGCAGGCGGTAGAGAAATTTGCTGAGAATAGACGCCCATTTCCCCCGCAGATATTCCAGCTGTCCCGCCAGCGAGTGCGGCGATGCCAGCGCAGGAGCCCGCAGCAGCTCGATCAGATTCTGGCGGTCGGGCCCGAATCCCGGCTCCTTCCCGAAAAAGGCATGCAGGCTCGTGAAGATCTGGGGGTAGGCGGTCCGTTTCTCCAAGCTCGCATCGTCGAAGAGCCCGAGAAACGGCGAGAACGCCGGGTTCATATTGTTGATCCAGAGCATCAAGAGCTCTTCGAGCGCGATCTCGCGGTTGGAAACGCCGCCGGTCTCACCGGCCAGGTACGCGTCGGCGTCGATCTCACGACGATACACGCCCGACGGGGGAAACTCATCCATGAATCTGCGGAGTGTTGCGTCGACCGCCGTCTCTCCGACCTCCCGATAGAGCGCCTGCAGCGCGTCGCGCATCATATTGGGGTTGACCTGTTCGCGGTAGGCGGCGATGAGCAGGTGCAGGGACTCGTCGATCAGCCCCATGGCGTTGATCTGTCCTGCCTTCACGGCCTGCTCAGGATAATTGACCAGATCCTGCTTCTCGTTCATCTTCTGGGCGAAGACGCGGGCCGCGTGGAAGTTAGCGAGGACAACGTTACCGGTAACCGAAAAGATGGCTTGGTCAAACTGGTAGCGATCACGTGCGTCACGCGAGACGTGGAACTCAAACTGAGGACCCTGTACCTGTGTCTGTTCCGGCATTGCCTTCTCCTATAGCCCTACGACACTGCCGTTGCCGCAGCTTCCGGCTGCCTGTGAAAAGGGCAGGATAACACGACTGGGTCGTTCGGCGGTGGCCGTGGAAGCAACGATCAGACGATGGTGCATTTGTCTGCTGCGCCGGAAGTACGGACCAGGACGGCCTTACATGAAATGGAAGCTGAGCTGATCGCTCAGTGGCGCCCGGTGATAGCTCTCCTCACGGCGGAGAAAGTGCTCGAAAACCTGGCTCGCGCCCAGCCCGGTCCGCCAGCTGACCGCCTCCCGCAGAACGGCCAGAGCAGCTGGCGCCAGGTCTACACCGGTGGCTAGGCGCGCCGTCACGACCGCCTGTGTCGCATACGCGACGTTATTCTTCGGCTCGATACGATCGAAGTCGTCGAAGAACCAGCCACAGGAGGTGAACATCCGCTGGCGCTCGCACTGCGACTCCAGGAGCAGCCTGATCCGTCTGATGGTAGTCCCCGACAGACGCCGGCCTGCCATTTCGTTGATTAGCTCGTGGGCGCTCTGTTCGCCAAGCATTACATGGATGAAGCGGTTGCGCAGCGCGAGTGGGTCGGGGACAAATCGCCCCACCTCGGCGGTATAGAGATCGTCGAGACCCGTGGCCAGCTGGTTGAGAGCGGTGCGCAGCCGGCCTTTCCAGCCGGACGCTCCCGGCGCGCACTGGCAATCGCCGGCCCAGCGCATGACGCCATGATGGCAGCTCCACGACGTATTGTCGCGAATCGTAACCGTGCGAGTCGGCGGATAGTCACGCAGCCAGCGTGCCGGAAACGTCGGCAGAATGCCGCTCTGTGCACTTGCGCCGTTCAGCAGATGCGCCAGGAAGTAATCGCGAAAATGCTGGTGATGGCCGTAGAGCTCGCCATCGGAGGCTACCAGAATCAGCTGCGGCTCACCCCGAGCTTCTTTCGCGGCGTCAAAATGGCGTTGCAGGTCGTTGAGTGCGAACGCGTCGGCGTTCGCCGTCATGGCCGGATCGAAGCTGACGCGGCCGCTGAGATCGCGATCGTAAAAGAAAACGGTAATACTGCGACCGTTGGGCAGCGCAACCCGGTAGGGCTGGGTCGTATCGAGAAAATTACTCTCAGCCTGCCAGGGCGCGAGGATCGTAAACTCGATCCCAGCGTCCGCCATAACCTCGAGTGTCTCGTTGTCGACCGCCGTTTCCGGCAGCCAGAGTCCCTGGGGCTTTCGCCCAAAGCGATGCTCGAAATCGGCGATGCCCCACATGACCTGGGTAATTTTGTCGGCCCGGGGGGCGAGAGGCAGGATCGTATGGTTATAGGCCTGCGCCATCGCATTGCCGACACCGAAGCGTAGGACGTTGCCTCGATCCTGCTCGACGATCTTACGGTACGTCGCCGGGTCGTAACCCTCCATCCACCTGACGAGGGTTGGACCGACGTTGAAGCTCATGCGCTCGAAGTTTCCGAGGTCGGCATTCGGGCGATAGCACTCGGCATGAATGCGCTCGTTCCAGTTGGAATACGGCGCGGCGCCGAACTCGCTCGGAATCGTCGCGGTCAGCGGATCTTCCCGAGGGGGCTGGTAGAAGTGACCGTGGATCGAGATCGCTCGCATCGGTATTACCGTATCCTATTCGTTTCCGAGGCACCCGGAAACTGCTCCTATCATAGGCAAGCTCTATGGGCCTGTCAATCGACAGAGCCGGCTACCGCTGGTAGAGAGATTGCGCATCTATCCCTACCTGAAGCCAGTTTATCCTCTTCTTTACCGCTGGAGTACGTTCCTTCCGGAAGTGGAGCACGGAGCGTGCCACGCGCAGACTTCGTGGTACGATCGGTTCCGGGATCGGCGGAGTACTCGATGCGTATCGGTATCTATAATCGTTGGCTCCATACGCTCGGGGGGGGTGAGCGTGAGGCAGGGGCTTTCGCCCAGGCTCTCCGGCATGATCACACGGTCGAGCTCCTCACACATCAGCCCGTCGATCTCAGCCTCGTGGCAGGCCGGCTCAACCTGGCGCTGCCCAACGTCGCGCTTCGTACGTTGCCGTTCGACCCAGATTACCGCGCCGTGCGCCGCGCCTCGGCGGACTATGATCTCTTCCTTAACATCTCTCATGGAGACATCTTCGTTCCCCATGCCCGCACGAACCTACTGCGCGTCTTCTTTCCGGCTCGTGGCGAGGCAGCCGACGATGGGCGCGAGCTAGGCGGTGGATCGGAGACGTGGCTTGGCCTACTCCGCGGCTTCTACCGCCCCGAGCACGACGACGACCGTCCTTTCGTATGGACCGGCGATCACGCCGAGCTCGTCGTGCACTCTCGACCTCCCAGTTGGCGGCTCGGGAGTCGCCGGGTGCTTCGTCTGGTTCTACACGCCTGGCGGCCGAACGAAGCTGTGCCTGCCACCGTCAATGTGTTGGTCGAGGGCCTGCCGCTCGGCACGCTCCGGCTGCCGCCGGATAGCACATGGCGCCAGTGCAGACTCGTGCTGCCTCCTGATCTAGCACAGAGGGATCGGCTGCGGATCACGATCGAGACGACAACCTTCAACCCCCGGGAGCTAGGCGTGAGCGACGACTACCGTGATCTTGGCATCGCTCTCTCCGACCTTCGCGCCGTCGATCTGCTTCCGGCAGCGCTATTCGGCGGTCGACGCCAGGAGCGTAGTGTGGCGGACAGCACCGCGTATGAAGAGATGCGGTCGCGCACAGTACAGCCAAGCGCCCGGTCCTATGATCGCTTATTAGCCAACTCCTCCTACACGCAGAGCTGGATTGCACATCGCTGGTCTCTGCCGAGTCACGTAATCTATCCGCCTGTGGACGTCGAGAGCTTTTCGACCGGCCCTAAGCGCAACATCATTCTGAGTGTCGGACGCTTCTTCCAGGGCAGCCATAATAAGAAGCACCTGCCGATGATCGCCGCCTTCCGTGCGCTATGTGACGCGGGACTGCAGGGCTGGGAATACCATCTGGCCGGCGGCTGCGACGAGACGATGGCCGAGCAGCGCGCATATTTGGCCGAGGTACGGGCCGCCGCGGCCGGCTACCCGGTCGTGGTCCACGCCAATCTTTCCTTCGCGGAGCTGCGAGAGCTGTATGCGGCCGCCTCGATCTTCTGGCATGCAACCGGCTTCGGGGAGGACGATGAGCGTAGCCCCGAGAGCTTCGAGCATTTCGGGATCACCACGGTCGAAGCGATGGCAGCGGCATGTGTCCCGGTCGTCATCGGCAAGGGCGGTCAGGTCGAGATCGTCGAGCATGCTCGTAGCGGCTTTCTGTGGCAGACGCTGGGCGAGCTCCAAGCCCAGACCAACATGCTTATCGCGGATCCCGGGCTACGCTCGCGCCTGGCTGAATGGGCCTGGCAACGCAGCCGTGCCTTCGACACCGCCCGCTTCGATCGCGAGGTTCGAGCGCTCGTCGCGGAATATGACTGAACACCTATAACACGACGAGCGCATCACATCTGATACTTCCCCTCGTCGTCAGGACCCGCCGCGTCCCAACGTGTCCTGACCCAGTCCCGCCAGCGTTCCACGCCTTTCCCTCCCTGCTGAAGCAAGAAGTCCGTAATCATCGCCGGGCCGATGCTGGGCAAGTGCACCTTGAGAACCGCATAAAGCGTGCGCGGGAGCGAGAGCGGCGAGGGGTAGGCTAGGTAGGCGCTGCGCCAGACAGGGACGAACTTCCGCTTGAAAAAAAAGAGCGACTTATAGCGGTACAGCTTGTTGACCTGCGGGTGCTCGTACAGGAAACGTACGCCGCGTTGAAGCAGTGAGCGCTCGTCGTCGCTGTTCAGATCGGCATCCGCCAGCGGTGCCATGCCAAGCGATGCCCAGGTCGCGCCCGCGCGCTGGAAAGAGAGAAGCGATTGTGCGATCAGGTATTCCATCGTCCCGTTTGGAGCATCCTCACTGCGTTGCATAACGTCGAGCGCCCAGCCGTTGACGGCGTAGATCGGCAGCCACGAGCAGAAACCGAGGACGCAGCTATGATCGGGCCCGATCGCAAGTGTATAGCGCGCCTCGGGATCGGGGACAGGCGGAAGGCGCCCGATCGAGAACTGTAGCTCGAAATCCCCTCGTCCCTCTTTGGCCATGATGGCGTGCATCTGCTCCCAGAGAGCACATGCCCTGGCGTCCATGCCTCCGCTCCATTCCGGTCTGCCCTCCCACGCCGCCACGGGGGTTAAGTGCGCGCCGCTCTGAATCTCCAGCAGCTCGAAGACCAGCCCATCCCGCTCGATTTTGGAGCAGGCGTGCCGAACATCCGAGATTGCCTTGCCCTTGAGGGTGAAGATCGGCAGGTCGAGCCAGGCATCCTCGCCGATCTTCAACGCGTGGAAGCCAAGCGCCTGATAGACATGTAGCTGCGAAGCCTGAACTTCATAGAGGCAGAGTTCCCAGCCTTGCCGGGCGCAATGGTGCAAAAATTCCGTGAGCAGCCGCGGCAGCTGCTCCGCCGCGACGATTGGATCGCCGCAGGCAACCGCGACATCGCCGGCCACGCGGAAGGCGATCAATCCGTCGACGTCGTGGCCAAAATACAGGCTCATACCCGGCATCAAAGCGAAATACGACAGCGATGAGCTCGCATAGCGACGCAGCAGGTGCATCGCACGCTCCCGCTCTGAGGGCTCCGCGGGGGCGGCGATAATCGGATGCAGAAACGCGCCGAGCAGGTAAGCGAGCATCGCTACGCCGACGATGCTAAAAGACTCCAGCAGCCAGAGGGCACGTCGGGACAAGGGGTGGAGCGGCCCGGTCGCGAGCATCAGGCGCGCGCCAAGCTCCTGTAGGGCTGGCCCAGGCGTGGCTACCGGCGCGAACTTCCAGCGCAGCAGGTAGCTGCCAGCCAGCGCATAAATCAGTAGTCCCAGGACACTCAGAAGGAGAGCGCCGAAAGCGCGCGCAAGCGTCGGCCGGTCCGGACCGGCGGTGAATGCGTCGCGCTGCCAGACCAACAGGCCGGCTAGTGCCAGCGCCGCCGTCGTCTCCTCGACGTCCAGCCCTTTGGCGACGTGAAAGACGGCGGAGCCGAGCAGCAAGGTAATCGCTACCGTCCAGGGGACGCGTTTGCCGCGCCAGAGCCCCCGCCCGATGGCCAGCAGCGCCAGCCCGGCTACCACCGCCAGGTGGCGCGTGCCTTGCTCGATCTCGAGCGGCAAGAACGCGTGGACGATCCGTTCGCGCACCATCACTCGCACGATGATCGACGACAGAATATTGGCAACACCCATCAGACCGACAAGCACGGCGATCAGGTGTCTCCACATGGAGCGCTGCAGCATCATATCATCCTTCAGGAGAACCAACGGGCCACGAGTATGATCGCACCTACGGCCAACATAAGCCAGATTGCGACGATGACACCGCGGCGATCCAGTTCGTCGGCTTGCCCTCGGCAAGAGCCGCCCGCGCTTGTTCCCGGCACTCTGCCATGACGCCCGGTGGAATCATACGTCGCGCGAGGGTGATGCCGATCGGGACCAGGATGAGGTCGTCCAGGTAGCCCAGGATCGGGATCGGATCCGGGATCAGATCGATCGGGCTAAAGGCGTAGCCGACGACGCAGGCCGCGAAGACGCGCGCGTACCAGGGCACCCGCGGATCGCGGTATGCCAGGTAGAGCGCATAGACCTCGCGCTTGAGCTGCCGGGCACGTCGTTTCCACGGTTCAAGAGCCTTCACGATATCTTCTGCTCCTCGGCACGTTGACACGACCCTTCTGTCGGGTATTATAGGCGTGCTGTAGAACGAGGCGAGAGAGTAATGCTCCTGACTGTGATTATCCCCTGCTATAACGAGGCCCGGACTATCCGCGCCATCTTGAGTTTGGTCCGCCAGGTCGACCTGGACAAGGAGATCGTCGTGGTCGACGACCACTCCTCGGACAACTCTTACCTGATCCTCCAGGCGGAGGCGGAAAACGACGATCGGCTCCGGATTATCCGCCATCCACGCAATATGGGCAAAGGTGCGTGCATCCGGACGGGGCTGCGGGAAGCTCAGGGTGAGATCGTCATTATTCAGGATGCCGATCTCGAGTATGATCCGCAGGATTACTACGAATTAGTGCGGCCGATTGTCGCCGGGCGTGTGAACGTCGTCTTCGGCTCGCGCTTCGCGGGCAGCCATACCGGGATGTACTTCTGGAACGCCGTGGGCAACAAAACCCTGACGTTTGTCACGAATCTGCTCTTCAACGCCTGGATCTCGGATATGGAGACGTGTTACAAGGTCATGCGTACGGACATCTTGCGGTCGCTTGACCTCCGCAGCCGCGATTTTCGCATTGAGCCTGAGATCGCGGCAAAGGTGCTGTGCCAGGGGCATCGCATCTACGAGGTGCCGATCTCGTATTTCGGTCGCACCTATGAAGAGGGCAAGAAGATTCGGAAGCGCGATGGCTTCAAAGCGATTCTTACCCTGCTTCACTTTCGTGGATGGCACGCGACCGGGCCGCCACTGCATGCGATCCCGCCGCCGGTTGCTCAGGCCGCCCTACGCGCGATCGCCCACGCCGCCTCGCAGCGCTACGTCGTGCCTGTCTCGCTTCCATCCTGAGGTCGCCTTCGATGCGGATCGGAGTCATATCCGACACTCATGGCTATTTCGATCCGCGGATCGTGCCGCAGTTTTCACACGTCGAGCGGATTATCCACGCGGGAGATATCGGCAGCGCCGTGGTGCTCTCGCGGCTCGAGACGCTGGCGCCCGTCACGGCGGTAACCGGTAACGTCGACTGGGGTGGGCCGCTCGACCAGACGTACAGCCGGACGCAGCGGCTCGATCTTGCGGGCTACCAGATCTACGTGACGCATATCGGCGGCAAGCCGGCCGACCTCGCCCGCCGTCTCCCGGACCCCCGGCCGGACGTCTACATCTATGGCCACAGCCATATACCTGCTCAGGAAGAGCGCGGCGGCGTGCTCTTCCTGAATCCCGGCGCGGCCGGCAAGCCCCGTTTCGGCCGCCAGCCGTCGCTCGCGCTCGTCGAGCTCGACGATACGGTAACCGCGCGCATCATCATACTTTGATGCGGTAGGCTCTGCTTGGGCCGGCTGTCCATGGCCCTAGAGCAGTCCGGTGTAGGCGCTGGAGCGGCCTGCCGCTCAGGGTTGGGCCAGCCTAGTGCCCCCGAGTCCGTGTGCTACAATGCACGTTCTATGGTTAAAGTGATCATGACCTGGGACATCCAGGAGGGCAAAGAGCAGGAATACATCGAGTTCGCCGTCGGCGAACTTGGGCCGACGCTGGGCACGCTCGGCCTACAGATCAACGAAGTCTGGTACACCATGGTCGGCGCAGGGCCCGAGATGGTCGTCTCCGGGCTCATGGCGAAGCGCGGCGACGCCGAGGGTCTTTTCGCGAGCCGCGACTGGAGCCAGCTCGAAAAACGGCTGCTGAACTTCGTGGAGAATGTGAAGATCAAGATCGCCAAACCGAAGGGACCGTTTCAGCTTTAGGCGGTAGAACACCGAGATCGATAGCAGGGGGCGCGACGATAACCGAATTCAGGCTCCCGGATTACCCGATTCACCATCTCATGGCTACGTCAGCCGCCCGTTCAGGATCAGTGCGTTCCCGGCGATCGGCATCAAGTTGCGCCGCGAAATGCGGCGCGTCTTCCCCCAGCCCCTCGATGTCGCGGCGGAACGCGAGCAGCCGGTCCCACGGTATCCGAGGCGGCCGCGGCAGCGGGAGGCGTAGCGTAGTCAGCCGTTAAATCCTGTGCGAGTTGCGCATTCAGGTGTGCTGCCAAGGCTGCCTTATCAATCACACTCAGTTGATCAGCCAGCGCCTGCACATGATCCAGGGTAACGGCCTTGGGCGCCTCCGGGTGTATGTTCACTCGTGGCAGCTTGAACCACCTGCGCCGGTATGTCAACTTGTGCGGCATGCTCAGAGCGGGGGAAGGCGACGAAGCTATCGCCCTGGGTATCGCCCTCCTGCCCCCCGTGCGCCTGGAAGGATGTAAAATGTAAGAGGTCAGAGTGGCCGTTCCAAGGTTATCGGATGAAGATCGAAGAAATCATCTGGCTTGATGCTGTTGTTGATAAACTTAGCGTAAAGCATCATGTCGAGCCGGAGGAGGTTGAGGAGGTTTTCAACAACCCTCCACAGTTTCGCTTCGTAGAGAAGGGCAAGTGGGCAGGTGAAGATGTCTACATGGCAACGGGGCAAACGGATGGGGGCCGCTATCTCACCGTGTTGTTCATCTACAAGTCCACAAGGGACGCGCTCATCCTTAGCGCCAGGGACATGGCGAATTGGGAAAGAAAACGCTATGGCAGAAAATAAACTTCCCGAGTTTGAGTCACTTGAAGAGCTTGTAGAGTTCTTCGACACGCACGACATGGGCGAGTATGAACTGCCCGAGGCGCAGTTCGACGTAGACATCAAGAAGCGAACGTTCTTAGTGTCGGTTGACAAGGAGTTGATGAAGAAGTTGTTGCAGGTGGCGCGAGCCCAACACACCTCGACAGAAGCGCTGGTCAACTCATGGTTAGAGGAACGCGTCGCACAGGTGGGTTGATCGAAGCCGGCCAACCGCGAATTCGAGGGATGAGAAGGCGATGGACGGAAGGAGGTTCCGCTTTGCGGAAGTCTGCCGACTGCTCACGGTGGACGAGCCGCGAACTAACAATAGATGCCACGGAAGCCGGCGCTACATCTGGGATCATGACATAGACGTTCGTATGATCGGGCAAGCGCAGGGGCGCGATGAGGCGGATCGGCCCGTCAATCATGACTCCTTCCTACGCCGTAATGCTCATCGTGTGCCTCGCGATTGTTAAGCCGGTAGACCGCTCTATTCGTAGGTCAGTTCGCTTCTTCCAGCGCGTAGGTGATGGCCTGCTCCAGCGTCATCGCCTGCCCCTCGGCCCAGCCCACTGCGAACGTCGCCTCGTCGAGCTGGGCACGAAGCTGGCTCACGCCTTCATGAGTCAGAATCCGATCGCTGAGCAATGGTCCTCGTCGGGACAGAGCACTGCCATTGCATTCAGCTTCCACTCTAACGAGCATTTGCCTCGGCTCAGGATCAAGGACAAAATCATAGCCAACGAAAGGCCGCTTGTACACCGCCGAGATAAGCTGGCATAACATTTCTGCCTGTCCCGACACCTGCAACAGGCCGTACCATGAAGGTACGGCCCGCCTGTTGTTACCCTATTGTTATTGTCGTTATTACCGCTGCCATGGTGTCATGCCATAGCGCCATTGATAGTGCGGATCCCTTGGGGCAGACGATGACGGTGTGTCATTACCCGACGGGTGCCTCCAAAGCGTGAGGGCAAGCTTTGGAGGGCAGCAGCCTTCCAAGTGCCGAGCAGGTTGGGATGGATGCCCTGTTCGGCGCCGAGCTGCGAGATGGTCTTGGCCTCCTTCAAGAGCTCCTGTACGAGGCGGGCTTTGAAGGCCGGAGTGTACGTCTTATTCATAGGTGTAGCCTACATGATCCTCGCCGACCTCGCTGTGCAGTTCTTGGGGTCCAGTATACTGCTTCAAGTTGAAGCCACCCTCATTCGCATTACCACCGAAGTGCATGGTGTGGCCACACATCATGAAGACGATTTGGTCATTGCAACAGCCGAGTTGGCACAGGCCAATTATCTTGTCACCGGCGATAGAAAGCTACGAGAACTGGGGCCCTTTCGCCGCATAACCTTTCTTAGCCCGCGCGAGTTTCTAGATCTGCTCCAAATCGCGACGCACGCAGGAGGAACATCATAAATCCCCAGGTACTACAAATATCAGGACTTCCTTTTGGAAAGGACCATACATGCTCAGGACGGTGACAGCCACCCGCTACGTCACGCCGCTACGGGAAGGCGGCTCACTTCCCGGCATTGTCGAGGCGGACGACGACGGCCTGTATGTGCTCAAGTTCCGCGGCGCCGGCCAGGGGCCGAAAGTGCTGATTGCCGAGTTGATCTGCGGTGAGATCGGTCGCGCGCTGGATCTGCCGGTTCCCGAGATCGTCTTCGTCGAGCTCGACCCGGCACTCGGGCGCAACGAGCCGGATTTCGAAATCCAGGCGCTGATCGAGGCGAGCGCAGGGCTCAACCTTGCGCTCGACTACCTGCCGGGATCGCTCGCCTTCGACCCGCTGGCGGCACCCGGTCTGGACCCGTGGCTTGCCTCGGCGATCGTCTGGTTCGACGCGTATCTGACGAACGTCGATCGGACGGCCCGCAACACGAATATGCTCGTCTGGCACAAGCGTCTCTGGCTGATCGATCACGGCGCCGCGCTCTATTTCCACCACACCTGGACCAACTACCTCGCCCGAAGCCGTAGTCCGTTTGCCGCGATCAAGGAGCACGTGCTGCTCCCGTTTGCGAGCACCCTGGCCGAAGTGGACGCGGAGCTCAACAGCCACATAACGCCGGGCTTGTTGGAAGAGATCGTGAGCGCGATTCCGAGTACCTGGCTCGCGGACGAGGCCAGCTTCAGTTCGCAGGCCGAGCATCGCGCCGCGTACATCGACTATCTGCTCAAGCGCCTGGAAGCTCCGCGCGTCTTCGTGGAGGAGGCTCTGCATGCCCGCGCGCAGTTCGTTTGATTACGTGGTGGTTCGGGTTGTTCCGCGCGTCGAGCGCGGCGAGTTCATCAACGCGGGTGCCATTCTTTTCTGCCGTACACGGCGCTTCCTGGACGCCCGGATCGAGCTTGACACGCGCCGGCTGGCAGCCCTCTTTCCCGGTATCGATCCCGGCATGCTTCAGGCGTCCTTGGAAATCATTCCGCGAGTGTGCACGGGAGGCAAGGGCACCGGCCCAATCGGGCAACTGCCACAGGCGGAACGCTTTCACTGGCTGGTCGCCCCACGCAGCGGCGTCATCCAGACGTCGCCGGTGCACTCGGGCCTCTGTACCGATCCGCGTACGGCCCTCGAGCATCTTGTCGAGACACTTGTCCGCCTACCGAGCAGCTACGAGCATGCACCAATTCTGGAGGAGCAGTAGACAGCGCCCGTAGAATAGAGCTTTGGCTCGCGGAGTCACACAGCTTATTGAGCGGAGGAAGCAGGTATACGCATGCATATTCGCGAACTAGACGAGACGGAACTTCCCGCGCTGCTCGCTCTCTGCCAGAACACCCTGCAGTACGACCCATTTTCGCTGGCGTTCTTACGTCGCCGCGTTCTGGAGGAGCCTAATCATGAGCCGTGCTACCAGCTATGTGCTTGGGATGGTGACCGGCTCGTAGGAGCACTCCTGGGAGGCACCCGCCAGACAGAGAGCGGGCGCGCGGCGTGGGTGCGACTGCTGGCAGTCGAGCCTAGCTACCGGCGGCAGGGTCTCGCTTCGCAGATGATCGAGGAGCTCGAGCAGCGCTTGCGAATCGACGGGCTGACGCGCCTGAGGGTTGCCAACAGCACGCCGAGCTACTTCTGGCCGGGGCTCGACTTGCGCTACACGCCAGCCCTCTGCTTCTTCCTACATCACGGCTTCCAGCGCGACGGCGACGCCGTGAATATGCAGGTTGAGCTCGACGCACACGACTGGGATACGGCTACCCAGGAGGCGCGCTTGGCCGAGGAGGGCGTGACGATCCGGCGTCTGCGGCCGGACGACCGGGCTGCATTTAGCAGCTGGCTGGAACAGCAGTGGAACCCGGTCTGGCAGTACGAGGGACTTTCATCTCTGGAGAACGACCCTGTCTCCACATTTATAGCAACCTCGCAGGATCGCATCTGCGCCTTCGCGTCATACAACGCGGCTGCGCTGGAGGGAGGTTTCGGCCCCACCGGCACGGAGCCGGCGCTGCGCGGCCGCGGCATTGGGCGCGTTCTGTTCTTCCACTGTATGCAGGATCTGAGGGAGCTCGGCTACCGAACTGCCGAGGTCTGCTGGGTGGGCCCGATCCCTTTTTACGCACGTATTGCCGGCGCCTGGATCAATCGCACATTCTGGTCTATGGAGAAAGAGCTGTGATAGTAGCCGCCAGCGCCCTTTGCAGATCGAGCTTGCGCGGTGTATTAAGATGTAGCCCAAGACCCGTGCGGTAAGAGGAGGTATCACAGATGTCAGGGAAACAGATCAGCCGGCGGAAGTTTCTTGCGTTGAGTGCCCTGGGCGGGACGGGGGCGCTGCTCGCTGCCTGTGGTTCCACACCGGCCGGGGGCAGCGCAGCCGGAACAAGTGGCACGACGGCTCCCGCCGCCGGCGGCGCTACCGGAGCCACGGCGGCTGCAAGCGGCGGCGCTGCCACGGCGGCGAGTGCGACCGCGGCCCCGGCTGCAGCAGCGCCAATGGCCGGTGAGACGGCGACACCACCACCGGTATCCCAGGCAGCGAACGTCATCGACTGGTGGAACGGCTGGGGCGGCCAGGGCGGCAAGGCGCTGGACGAAGTTGCCAAACAGTTCAACAAGGAGGGACACGGCTTCACGGTTGAACGCACGAGCGTCGACCAGGTCAGCCAGAAGCTGCTCACGGCGATCGCCGGCGGCAATCCGTGCGACGTCGAAACCGGCAACATCTCGTATGCTGAGTTCTATTCGCGTGAGGCCTTCCAGCCGCTGGACGAATTGATCGACGCCAGCAAGACGTTCAAGCGCACGGACATCCTCGACACCTCGTGGAACTACGCGAAGTGGCAGGGCAAGACCTACGGAGTGCCATCGGTCGAAAGCTTCCTGCGCTACGCGCTGGTCGTCAACACGGATCTCGCCAAGAAGGCCGGATTGGACCCTGCAAAGCTACCCGAGACGTGGGACGATATGTTCGAGTGGCACAAGAAAATGACCGAGTTCGACAAGGCGGGCAACGTCAAGGTCGTCGGCTTCGATCCGCTCGACGGCATGGCCGGATCGTGGGGCGGTGGGGATCCATCGTTCTGGCCGATCGATTACGGCTTCGATTACTGGGACGCCGCGAACAAGAAATACAAGCTCGACAATCCGCAGTTCGTCGAAGCCCTCAAGGTGATCAAGCAGTTTTACGATCACGTCGGCGCCGAAAAGATGGGTGCATTCCGGAAGACCAGCGGCGGCTGGACGTCGAGCCCGACTGCCTCGTTCCCGGCGGGACTACAGGGCATGATTATCAACGGCTACTGGACGCCGGGCGAGCTGGCCAAGACGGCACCGGACAAGCATTTCGCCTACGGCTGGGTACCGGTCCCGGCCAGCCGCAAAGGCAAGAAGGTTCAATCGACAGGAGGCCATAACTCGGGCATTCCGAAGGGTGCCGCGAAGGCCGACAAAGCCTGGCAGTTCATCGAGTTCCTCACGACCGACAAGGCAATCGACATCATCTTCAAGGGCGTTGGCTGGCTCGGCGCGAGCAAATCGTACATCGACAAGGTCGATACGTCGGCTTACAAAGGGCTCGACTTCTACGTCAAATCCCTCAAGGAAGCCAACGACATGCGCGGCATGGACGTCGACCCGATCGAGGGCGTCACCAACACACAATGGACTGATGGCGTCCAGACGGTGACCTTCGGCAAAGCCACGCCGGAGCAGTTTGCGAAGAATTTGCAGGATGCGCTGACGCAAGCACTGAAGGACCGGTCGCTCTAACGCGTGGCGTGCCACGGCCGCGGCAGAGTGGTCCTGCCGCGGCCGCCCATCGTTGAAGCCTTCGTCTACTCTACCGGAGAAACGGTATGGCTGTTCTAAGCACGAGTCAAGCTACGAGTCGTAGCCGGCGCCGCCCGGTGGACGTCCGGAATATCCCCAAAGGACTGCTTTTCATCTCACCCTGGCTGTTCGGGTTCGTCGCCTTTACCCTCTACCCGATTGTCGCCTCGTTCTACTATAGCTTCACACGTTACGACATCATCAGCAGTCCCAAGTGGATCGGCCTCACCAACTATAAGCGGCTGCTCTTCGAGGACACCACCTTCCGCACCGTCGTGTGGAATACGCTCTACATGGTGATCGTGGCCGTCCCCATCGGGGTGAGCGTCGCATTCTTGCTCGCTACGTTACTGAACAATGAGATCAGGTTCCGATCCTTCTTCCGGACGATCTTCTTTCTACCATCGATCGTCCCGACGGTTGCCACTGCCATGGTGTGGCTCTGGATCTACAATCCACGCTTCGGCCTGGTCAACTCGGCGCTCGCCTCGTGGGGCTATCAGGCGATTCCCTGGCTCTCCTCGCCGACGTGGGTCAAGCCGTCGCTGGTGATCATCGAGGCCTGGGGACAGGGCGGAGCGATGGTCATTTTTCTGGCCGCACTCCAGGACGTGCCGCGCCCGCTTTACGACGCGGCGGTCGTCGACGGCGCCAATCGGATCCAGCAGTTCTGGCACGTGACAGTGCCGATGTGCACGCCGTCGATCCTGTTCGTTACGCTGACCGGGCTGATCGGAACCTTTGGCTACTTCCTCCCGGGCTGGATCATGACGCAGGGCGGGCCGCTACAGGCCAGCGAGTTCTACAGCATCTTCCTCTACCGATCCGCGTTCCAGGAGTTCAAGATGGGCTATGCCTCGGCGCTGGCCTGGATTCTGTTCGTGATCGTCGTGATCGCAAGCGTGACGCTCTTCCGCACCTCGGCGCGGTGGGTCTACTACGCGGGCGACGAAAAGTAGTCTCAAGAGGCTGTGCTCACGGCGCTAACCGGGTATAAAGGGCATCTATGCAGCACTACGTAACCCTGCTTTTCGACGTCGAAGATCTCTGCTGGCCGGGCAGCGACGATATTCCACGGGATCTAGCACAGATCCTCCGGCGCAACGACGTACCCGGCACGTTCTTCGTCGTCGGCGAGAAGGCGCGGCTCTGGCAGCGCCGCGGACGGCAGGACGTCATCGACACCCTGGCGCCGTTCGACATCGGGCTGCATACCAACCTCCATTCGATCCATCCGACGGTATCGGAATACCTGGCGCCCTACGGCTGGGAAGATGGCGTCGAGGAGGCGATGCGGCGCGATGCGCCCGGGTTTGCGACGATTCAGGAGGTCTGGGGACGGCCGGCCTCGTCGTGGGGACAGGCCGGCGGGACGTGGGGCCCGCAGATCCACGCGGCGCTGGTCCGTGCCGGCATACCGTGTGCGGTCTACCCGGGCACGCACACCGCTCGAAGCGACGTGAACTGGTACGGCGGAGCGCTCACCTTTCCTGAGTGGACCCTGGCGTTCTTCGACTCGGCAATGCTCGACGCCGGCCGCTTCGACGCGAGCTTAGAGGCAATGTGGGCCCGGATCGACCGGCGCATCGGCGATGGGCAGACCTGGACCGGCATCTTCGCCTGCCATCCGACGATGCTGCGTGCGACACAGTTCTGGGACCAGCTCAATTTCGCGGCCGGGCAGAATACCGATCCATCGCACTACCGCATGCCGGAGCTCCATCCGGAGGCCAGCTACCGGCTGGCGCTGCAGAACTTTGAGACGCTGGTACAGGCACTCCGCGCCGACTCACGCTTGACCGTGACGACGATCGCCGACCTGCGACGAGTCTACCGGGCACCAGAGGGATCAGTGACACCCGAGGTCTTGCGGGCGGCAGCACAAGAATTTACAGCGGCTGCTGGCGATATCCCCACCGATAACCCGGCGCTGAGCCCAGCCGAGGCGGTCTATCTGATGGCACGCGCACTGGTGCGAGACGCGCCGCGGGAGCAGGTCCGGCGCGAGGTCTACGGCCCGGCCGACGAGCCGCCTGCCGACGCGATCCCGCGTCTTGAGTGGGACGCACTGCTGTCCGCCTGCCGGGGGCTGGTCGAACATGTCGAGGCGACGGGACATTTGCCGGCCGATGCCGGGAGCGGGCACGGGCTGCTGCCGATCGGCTCCTTCGGAAGAGCCATGGCCGAAGGTCTACTCGCTCGCGATCGAGGTGAAAGCCCCGACAGCGTTACGTTACGCGGCGGACACCAGGTACCGCAGATCGCCGATGCGATTGTCGAGCGCGTACAGGGCGGCTTCCGCGGATGGCCGGTCCATGATCCACAGCTAGATACGACGCGGCTACTGCTGCACACACGTCTGCAGTGCTGGACACTCCGTCCGGCCCTACCGGACAGCCGGGCAAGCGCATAAGAGGAGGCGCCCCAATCATGAGTGAAACAACCGCTGGTCTTGATGTTCGGACGCAGCGTCAGGAAACGGCCCAGCGCAAGCCGCTCCAGCCGGCCAAGATCTTGCCACGCGTCCTGCTCTACACGCTCGTCATTCTGCTCAGCATTGTCTTCGCGCTGCCCTTCATCTGGATGGTCTCGACATCGCTCAAGGACGATCCGCAGACCTTTCGGGTACCGCCGATCTGGCTTCCCAACCCGATGCGCTTCGCCAACTATCCGGAGGCCCTGACGAAATATCCGTTCGGCCAGTACTTCGTCAACACGCTCTGGTACGCCATCCCCTCGACGGTCGGCGCAGTCTTCTCCTCGGCGATCGTGGCGTACGGCTTTTCGCGCATCCGCTGGCGGGGCCGGAATCTGATCTTCTTCGTCTGCCTCACGACGATTATGATCCCTTTCCAGGTCCGCTTTATCCCCCTGTACATCATCTTCAAGAATCTCCACTGGCTCAATTCCTATAAGCCGCTGATCGTCCCGGCATTTTTCGGCAACGTCTATTTCATTTTCCTGCTGCGCCAGTTCTTTATGAGCATCCCGCATGAGCTTTCCGAGGCGGCCAAGATTGACGGTGCGAGCGAGTGGAGCATTCTGACGAGGATCATTCTGCCGCTGGCGAAGCCGGCCCTGGCCGTCGTGGGCCTATTCCAGTTCATCGGCGCCTGGAATGACTACCTCGGGCCGCTGATCTATCTCAACCGAACAAGCCTCTTCCCGATTTCTCTCGGGTTGGCAAACTTCAACTCCGCGTTCGCGGAAAGCTTGCAATGGCCCTACACCATGGCCGCCAGCACGGTCACGATCCTGCCGATCGTGATCCTGTTCTTCGTCGCACAGCGCACCTTCGTCGAGGGTGTGACCGTGACGGGCATCAAGGGATAGGCGCCGATACGGTACTGGCCGTGCATTGCGGGGTCCGTTCAGCGGCGAGACGTTGTTCCCAACGTCTCGCCGCTCGTTGGGTGATCCTCCAGCAGACGATCGCTTCCATCAACTCGTTCTCGGGATCGAGGCTATAATTGTCTTTTCTGACCCGACGACTCAAGGGAATCGCCACGTATGCCTGCACCCCACGTTCTCCTCGGCGATGAAGCTCGCGTGCGCCTGAAGGAAGGACTTGACCTCCTTGCCGAGCTGATTCGCCTGACCCTTGGCCCTCACGCCGGCGCGGTCGCCTGCACGCGGATCGGAAAGGATCCGGAGCTGCTGACGTCGAGCGCAGTGATCGTCCGGCGCATCGTAGAAATCCAGGGCCGCGGGGCCAACGTCGGCGCCATGCTGCTGCGCCATGCCGTCTGGAACGTACACGACCAGCTTGGCGACGGCGGCGCGACGACGGCAGCCCTAGCCCACGAGATGCTCGAGAAGGCCTACCGGCAGCTCGCGGCCGGCGCCGACCCGGTACGCCTGCGGCGCGGGATGGAGCAGGGCCTGCGCGCGGCCGTGGCTGCGCTCCGGGCTCAATCCCGGCCGCTCGACGGCGAGCAGCATCTAGCAGCCCTGGCGCGCGCTGCAACCGGCGACCTGGAGCTCGGCAGGATACTGGGCGAGGTTTTTGGTCGCCTCGGCCCGGAGGGCACCGTGGTGATCGAGGAATATGCCGGCGCCTACCTCGAGCGCGAGTTCTTCGAAGGCGCCCGCTGGGAGGGCGCCTTCGTCTCGCCGGCTTTCGTGACGGACGTGCCGCGACAGCAGACCCGGCTAGAAGAGCCATGGGTGCTGGTGACCGACCACACGATTACCGAGGCGCCACAGATCGTCGGGCTGCTCGATCAGGTTGCTGGGGCAGACGCCGGCCCGCTCCTCATCATCGCCGAAGATGTGTCCGATAGCGCGCGAGCGACGCTGCTATCCAATCGCGCGCGCGGGATCCTGGACGTCGTAGCTGCCACGCTTACAATACAGGGCCGGCACCGCCACGATTCGCTCGAGGATATCGCGATTATCACAGGCGCGGAGTTTATCGCAAAGGACCGGGGAGATCGGCTGGAAGAGGTCCAACTCGGGCACCTAGGCGAGGCGCGTATCGTACAGGTTGGGGCGGATACCCTTGCGATCGTCGGCGGCGCAGGCGATCCGGATCTGATCGCCGAGCGTCAGCAGACGCTGCGAGCACAGATCCGGCGTGCCGAGGACGAGGAGGCACGGCGCAAACAGATCGAGCGCCTGGGCAAGCTCCGAGGGGGCATGGCCGTACTCAAGCTCGGCGCCGCGAGCGACGCCGAGCGGATGGCACGACGGGATCTGGCAGAGCGGGTGATTCGGTTTATGCCGACAGCGCTCGAGGAAGGCGTCGTGGCCGGCGGCGGCGCGGCATACCTTCACTGCCAGACGGCTCTGGATGGGCTCGCGCGAGGCGATGACGACGAGGCGATCGGCGCCAGCTTCGTGCGCGACGCTCTCGAGGCCCCAATGGCGTGGCTCGTGCGCAACGCGGGCTTGCCGCCCGCGCCGATCCTGGCCGAGGCGCGACGCGGCGGTACGGGCTTCGGGTATGATGTCCTGAAGCAGCGGCACGCGGATATGTGGGACGCGAACATCCTAGATTCTGCCAAGGTCGTCCGCGTCGCCCTAGAGACGGCCGTGAGCCTGGCGGCGACCGCGCTGACGACGGAGGCGATCGTACTGCGCCGCGAACCGGCGGTTGCGTTGACCCCTTAGCGAACAGGAAACAGAGCAGACATGCAGGCATGGCTATCTAGCTCACTACGCAGGTTCTATCCATCTTCACGCGCCGAGACCACCTCGACGATCGAGCTCGACGCGGCACGTGGGGAGCGGCTCTCGTTTCAGGCCGTCTTCCGCACAGGTGAGCGCGACCAGCGAATTCAGGCACAGGCACACGCGCCGGCGGAGCTTCAGGTGCGGGTACGGCGGGTCGGGTACGTGCCGGTGCCACACCTTTCGACCAAGACACCCGAGGAGGAGATCGAGGGCGCGAGCTTCCTTCCCGGATACGCTCCGGATCCACTCTTGCCCGAGACGAGCGTGCACGCCGGGGCGCGGGAGACATACGCATTCTGGATTAGCGTGCAGATTCCGCGCGAGAGCCGCCCGGGCCGCTACCCGGTGACGGTTAGGCTCACGACAGGAGAAGGAGAGAGCGCCGAACTGACCGCGACAGTCGTCGTACACGCAGCAGTGCTGCAGCCTCGGCACGATTTTCCTGTCACGCACTGGCTCTACGCCGACGCGCTCTGCGATTGGTATAAGGTCGAGCCGTTCCAGGAGCCCTTCTGGGAAATTCTCAACCCCTATCTGGACGACGTCGTCGCACACGGGCAAGACACGCTCTACGTGCCGATGTTCACCCCGCCGCTCGACGGCGTGAAGCGCCCGACCCAGCTGCTGGACGTGCGCCGCGGCGACGGGCAGTACCACTTCGACTGGACGCTGGTGCGGCGCTGGATCCGCACTGCCCTGGACCACGGTCTCACGCGCTTCGAGTGGACCCACCTGTTCACACAATGGGGCGCAAAATACGCGATCCGGGTCTATGATGGGCGGGCGGAGACCGGCGAGCTGCTCTGGCCGGCGGAAACGGCGGGCACAGCTGACGTGTACCGCGGCTTTCTTGCCCAGCTTCTGCCCGAGCTCGAGCGCTTTCTGCGGGAAGAAGGCCTGATGGAGCGCAGCTTCTTCCACCTTTCGGATGAGCCGCATGGAGCAGCGCATCTCGAAACCTACGGCGCCGCGCGTGCGATGCTGCGCGAGCTGGCGCCATGGATGCGAGTGATGGACGCTTTGACCGATATTGGCTTCGCACGTGAGGGACTCACCGACACCCCGATCCCTTCCATCACTACCGCGCCTGACTTTGTGCAGGCGGGGTTCCCGGCGTGGGCCTACTTCTGCTGCGAGCCGCGCGGGCGCTACCTGAACCGCCTGATCGATACACCACTGGTGAAGATACGTATGTCCGGCTGGCTCTTCTATCGCAACCGGGCGCGCGGCTTCCTGCATTGGGGCTACAACTACTGGTACAAACGGCAGACGACACAGCTGATCGATCCTTATACTGTCACCGATGGCCTCGCCTGGCCTGATTGGAGCTATGGCGATACCTTCGTGGTCTATCCAGGCCAGGATGGACCGGTCGATTCGCTTCGCTGGGAAATCTTTGCCGAAAGCCTGCAGGATTATGCTTTACTCCAGGCAGCCCAGATTGCCCCTGACGGCGCCGCCCTGTCCTCGATCCACGACTACGCCGCATTCCCGCGGGACGTCGAGTGGATCTCCGAGCGGCGCAAAGAGCTCCTGGCGCAGCTTGACCGGCAGAGCTGAGCGGTGGAGCGGAGTGAACCGGTACAGCTCGCCGAGGGCCCTCTGGTCGTCGGCGTCGACGTAGGCGGTACAAAGATCGCAGCGGCGGTCGTGGACCGGGCCGGGCGAATCTATGGACGTGTGCAGCATCCGACCGATCTGGCAAGTCCTGCGATGACGCTGCGCTCGATCGCCGGCGCCGTGGAGAGCGCGGTCGAGGCCGCCGGGGCACACCGGACGGATATCACAGGGGTCGGATTAGGCATCCCGGGCAAGGTCGATCCGAAGACAGGAGCAGGACTTGTATCGGTCAACCTCGGGTGGCGCGATGTGCCGGTCACACCCGTGCTGGAGGCGAGCCTCGGCATTCGGTGCGCGATCGAAAACGACGTGCGCGCGGCCGCGCTCGGCGAAAGCTACTATGGCGCGGGGCGGAAGGCGCGCAACATGGTCTACCTGAGCCTTGGCACCGGCATTGCCGCCGGCTTCATCCTCGACGGGAAACTCTACCGCGGCACGACGGGCTTCGCCGGTGAGATCGGCCACGCGATCGTCCAGCCAGACGGCCCGGTCTGCAAGTGCGGCGCCCGCGGCTGTCTCGAGGTCCTTGCCGCCGGCCCGGCGATCGCGGCACGGGCACGGGCTGCGATAGAGGCCGGTGGTGAGACAGCACTGCGAGACGCCGCGGGAGACTGGGACCGGTTGACGAGCGAGCAGGTCTGCCAGGCTGCGGTCCAGGGCGACCCACTGGCGCAGACGATCCTCCGCGAGGTCGGAGGCTACATCGCCTACGGCATTCACCTGCTCGCCATGTTCCTGGATCCTGAGCTGATTGTGCTCGGCGGGGGAGTAGGATTAGCAGGAAACGTGCTGCTCAACGCCGTACAGGAGCATGCCGAGCGGCTGGCGGCCGAGGCGCCGATGTTCGCGGAGGTCTATCAGCCGGGAATGCTCGAGCTCACAGCGCTTGGACGTGACGTCGCGATCCTGGGCGCCGCGGCCCTGGCCGCGCCGACGCCGCGACCGGACCCCGCGGCGTAACCGACGAAGCCGGCGCTACGGCGAAGCAAACGAAGCCGAGGGAGCTGCGAATGGATATGAGCGCCAGCATTGTCATCGCCAATGGGAAGGTGCTGACCCCGGCCGAGATACTTGTGCGCGGGTCGGTGGTGATCGAAGGCGAGCGAATCGTGGCGGTTGGCGCGGAGCCTCCGCCACGACAAGCGGACGTTATCGATGCCACGCATCTCTACGTGGCGCCTGGTCTGATCGACATCCACGTGCATGGTGGTGCCGGCTTCGACACGATGGATGCCACACCCGAGGCGATCGAGGGCATGGCACGTTTTTTTGCGCGGCATGGCGTGACCAGCTTTCTGGCGACGACTATGACGGCAGGACGCGAGCAAACGCTGGCGGCGATCGCGAACGCGGCGCGCTGCCAACAGGCAGGGACCGGCGGCGCCCATCTCCTGGGCGTCCATCTGGAGGGTCCCTACATCAGCGTGGAGCAGCCGGGAGCACAGCCGGTCGCAGAGATCCGGCCAGCCGATCCGCGGGAATATGAGCAGTTCTTCGCGCACGGCAACGTGCGGCTGATCAGCCTGGCGCCGGAGATTCCGGCCAACCTGGCCCTTGTGAGCTACGCGTGCGAGCACGGCGCGGCAGTCGCGGTCGGCCACTCGTCGGCAAGCTACGACGAGGTGCTGGCGGCCGTCCGTCTGGGCCTTACGCAGGCCTGCCATACCTACAACGGCATGGTTGGGCTGCATCATCGCAAGCCCGGAACCGCCGGTGCGGCACTCACCTGTGATCAGATTTATGCGCAGGCGATCGTCGACCTGATCCACATTCATCCTGCGATGGTCAAGCTGCTCGTACGTGCGAAAGGAGTCGATCGCACTGTGCTGATCACGGACGCGATGCGCGCGGCCGGGCTGCCGGATGGAGAGTACGACCTGGGCGGACAGCGCGTGACGGTGCATGGAGACGAGGCCCGCCTCAAGCAGGGCGGGAGCCTGGCAGGGAGCACGCTCACGCTGGACCGGGCGCTCCGCAACGTCATGCAGGCGACGGGGGTATCGCTTGCGGAGGCGCTATCGATGGCCACCTCAGTTGCGGCCGAGTCGATTATGCTCGGGCACGAGGTCGGCGCGCTTAAGCCGGGCCACCTGGCGGATCTCGTGCTCCTGGACGAGGAGCTGAACGTGCGGCTGACGATGGTAAAAGGCAAGGTGGTGTATCGCGCGGATCAGCCAAGCTCGGCAAGGCAGTGATTCTTACAGTCGTTCCTAATCCTTCCCTCGACAAGACGGCCATCGTACCCGGCTTCGAGCTTGGGCGGACCTTTCGCCCATCGGAAACGCTCGGGCTCGCCGGCGGGAAAGGGTTCAACTTCGCCCGCGCCGCGCATACGCTTGGCCAGCAGCCGCTCGTGACCGGCCCTCTCGGCGGCCACATTGGGCAGTTGCTGGTCGACCTGGCGACGCGGGAGGGCATCCGCTGTCACGCGGTCGCGATCGAAGGCGAAACACGGACCTGCCTGACGATCGTGGACCCGGCCACGCACCAGATTACCGAGCTGTACGAGCGCGGGCCGGCACTCCAGACTGCGGATTGGCGCCGGCTCGTAGAAACAGCCGGGCAGCATCTTCCTGAAGCGCAGTGGATGGCGATATCGGGCAGCTGTCCGCCGGGGACTCCCGAGACGGGGCTGCGCGAGCTTGTCGAGCGGGCGGGCAGGGCAGGAGTGCCGGCGCTCCTCGACACCTACGGACCTCAGCTAACGTACGCGCTGTGCGCGAAGCCGGCCCTGGTAAAGATCAACCAGCATGAGGCTGCGGAGGCAGTTGGGCGCCCGGTGCGGAGCGGACGAGACGCCGTGGAGGCAGCTGCGCGGATTCAGCGCGACGGCGCCAAAGCCGTGATCATCACGCTGGGCAAGCTGGGAGCCGCGGGCATCGACCGAGCGGGCGAGCGCTTCGGATGGGCCGCGCCGGAGGTCTCAGGTATGTTCCCGATCGGGAGCGGCGACTCGCTCTTCGGCGGCGTCGTCGCAGGCCTTGCACGCGGCGAGACTCTGGCCGGGGCGCTGCGCCTCGGCGTAGCAGTGGGCGCGGCCAATACGTTACACATGGGCGCAGCCGTCTTCGACCCGGACGAGGTCGAGGCGCTGCTTCCAGCCGTGCGGCCACTCGATCTAGGGGATTGAAGCGACGACGATGGCGCAAATATGCGGGTTTCGTCCCCGCCTCAGCGGACGCGCGAGAAAGAAAGATCGCGCACCGCGGCCATCCCCTCGTGAAGCTTGCGCCACGTGCGGCCACGGTCCGCGCTCAGCCATAGCTCGCCACTCCCGGTACCCGCGTATGCATAGTCCTGGTAATGTGGAGGCGAGACGAGGACCTGCACGTCGTGTGGGCCTTCGACAGGCGTGAAGGTGTTGCCGCGATCGTCCGAGCGCTGCACTAAGCTGCGCGTGCCGATCAAGAGTACCTCCGGCTTGCCAGCAAGCACCACAAGCGTGTGAGCTGTCGTACTGTCGATGAGATGCGAGCCGTAGCGTGTAACCAGGCTCGTGTCGGTGGCGACGAAGAGCTCATTGGGCGCTGCCACACTGCTGGCGATCGCTTTCGCGCGCGGCACCACGAGATTCGCCGGGCGCCATGTCTCGTCGGCGCGAATATCCACCTCGCCACTCTTGTAGACCGCGGCGATACGCCCCGTGGCCAGCCTGGTCAGGCGCACGACCGGCGAACCGCCTCGATGAACCTCGCTCCAGTCGCCGGCTCCGCCGCGAAGAATCGCGCCGTCGCGTGTCCCCGCGTAGATCGAGCCATCTTCATCGGCCGCCAGGGCTGTGACCGGTATGTCGCGCTCACAGGACCAGGTTGCCCCGCCATCGTGCGTCGCATACAGGGCAGAAGTGGTACCGGCGTACGCGGCCAGAGGATCGGAAGCCGAGGCGCGCACTGCTGAAACATCCTGTGCGGCAAGCGCGTCTCCGATCGCGCGCCACCGATGGCTGGTGCCCGGGCTGGCCAGCTGAACAATCCCACCCGCGGTAGCAGCGTAGAGAACCTGGACCTCGGCCATTGCTCGCTCCTCAGGCCATCTGGGCCTGCTCTGCCGGGTGTTGCCTAAACGCGGGAGAGACCGAGCGCAGCCGCTCGATCATGGCGGGCAAGACGTCGAGCAGGCTGTCGACGTCTTCGACAGTGGTCGACCGGCCGACGGTGAACCGGACGCTACCAATAGCACGCTCGGCATCGATCCCCAGGGCCGTCAGGACGTGTGACGGCTCGACCGAGCCCGCTGCACAGGCCGAGCCGGCAGAGGCGCAGAAGCCCTGCTGGTCCAGCAGCAGGAGCAGGCTCTCGCCGTCGACGAACTCGAAGAGGATGTTGGCATTGTTCGGAAGCCGGTGCGTACGACCACCGTTCAGGGAGGTGCAAGGGATGCGACCGAGCACGCCGTCGATCAGCCGATCACGCAGCGAACGACAATGGCCGCCGTAGCTCTCGCGCTGCTCTTCCGCGATGCGCAATGCCTCCGCGAAGCCGACGATGCCGGGAACGTTTTCGGTTCCGGCGCGGCGCCTGCGCTCCTGGCCACCGCCATTGATCTGCGGAACCAGCGGCGTGCCATGCCGAACGTAGAGCGCGCCCGTGCCCTTCGGCCCGTAGAACTTATGCGCCGTGAGCGAGAGCATGTCGACGCCGAGCGATCGCACGTCGAGCGGGAGGGCGCCGCCTGCCTGGACGGCATCGGTATGGAACAGGATGCCACGCTCGCGGCAGAGCGCGCCGAGCTCGGCGATGGGCTGGATCGTCCCGATCTCGTTGTTGGCATACATGATCGTGGCAAGAACCGTGTCGGCACGCAGCGCCTCACGAAACCGATCGGCCTCCACCAATCCCTCGGACGTCACGGGCAGAACTGTCACCTCGAAGCCGATTGACTGCAGGTAGTCACAGGCATGCAGCACGGCGGAGTGCTCGATCGCGCTGGTGACGATATGGCTGCCCTTGCCGCGATCGCGCTGTGCAATCGCCGCCCCTTTGATCGCCAGGTTATCCGCCTCGGAGCCGCCGCCGGTGAAGACGATCTCTTTCGCCGTGCAGTGCAGAATCTCGGCAACCGCCGAACGGGCGCTATCGATCGCCTGGAGGGAGGCACGTCCGAGCCGATAGATGCTGGAGGGATTGCCAAAGCGCTCCCCAAAATAAGGAAGCATCGCCTCGACGACCCGCCGGTCGGTGGGCGTCGTAGCAGCATGATCGAGATAAATGAAACGATCGCCCATACCGGGAAACTCCTTCCAAGCTGGCCGCCGGCACGCGGCTCCTCAGCGCCCATTGTACTCCGGGGGGTAGGGAGCGGCAAGGCGGTCTCAGACAGGCACATGCTATAATTCCCGGCTGCAGGGAGGCGTCGATGGAATTCAACATCGTGATCGGGCTTGAAGTGCATGCCCAAGTACTTACTGCATCGAAGATGTTCTGCGGCTGCAGCGCGGATTATGCCAACGCCGAGCCGAATACGCATGTCTGTCCCGTGTGCCTCGGCTTGCCGGGCGCGCTGCCGGTGATCAACCAGCGGGCGATCGATCGCGTTGCCGAAACGGGACTGGCGCTGGACTGCCGGATCAACAAAGATAACATCATCAGCCGCAAGCAATATTTCTATGCGGACCTCCCCTCGAACTACCAGCGCACACAGTATGAGGATCCGATCTGCAGCGGCGGCTTCGTCGAGATCGTGATAGCCATGGGGCCGAAACGGATCGGCATCACCCGTGTCCATATGGAAGAAGACACCGGCAAGCTGTTGCACACCGCCGACGGCTCGCTCGTCGACTATAACCGGGCAGGAGTGCCGCTGATGGAGATCGTCAGCGAGCCCGACCTTGCTACGCCCGAGGAAGCACGGCTCTACCTTCAGAAGCTGCGCCAGATCCTCGTCTGGCTCGGCGTGAACAGCGGCAACTTGGAGGAAGGCGCCTTTCGGTGCGACGCGAACGTGTCGGTTAAGGGGACCAAGGTCGAAGTCAAGAATATGAACTCGTTCCGCTCGGTCGAGCGCGCACTGCAGTACGAGATCGAGCGGCAGAAGGCCCTGATCGAAGCAGGTGGAACGGTCGTCCAGGAGACGCGCGGCTGGGATGAGGACCGCGGTGTCACGGTCGGGCAGCGCTCAAAGGAGTACGCCCACGACTACCGCTATTTCCCGGAGCCGGATATTCCACCGCTTCAGCTCGAGGAAACGTGGATCCGCGAGCGCGAGGCTCAGCTGCCAGAACTCCCGGCGGCCCGGCGTGACCGCTTCATCGCCGCGTTTCAGCTGCCGATACAGGACGCGGAGTTGCTGACCGCCGAGCGCGCGACGGCCGACTACTTCGAGAGCGCCGTCAGCTCGGCGGGTGGGCGCGCGCCAAAAGCGATCGCCAACTGGATCACGGGCGAGCTCTTCCGCCTGCTCAACGACACTGGAGAGACGCTTGAGGCCGCGGCAGTGCGGCTACGGCCGGAGTTCATCGGCGAGGTCGTGACGCTGGTCTCGGATGGCACGATCAACGGAACCGTCGCCAAGCAAGTCTTCGAGGAGAGCTTCCGCACCGGCCGGGCGCCGGCGACGATCGTCGACGAACGCGGCCTCAAGCAAATCAGCGACACGCGCGCGATCACAACGCTGGCGCGCGAGGCGATCGCCAATCACCCCAAGGTCGTGGACGACTACCGGCGCGGCAAGACGCAGAGCATCAAATTTCTTGTCGGTCAGGTCATGCGCGCCTCCAAGGGGCAGGCGAACCCGCAGATCGTCGAAAAGACGCTGACCGAGGAGCTTGCCGTGATGGCGCCACCCGCGTAGCGCCCGATGATCGACAGAGCGCGAAGGCGCGAGCACCACGGTGCTCGCGCCTTCGCGTTGTGGTGGCCCGAAAAGCCCTAGGCCAAACGGCGGAGAGGCGTTAGGGCGATCGTATCAGGCGAAGCCCCTCGTCACCCGCTACACTACATCATACCGACAGACGAAAGCGCGCCTTTCAAAAAGACCCGTCCTCCCGTGGCGGCACGCGCTCTGCTCTTAGGGCTAGTATGACGACGACACACAACATCGACACACCGACGCGGGTCGCGCTCCTGGCAAATAGCCTGGCCCAGATTCGCAGAGAGAGCGATCTCCTCGGCGCGGCCGACGTGATCCACCAGCTCCGCAATTGCGTTCTGACCTGCCAGGGGGCGCTGGGGTTGATCGAGTCGCGCCTGGCGCAGGGACGCAGCGACGAGATCGAGAAGCTGCTCGACCTGGCGGAGATGCGCCTGCGCGAAGCACGCGCTCTTGTCGCCCGCACACACCGCACGCGTTGGATCCCCGCCCGGACTTCGGCACTGGTCGCCTGACTCCACGCCAGTCACTCTCCGTATCCTTTGGACAGCGCCGTCAAGTACACCCGGCAACACTACTGGGGTACACGTTTTCCAGGTCACCCATCCATTCCACCCCTGGTATGGACGCTCCTTTGAGCTCTTCAACTACCGCCATAGTTGGGGCGAGCACCGCGTCT
>JBBSGA010000015.1:0-34628 GCA_038254585.1 Chloroflexales bacterium | reverse complement strand
TCCCTGATCTGATCTGCCGCCCCATAGCGGCGCAATTCATGAGCTCTAATGTGATCGCACTCTTTCTCTTCGAAGCGACCGAAGGTGGTATCACCCAATTGGCGGAAAAGCATTACCGCCTCGTGTCACCGAACGAAGTGGAAGTGGAAGATACGGATCTCCAGGTCTATTGGCAGCGTCCGCTTGACGAGTGAGCGACCAGTACGTACGTGCAGGTGTATGTAGCGAGGTCGTGCATTCAGCCGCAGAGACAGCCCCTGCGCGCCTATGGGCCCGGTCGATCGGTTGGCCCGGAAACTGATACCGGCACTGGGCACTGACGAGTTCTTTGAGCTATTTGCGCGGCAGGACCTGGACGATGAGGAAAGGACTTCGGCCTAGGTGTACTAGCAGCAGATCCCGACAGAACGCACGCGCTGTCTCCCACCGCAAATCATCCCGGCCCGCTTCGACCAGGGCCCGCAACGTGCCTTCAATCGGTCCCATCGCCTGCGCCAGGCCGGCATAGGCACGGTAGCGGTCCGAGCCCCCGATCCCCGTAAATAGCACGCCAAAGCCGGTAACATTGTTGTCGTACCTGAGGTATCTATCCCGATCGTGCGCCCCAGAAGTGTCTAGGAAGCTGATAATGGATGGCGCCCGGCGGCCTCGCCCGGCGCACAGTCGCTGGGATCGCCCATCAGCTTATCAAGCGCATGCGGCAGCGCCGGTAGGACGACGGCAAGGTTCTCGCGGACGGCCGTGGGGCTGCCCGGGAGATTGACGATCAGCGTCTGGCCGCGCGTACCGGCGACCATGCGCGAGAGCATGGCGAAAGGGGTCTTCGTGAGGCTCGCAGCCCGCATGGCCTCGGGAATGCCCGGCACCTCACGCTCGATGACCGCACGCGTTGCTTCGGGCGTAATATCGCGCGGCGCAAGGCCGGTTCCGCCCGTCGTCAGCACCAGATCGGCCTCGCCACGGTCGGCCCAGCCGGAGAGGGCCGTCTCGATCGCCGTGCGCTCGTCCGGGACGACGAGGTAAGCGATGATCTCCACGTCAAGGCTCGCCTCCACGATCTCACGGATAACCAAGCCGCTCTCATCCTGTCGCGTGCCCTCGGCACTGCGGTCGCTCACGGTCAATATAGCTACGCGGAACATTTGGTCACCTCCTCGTCAAGCTCAATTCCATATGGCGGCGCCTCCGGGGATAGCGCCGCGCATTGAAGCAGGTCACGAACTGCACATATGGAGCGGAGTAGGGCACGCGGCTACGGGCCTTCGACAAGATGGGCGCCACGTGCCGGCCCGTTGACGATGGTCCACTGAACCTCCGGAATCTCACGCAGACGCCGATCGATCTCGCGACTGTTGCCGGCGGCACAGATCACATGGACGTTGGCCCCTGCATCCATGGTGAAGTAGGCAAAGAGGCCCTCGTCGCGCCAGCGATACAGCGCATGCACGATGGCCAGTGTCCCCGCGTTCCAGTAGAAGGTCGGCGGCACGCTGGTCATGGCCACGACGTGCAGCGAGACGGCGTCCGCCTCGCAGACGGCGCCAAGCATGCCGAGATCGTGATCGCGGATGGCGAGGAGCGTTTGCGCGATCCGGCCGGGAACCTCCTGCAGGCGCACGGGGAAGTAGGGACTAGTCGCCGCGCGCATGTGATTGTCGGCCGAGGTGACGCGCTTCACGCCCGCGTCGACGATGGCGACGACGTCGGAGATCGCCCATGCATCAGGCGCGGCGACGGAGGTCGCGTAGGAGCCCGCATCGGTCCCGTCATTGTGCCAGTGGACGAAGCCGTCGGGGATCGAGCGACAGGCCGAGCCGGAGCCGGATTGCCGCGTCAGGATCGAAAGCTGGCGCTCGTCCAGCCGCAGGCCGGCGGCGGTTACGGCGGCAAGTGTCAGCGCGGCAAAGGCGGCGGCGGATGAGGCGATACCCGCGTCGGCCGGAAAATTGTTGGCCGATGCAACCCGCGCACGAGCTGTGATGCCGGCACGGGCGCGCACCCGGTCGAGCTGGGCGACCACGCGGTCGTACTGGCGCCCGGCCACCGGCCGCGGAGGCTGCTCGTACCAGGCGATCGCGACCTCGTCTTCCGCGAGTCGATCGTAGAACGTAACGGTGGTCGTCGTCAAGCACGCATCGAGGTTCATTGAGATCGATTCGTTGTAGGGGATTGTCAAAGCCGTGTCGGCAACCCCCCAGTATTTGACGAAGGCGATATTGCTGGGAGCCTTCGCGGTTGCAGTTCGAGCCATAGCCGGCTGTCTTTCCTCCACGTACGATCATCCGGGTAGTCAGTCTAAGCTTCCTGGACCAGCGCGCGCTCCGCGACAAGGGCTGCGCGCAAGCGGTCGACGTCTTCCTGGCAACAGAAGCGATCGCCCTGCGCCAGCTGGTGCTTGACGAAGGCGAGCTCGACCAGCAGATGATTATAACGGCGGACGTGGCGATACTGCAGCCAACCGCGCCGGAGGAGCGCCCGTAGCTCGGCGCGAAACCGGACCGAGGGAGTGTAGGCCGCCCGCAGATCGCCCGGCCCGATCACATCGGCCACGACCTCCGGCGAGAGCTGCGTTTCGAGCCAGTGGCGTTCGCGGCGCTGTGCCAGGACCGCAATCGCCACGACAATCAGGACGCCTCCGCTGTCCACGATCCAGGCGATGCAGAAGCCGAGCAGGCCTGCCTGGACCGAGGCATTGTGCACGGCGTGCAGCACGATCGCCAGCACGAGCGCGGCCGGCAAGACGGCATAGCCGAGCCAGCGGCGCCGATCGAGGCGAATCAGGCCCAGGGCGATGCCGACGATGCTGGTGTAGAAAGCGTGGTTGAAGCCGAAGATAACCGAGCGCAACAGCCAGACGGCGGCCAGCCGATCGGGGTTCGCCAGGAAGTAAAGCATATTCTCGCTCATCGCGAAGCCAAACCCGACCAGCGCGCCGTAGACGATCCCGTCGAGCAGCCCGTCAAACTCGCGTCGGAAGAAAAGAAAGAGGCCGATCAAAGCCAGCGCCTTGACAGGCTCCTCCACGAGTGGAGCGACCAGCGTGGCGTCGAAGCCCGGCCGGAGGCTGCGGCCGGCGAGGCCGCCGATGCCAAGCTCGGCTACGGCCGCGAGCAGCAGAGCCGGCAGTGCGCCCCAGATGAAGGTTACCAGGAGCAAATGAACCGGCTCGCGCTCGTAGCGGTCCAGACGCCAGAGCAGCCAGCTATAGAGCGCGGTCGGCGCCACTGCGAGTAAGACGATCGCCACGTTGGTCTTCCGCGAGGGCGGGCTGAAAGCCGCCGGGGTCGGGCACGGTTGATTGTAGCATAGCGGCCGCCTAGAAAAGCTCGTCTACCGATTCCTGGAGCTCGGCGAAGGTCTTGAGCGCGGCTCGACGCGGGCTGATCGCCTTGTAGAACTCGTCGTCGTAAGGCCGGGTGCGGATCACCACCGGCATCGGCACGGCATGGCCCAGGATCATGGCTTGCTGGCGCGTATCGAGGGACGACAGGACCGTGCGCAGCTTCGAGGCACCGCCGACGCCGGTGAAGACGGCGTCGATGTCGCGCTCGTCGTTGAGCAGCGCCGTGATGCGCGAGCCAAGCTGGCTCATGACCTCCGAGTCGATCGCCGATGGGCGCTGGTCGACCACCAGCAATGTAACGCTGTACTTACGCAGCTCGCGCGCGATGGTGCCGAAGATCGTCTGGCGCGCAGCCTGGGGGTTGAGGAATTTGTGCGCCTCCTCGATCGTGATCATTAGTGGGCGGGGCTTGTCGGCCGCGCTCTTGGTCTGGTAATAGCGGTCGGTGCGCTCGATCCAGCTCTCGTGGATGCGCCGCGTAATAATGTTGGCGACGAGCATGTAGGCCCGCGCGGAGTTGTGTTGGCCGAACTCCAGCACGACGTGCTGCCCGGCTGCCAGCGCGTCGATCATGCCCTTGATCGAGTTGGCAGGAGCGGTCTCTCGGACGAAGGGGAGGCGTGCGATCTGCTCCATCTTGCGCTTGAGGGCCGAGAGAGCACCGGCATGCGCGCCTGAGTCCTGCGCAAACTGGTCCAGCGCGGCGGCGTCCATCTTGAGCAGCTCGCGCAGCCACCCGCTCTTCCACCGATCTACGAGCAGGCTGGCCGTCTCGGCGGCAGTCGGATTCAGGTTCAGCTCGTCCTGCAGCAGGATCACATCCTCGACCTCGATCTGGTCCTGCCCGATCACGACCTCGGAGTCGTAGCTGACGCCCCGAGCGCGCGAGGAGCGTGGATCGAGGGTGTAGATCAACACCTCCGAACCGAAAAGCTGGCGCAGCCCTTTGACGAAGGTACCGTCCTCGGAGTGCGAGTCCCAGCCGTACTCGGAGTGCATGTCGAAGATCAGCGACGAGGCGATGCCGCCCTTGATCGTGCCACATAGGAGCAGCCGGGTGAGGAAGGATTTGCCGGTGCCCGACTTGCCGAAGACGCCGTTGGAGCGCTCGACGAAGCGCGGCAAATCGAGGCAGACCGGGATATCCATATCCAGCGGCATACCGATCTGGAACTTGGTGGCGGACTCGGCGCCGAAGACGCGGCTGAAGTCGCCTTCGTCGGCGCTGAAGACCGGCGCGAAGTGGCGCGGCACGGTCCGGACGGGGCGCAGCCCCTCGGCCGGATCCGCCGATAGCATCAGCATGGGAGTCGCGTCAAAGGTCCCATAGGTCGAGGTGCCTCCCAGAACCTCACGCAAGAAATCGTCGTCATCCGGCGGGGGATCGCCGATCACATCGCGGTTCGCTGCCTCGAGCTGAACGTCGCCGATGATCGAAAAAAACTGGTGCCGGTCGCCCTGGATCGCGACGAACTGGCCAACACGCAAGTCCTCGACCGACGCCATACCGTCGAGGCGGACCGTCAATCCCTCAGACAGCGAGCCCGCGACGACGACGCCTAGTCTGGTGCGTTCTTCTCCCAGCATACGTGGAACCTCGGCAAGTGGTAGTGATGGAGCAAGCAAAACCGCCTCGATCGAGAGGTCGGGACGGCGGCACTATACCACATGTAGATTACAGGGGACAGGGAACACGGAATAGGCGACTGCGACGAGCCTATTTACTCCTGTCTCCTGTAACCTCGGTTGACATCGCTCGTTGAATGCGCTACCATCCGCGATGCCGTGGAAGCCCCCCACGGAGCATGTGTGATGGAGCAACCCCGAATGCGCGAGCAGCTTGAGCGATTTCTCAGCCACCTGGCAAACGAGCGCAAACTGTCACCGAATACGACATCGGCCTATCGGACCGACCTGGAGCAGTTTAGTGAGTTTGTGGCAGAGCGCGGCAAGCAGGATTGGCAGGAGCTGACCCGCGACGACGTTCTCGCGTTTCTGATCTTCCTCAAGGAACGCCGCTACGCTACGTCGACGCTGGCGCGGCGTACCGCGGCGGTGAAGTCCTTCTCGACCTTTCTGCACCGGGAAGGCATCATCGACTCCGATCCGACGGCCGACCTGGATTCGCCGCGCGTGGATCGCACGCCGCCCAAATCGATCACGGTCAACCTGGTCGACGAGCTGCTCGAGCTGCCGCTGGCAAGCTCCGGGCCCGAGGCGCTGCGCGACAAGGCGATGCTGGAGCTGCTCTACGCCACGGGTATGCGGGTGAGCGAGCTCGTGGCGATGAATACCGAGGAGGTCGACCTACAGGCGGAGTGCGTCCGGTGCGGCGGCGAGAGCAAATCGCGGATTTTGCCGATCAGCGGCTCGACGGTCACGGCGCTCGAAGAGTACAACGATATTGCGCGGCCACAGCTCGCGCGCGGCAACCACCACCCGGATTCGGCGCTCTTCCTGAACCACCGCGGCAAGCGTCTGACGCGCCAGGGCTTCTGGCTGATCTTGAAGCGCTACGCCGGTAAGCTCGGCGTTCAGGAGCTCACGCCGCATACCCTGCGCCACTCCTTCGCGGCGCATATGCTGGCCAACGGCGCCGACCTCCGCTCGGTGCAGACACTGCTCGGACACGCGTCGATCTCGACGACGCAGATCTACCAGCAGAGCGAGCCTGTCACGGTCACGCGCAAGCGCGGCAAGGCGGTCGCAGAGGTCGGCGGCTAGGCCGTGGGCATCCCTTGACGGAGGGGATGCCGCTGCTATACTAGAGCCATAACTTCTCGGGTTACTGGCGCACGAACGTGGGTCGACACCACGGGGAAGCCCGACGAAGCGCGCTGAACCAGTCGCTCGCCTGGGCTGGGGCACCGAAGCTTTCTTCGGTGCTTTTTGTTGTCGGGAGCGGGTAGAGCGCTGCATCGACGCGTAAGGAGTAGTGAACCATGGCGCACATCTACAATTTCAACCCCGGGCCTGCGATGCTGCCGCGGCCTGTACTCGAAGAGGTCCAGCGCGATCTCCTCGACTATAAGGGTCGCGGCCTGTCGGTCATGGAGATGAGCCACCGCTCTAGGGAGTATATGGCGATCAACGCCGAGGCCGCGGCGCTGGTCAAGGAGCTACTGGGAGTGCCGGAGGGCTACCACGTGCTCTTCCTCCAGGGCGGAGCGAGCACGCAGTTCGCGATGGCGCCGCTGAACTTCCTTCCGCCGGGAGCCACGGCAGACTACATCATCACCGGCGCGTGGTCGGAAAAGGCCTTCGAGGAGGCAGGCAAAGTCGGAAAGCCGCATGTGGCTGCTACCACCAAGTCCGAGAACTACCGTCGCATTCCGAGCCTCGGAGAGATCAACCTCAGCCCGGACCCGGTCTACGTCCACTTCACCTCGAACAATACGATCTTCGGCACGCAGTGGGGCGCGCTGCCGACCTTCGGCGACCGGACGCTCGTGGCAGACATGTCGAGCGACTTCATGTCACGTCCCGTGGACGTCGCGCCCTACGGCCTGATCTATGCAGGCGCGCAGAAGAACATCGGCCCCGCGGGCGTTACCATTGTGATCATCCGTGACGAGTGGCTCGGCAAAGCCCCTCCGACGCTGCCGGCGATGCTGCGCTACGATATCCACGCCAAGAACGACTCGCTCTACAACACGCCGAATACCTTCGGCATCTACGTCACGAGCCTCGTTTTGCGCTGGCTGCGCGACCAGGGCGGACTCGAAGCAGTCGCGCGCCGCAACGAGGAGAAGGCGCAGGTGATCTACGACGCGATCGACGCGAGCGACGGCTTCTACCGCGGCCATGCCGAGCCGAGGAGCCGGTCGCTGATGAACATCACCTACCGTTTGCCCAGCGAGGAGCTCGAGAAGGCCTTCGTGCGCGAGGCGGCGGAGCAGGGCTTCATCGGTCTTGCCGGACACCGCTCGGTCGGCGGCATCCGCGCCTCGACCTACAACGCCATGACGCATGAAGGCTGCCAGGCACTGGCGGAGTTCATGCAGGAGTTCCTGCGCACGCACGGCTAGGCGAGAAGCAGGCATTCGGCGACACAGCAGCACGGCCGCCCTGCTATTGGACTGCCGTGCTACACTATCCACGAACCACCGAACGGGAAATGGAATTGCCATGACCTCAATAACTTTGACCACAACGATCACCGAAGATCGACATCTTGAGATCGATCTGCCCCCAGACGTTCCGCTGGGTCCGATCCAACTGGTGATCACACCACTGCCGGTCCAGCCCACCGAGAAAACCAACCCTACGCGTGACGAAATTCGCGCCCGGCTGAAGGCGGCGGGTCTATTGGGTGAGGCACAGTATGCGCCCGTGGATGCAGTACCATTGTCAGATGAAGAGCGTGATGAGCTAGGCCGATTGTTTGCCGGACCGCAGCTCATTAGTGATCTCATCGATGAGGATCGCGGCCCGCATTGAGCATCTTCTTCACCGATACAAGCGCTCTCGCCAAACGCTACGTCACCGAATTAGGCTCCGCTTGGGTCCGAGGTTGGACGGACAGCAGAGCGGGAAATATCATCGTCGTATCGGGGTTAGCAATAGTCGAAACAGTAGCCGCCCTGGCCCGAAGGCATCGGCAAGGCATGTTAACTGCCTCAGCTTTCAGCCGTTTACACCACGACTTCTTGTTACATGTAGATAACGAGTACATTGTCGTAGCTCTGGAGCAGCAAGTGCTCGCCGATGCTGCCGATCTCGCAGTTCGGCATGCCCTACGCTCTCTGGATGCGATCCAACTTGCGTCTGCCCAGGAATATAGCCGAGCAACCGGCAATCTACCGGTGTTCGTCTGTGCAGACCATAACTTGCTGGCGGCTGCTGCCTCCGAGGGTTTTCCAATCGAGGATCCGAACGCACATCCGTAGATATTTGCCGGCATCCGCGCCTGGACCTACACCGCCATGACGCTCGAAGGCTGCCAGGCGCTGGCGGACTGCATGCGGGAGTTTCTACGCACGAACGGGTAGACGCTTCAGATCACTTCGGATTACTGACTGGCGGGTACAGCGGCAATTGATAGATCATCAGTAGAACGCGGTGCCGGCGTGGAGGGTGTAGCCATGCATGCGCTCGAAGCGCGCCTCGGGGGTCACGCGACGTGCGGCACGGCCACGTCCTGAATAGTGTATGCCAGTTCCTCGAGCCGAAATATCCGGCTCGTGTTGCCATTCGGATATGCACGCAGTTCATCCATGATCGGCTCTCGCTTATCTGATGAGCGTATCGTAGTCGGCGTGCGACCCGATCCAGAACCACGTTATGGTGTTGTTTTCTAGCAAGCCTAATGCGCGCCATCCCCGTCCAATCCGCACGGAGTATAGCGGCTCGTGCGCATGCACGCGCTTGAAATGCAGGCTGGGATGACTCGGGTTTTGTTTCCATAGACGGTAGTTCTTGCGGGCTTGCGCTTTGGCGACGTCGGGCAGCGCCCTGAAGTACGCAACGAACTCTTCCGTCACGTAGGAATTCACAGTTCGTCCATGCCCATGGGCTTGACCCGGCCGATGCGGATGTCGCTCCGCACTTTTGCTGCGAGGCGGGCTAGTGCATCCTGGGATTGTGCGAACTGTTTCTCCCACTGCTGTTCGTCGGCAAGCTCATCTAAAATGATCTGCGCGATGGCATCTTGTTCGGGCGCAGAAAGCTTGTGCAGTTCCGCGATAGCTGCTTCAAGCAGTGTCGTCATGTGTCGTACTCTCCCGCAAACTAAACTGTTCGCTCGGTATGTGCAGATTGTGGCTGTGATCACACGACGCCATTTTACCGCGGCTGGGCAGCCGACGGCTGAGCGTTTAGATGCCCGGTCAAGATCCGTATTTCAAACACAATCAGGCCCCTTGACGTTGCCGGAAAGGCTTCGAGGCTGTATCCAGGCAAATACATGCCACTTGGTCGGCGGCATCCGCGCCTCGACCTACAACGCCCTCCGCCGAGGAGTAAACAGCAGAGCCGGATCGGTTTTGTGCCGATCCGGCTCTGCCTGTCCCTAGATTCACTTCACTGCTATTTTGTTGCCTGGATCTTGCGCCGCAACGTCTGGCCGGCGTTGGCTGTCCCATAGGGGTAGATGATGACCGTGTAGTCCGCGTTGAGCGCGGGGAGATTCACCTGCAGGTTGTAGATGTAATAGCCGTCCGCGAGGCGCATGAGGCCTGTGGTATCGGCCGAGGAGACCGAGGGCGGCGTAATCGTGTCCGTGGTGTCGTCGGCCGCTGAGGTCTGGTCACCTGCAACGAGCCGGATCGCGGGCGTCAGGTTAGTGACCGGGTTGCCGCTGCAATCGGTAATGCGGACCTTGACGGGCAGCACCCGGCCGTTGCGGAGCTTGTCGGTAACCGGCTGGTTCGTCATTGGCGGCAGGAACGCGCCCGTACCGACGTTCACGGTTGTCGTGGCCGTGGCGGACCCGGTGTCGTCGTCGGCCACCGTGGCCGAGACGGCCTTATTGCACCCGGCCGCTGCAAACTGGTGGGTGATCTGCTGGCCGCTTGCGAACGAGTTGACCTGCTGGGTCGGCGACCCGTCCGGATAGGTGAAGCTGGCCGTCCAGGTGTCTTGGGCGCCCGGATCGGTGAAGTTCGTGATGAAAGTGCTCGACGCGAACGCGAGCGGGCCAATCAGCGAGTCTGTGCCCGCAAAGCTGGTGATGGCCGGCGCGACGTTGTTCACCGTCACGCTCGAAGAGGCGCTGCCGCTGCCGCCATCCTTATCGGTGACCGTTACGTTGATCGGATAGCTGTCCGAGGGCGTGCCGGTCGGGTTGTCGTCCAGGTACTGGTGCGAGGCGTTGAAGGAGAGGATGCCGGCCGCCAGGTTAAGGGTGGTCTTGGCCGCGGCATCGCCCCAGTCGATCAGCACCGTGTGGGTGTCCAGCGTGCCCGGATCGGCGAAGCTCCCGTTTAGCGTTGCCGTGTCATTTTCGTTGATTGCCGCCGGCTGCGTTAGTGTTACTACCGGCGCGACGTTGTTCACCGCCACGGTGAAGATCCTGGAGTCGGAGGCGCCGTGATTATTCGCCACCTTAACCGTAGCCTGGTACGTGCCATTGTCGGCGTACGCATGGTTTTGCGTCCCCAACGCACCTGCAGTAGCGGCGCTGAAGGTCGTGTGGCTCGACCCATCACCCCAGTCAATATCCACCGTCCAGGGGCTACCGGTACCTGCGTCAGTGAACGATCCCAGGCTGAATGCCTCGACTGTCCCTTCGTAACCAGTCTGGTCGGGTGGCGCTGTCACTTGTGGCGCCAGCGGTGGAGATGCCAGCGGGCCGTAGAGCTCCGTCGATGCGAGCTTTGGCTCAGTATTGTCATTGTCGTAGCCGCCATTTACCAGAACAGTTCCATTCTTGAGTAGCACCGCCGTATGATTGGAGCGGCCTGTATTTAAGCTGGGGGCTAAGCTCCATGTGCCTGTCGCCGGATCGTAAAGCTCAGTTGTTGCCTGCCACTCAGCTTGTTGAGCGCCAGGTACGGCGACGATCCCACCCGTCATTAGCACTGTGCCATTCGACAGCAGCGTTGAAGTAGCATCATAGCGTCCAATATTCAGGCTTCCCGTGAGGCTCCAAGTCCCAAGGGCTGGATCGTAGAGTTCCGTTGTTGGATCGTACGCAAAGTCTCCACCACCTGCGACCAGCACCTTCCCCGTAGGAAGCAACGTAGCGGTATGATGCGTATGTGGCTTGCTCAGACTACCAGTAGGGCGCCACGAGTTAGGGTCCGTCACGATATAACCTATTCAAGTATGGTGCCTAATCTGGCGTAGATCCCACTCTAAACTGGGCAGGTTATTCTTTGATGGACCCTTAGTCACGGGGTCGTACAGCTCGGAGCTACCCCAGCCGAGCGTCGGGAAGGGCGCTCCGTCTACGAGAAGCACCCGGCCGTCCGGAAGCCTCGTGGCCGTGTGATTGGCGCGTTCGTCAATCATATTAGGTCCCGCAGTCCAACTATCCGTCAATGGATCGTAGATCTCGGCAGTGTTCAGGAGTAAAGCGCGGCAATCGCTTAACCGGCAGCCCCCAGCAACAAGCACCCGGCCGTCGAGCAGCAAAGTTGCCGTGTGGTTGTGCCTCGCATCGCGCATCCAAGATTTGGTCACGCTCCATGTACCGGCCGCCGGGTCGTACAGCTCGGCCGATGCGAGGTCGCCAACACCGACGCCTCCGACAACCAGGACCTTGCCGTTGTCGAGCAGCGTCGCCGTGTGATAAGCACGCGCGAAGTTCATGTTGCCGGTTGGGCTCCAGACACCGGTTCTTGGATCGTAGAGTTCAGCGGTTGCCAGAATACCTTGTGGGGTCACGCCGCCAGCAGTCAGCACCCTGCCATCCATCAGGCGGACGGAGGTATGCAAGTACCGCGCGTCCCGCATACTTCCTGTCAAAACCCATGAATCACCAGAACCGGCGCGTGCCGTTTGAGGATGGCCAACCCTGGGCAAGGCCGAGCAAGAGCAGGACGAGCGGTAGCCTGATTTTTCGGGTGATGGTGCCTGTTCCGGGTTTCATGGTAGTCTCCTGGTGGTCTTGTTGAGAAGGTTCTCGCGAGCGGTCGTCGTCCATCAGCAGCAGGTAGTGGTTCCGCGCTCCGTGCCGACTTCTACCAGGCCGGCGCTGATGCACCGACCGGCCGACAAGTGATTACTCCTCCATTTGCCTACTGATCGGAGACCGCTTTCACCACAAGCGGAAAATAGACAATGCTCTTTGCCGGCGGCGGGGACGAGGGCGTGCCCGTACCGCTCAGGTCAACGGCTTGTGGGCTTCCTGGCGCGTTGTCGTCGAAGCCACGGTGGGCAGTGCGGCTGCCGGTGGCCGTCGGGGAAAAGATGACCGTGGTGGCGCAACTCTGGCCTGGTTGAAGCGTGAGTGTGCCGCCTGGCCCTATGCACTGCGTCCGGCTCCCATACAGGAAGTCACCCGAGTCGCCAGTGACCCAGACGCGGGTGATCGTAAGCGGTGCCCCCCGCTGTTGGTCAGGGTCACTGTCTGGACGGCACTCGAGGTGCCCATTTGCTGCTCGCCGAAGGCCAGGCTCGTTGGTGCGAGGCGCACGCCGGGGGCAGGTCTGGCCGTGCCACGCACCTGAGCGTAGTACTCCGTATTGGAGTGATAGATCGCTCCCGTCCCAAGGACATCGACAACGCCAACAACCGTTTGCCCGTTATCCTGGAACGCAAGCTGCATCTGACCGTCAAAGATCTGATATATCTGCGCGGTAAGTCCTCCATATGCATTGAAAATGTTGCTCCCGGTCGCACTCATGTTCGGATCGGGTCTCACGCTGATCGCCCCGGTTTGGCTGTCGACACTCACATATGCCATGTCGAGTGCTGCCTGCCCACCAATGAACGCTGAATTCGTGCCGAGCCAGATCGCCCCGGGCGATGATGCAGTGGCGGGGGCCCCTGAGCCAAGCCATACATCGACCGGGTTCACGCCGTTCTGGGTCCCCTGTGGACTAATCGTTGGCACCACATAGAGCACGCCCACCCGCTGAAATTGGTTGCCCTGAGCCACGCCCTGGATCACCACATCGTAGACCCCATAGTAGGTAGTGGTGGCGTAGGCAACAGACCGGGCCCCTAGAATCATGGCTGTGAAAACCACGAGGGTGGTGAGCCGGAGCAGAGTCAGACGCTTCATCTCGGAGTCCCTTACAGAATAGAAAAGCGCTTCAACCCGTATCGCTGGGTAGAAGCAGCTACGGCTGAGAACACTATTCCTGGGTTAGTAACGACGGTCGCCAGTGCAGGAGGTGTACATCATCACCAAAGCGGCATCCTGCAATCTTCGACGTCGCCTACATCGGTGTTCGGAGGATATACGATGCCTCTTACCTACCACTTACCTCGGACTCCCAAACGACGCTCTTTCTTGAACAAGGACGGAATAGGTATGCGTAGTTCAGGCACGTGCTGCTGATAGCTTCATCGTCACGTGTCTTGGTTTGTTTGCGGATGCTTGTGCTTGGTGCCGTGTGTGCCGTAGTCTACACCACGGCGCGGGCTATGACTATGAAGAAACCATCGCCCGACTCACATTTTTACCCACATCTTTGGGCATCATGGGGTGGAATGATGAGACAACCAGAGGAGCACCCAGAGTGAACGACGGGCAGGTGCGGGTCTATTAACAAGCGCATACTTGCGACCCGCCCTCAGCGTAAGCGGGCAGGGAGGCTGATTGTCGGCGAAGGGGGATCGCGCCACCGGCGAGTCAGGGCTGGGCGTCCTCGGCTAGCGCATAGGCGACGGCTTGATCGATGGTCATCGATTGCCCGGCTGCATTCGCCGCCGCAAACGCTACGTCATCGAAGTGAGCACGTATCCTATCCACGATTCGTTCCTGTTTGGCGCGGTCGGCAGGTGGTGCGACCACGCCGATAGCAGCGCCCAGGGCATTCGCCGCTCCACAACGCTGCGCCGCCCGCTGTGTCTGCCCTTGTGCTTCAGCCAGATTCGCCAAGCTCCACAAGCTTTCTACGATTGCGTTCTTGTCTCCCAACTCATGCAACAGCGTTAGGCATTCTTCGAGCAACGTTGCCGCCCGCATAAAGTCACTCTCTTCCTGTGCTATCGCGCCCAGGTTGCCGAGCGATATGGCGATGCCTCGCTTGTCCCCCAATTCGCGAAAGAGTGCCCGGCCCTCCTCGACGAGGAGTTTCGCCTGCACATGGTCGTCCTGATCCTGTGCCACGTTTCCAAGGTTGCCGAGTGATTTGGCAACATCCCACTTCATCCCTAGCTCACGAAATAGTGCCAGGCCCTCCTCAAGCAACGCTCTCGCCCGTGAATAGTCATCTTGGGTCCGCGCCACCGATCCCAGACAGGTCAGCAAATGGGCGATGGCCGCTTTGTCCCCAAGGTTACGCCGTAAGGCCAAGCTCTCCTTCTAGAACGCTTGTGCGCGGACGTAATCGCCTTGAGACCATGCTATATTCCCCAGATTGGTAAGCGAGGCGGCCAAGCCTGCTTTGTCTCCCAGATCACGTTGCAGTGCTAAACTCGCTTCATGCCATGCTGCCGCTCGTGCGTAGTCACTCTGTCCGTACGCCAGATTGCCTGCGCCGTTGAACACCTTTGCCTGCACGGATGCTGGTACGGCACTGCTCTTTGCCAGAGCCATTTCCAACCATCGGCGCCCCTCACTTAGATGCCCGTGCATATACCAGAACCGCCACAATGCTCCTCCTAACCGCAAGGCTGTTTCCTCTGCTCCGCTTTCGAGCGACCAGTGAAGCGCCGCCCGTAGGTTGTCGTGCTCCGTCTCCAGCCGGGTCAGCCACACGCCTTGAGCTGGTCCCCTCAGCTCTGGCTCCGCTGCCTCGGCCAGGGCGAGGTAATAGCCGGCGTGGCGGCGCGATGTCTCCTCTGTTTCCCCATTTGCCGCAAGTCGCTCCAGGGCATACTCCCGGATCGTCTCCAGCATCGTGAAGCGGGGCTCGTCCTCGGGATCGAGTGCCGGTTCCTGCTGCACCAGGCTCTGGTCGCGCAGCGATGCCAATCCGTCCAGCACTGCCACTTGGTCGACCTGTGCGTCGGCACCGCTCCCCACGCCGGCGCAGACGCGCTCGGCCGCTTCCACGGTCCAGCCGCCTGCGAACATCGCCAGCCGGGCGAACAACCTCTGCTCGCTCGCGTCCAGCAGATCGAAGCTCCACTCGATCGTCGCGCGCAGCGTCTGGTGCCGTGCCGGGAGGTCGCGCGAGCCGCCGGTCAGCAGCGGCAGGCGATGCGCAAGGCGCGCCAGCAGCGCTTGCGGGGGCAGCAGCCGGGTACGCGCCGCCGCCAGCTCGATCGCCAGCGGCAGCCCGTCCAGGCGCTGGCAGATCTCGGCCAGTGCCGGCGCACTGGCCGGTGTGACGACGAAGTCCGGTTTGACGACGAGCGCGCGGTGGATGAAGAGCGCCACCGCCGCGTACTGCGACAACGCTTCGACGCCCACGCTGTGCTTGCCCGGAGGCAGCGCCAGCGGCGACACCGGGAACTGGTGCTCGTGGGAGAGATGGAGTGTGGCCCGGCTGGTTACCAGCACCTTGAGGCCGGGCGCTGCCGTCAACAGGTCGGATAGCAGCGCGGCCGCCGGGAGCACCTGCTCGAAGTTATCCAGCACGAGGAGCAAGTGCTTGTCCTGCAGATACGCCTGTAGGGCGGCCGGCAGCGCCTGACCCGCGGCCTCTCTGACGCCCAGCGACTGCCCAATGGTGGAGGCGACCAGTGCCGGGTCGCGCAGGGGGGCGAGCGGCACAAAGAAGACGCCGTCGACGAAATCGCCAAGCAGGGCGGCGGCGACTTGCAGGCCTAGGCGGGTTTTGCCCGTGCCGCCGGGACCGGTCAAGGTTAAGAGATGTACGTCCGACCGTCGCATAAAGGCACAGGCGGCTGCCACCTCGCGGTCGCGCCCAATGAGGACGTTGGGCTGGGATGGTAAGTTGTGGGGATGGCGAGGGAGAGTCTCCACCGAGGCGGGTGGGTCGATGTGCCCACGCGCCGAGGCCACAAATGTGGCCCGGTCTTGCGCCGAGAGGTGCAGTGCCTCGGCTAACCGCTGAATGGTATCCTTGCGCGGCTTGCGATTGATGCCACGCTCCAGGTCGCTAATGGCGCGCGTACTGAGTCCGGCCCGTTCGGCCAGTTCCTCCTGCGTCAAACCTGCGGCAAGGCGGCGACGGCGGAGTAGATCCCCAAAGATCGATGGTTGAGCTGCTGTCATAGCTCGTACCCGCTGCTAGTCTTGTTTCGGCGACGTAGGCGTGCGGTCTCCGCGCTTGCGCAAAATCGTCAGCCCCTTCCACACAATCTGGGGCCCGCACTGATGCACCGCCTGACGGCCTCGACCGGCCCAAGGCGTACATGCGCATCAAGCCCACGTGTGCCTCCCATGGCCAGCCGGCGCGCTGCTTGGTCGTAGGTCGTGCTGCTCGACGGTTTGTCGCGGGGGATGTGGCATCTTCTCACCGATTAGGGTCAGGCCGAGCGTAACACCGCTTGGCTGCTGGAGGGGTCACCCCATCAGTTGGAGAGTCGTAACTGGAGAACCAGCCCAATCATAATGGACAGCAACTAGCCGTGTCAATCGGCCATGACTGCCCAAAGGCCGGATGGCCGGCGGCAATGCTAGGCGGCGAGGGCGAAAGCCGCCAGAATGACCGGTGCCACTTGATTCCCGTCCTCCCGCATGCTATGCTAATCGCGCGGCGACGAAGCAGAAGAGTACCTTTGCGGATGTACTCAGCGAGCCGGGGGTGGTGGGAGCCCGGCGGCGGAGGCAGGGGGAAGGGCGCTGTGGAGCCGTATGAGCGCCGAGCGAAACGCGGCGAGCGTCCTTTAGGTAAGATGCCGCTGGGGCGAACTAGGTTTCGGTCTATCTCAACGTGCTTCAGCGCGTTTGGTGATATCAGACGCCGAATTCATTCGGTGGCTGGTCCGGGGGTTCGCCAGCAATATCTTGGCAAGAGGATGACAACACGGGTTTCGTGAGGGCAGCAGGTCGAGGGCCGGGCGCACACGCATGAAAGATCGAGGCGCCCTGGAACTGGGGTGGAACCGCGGATAAGCAGGGCTTGTTCGTCCCCAGGCAGCGTTCAAACGCCGCCTGGGGCGTTTGATTTTAACGGTCCGGTGTGTCGCACAGATACCGGGCCGCAATCAAAGGAGCACTGCCATGCCGGCACAGACGATGGACCAGCTCGTGTCGCTCGCCAAACGACGCGGCTTCATTTTCCCCGGGTCAGACATTTACGGCGGCCTGCAGGGGACCTACGATTTCGGGCCGCTCGGGGTCGAGCTCAAGAATAACCTCAAGCGCGCGTGGTGGCGCGCGAACGTCTGGGAGCGCGACGACATGGAGGGCCTCGACACGGCGATCCTGATGAACAAGCTTGTCTGGCGCTACTCAGGCCACGAGGAGACCTTCGTCGATCCGATGGTCGACTGCCGCAACTGCAAGGGGCGCTTCCGGGCCGACCATCTCAAGGACAATACCTGCCCGAACTGCGGATCGCACGACCTCACCGAGCCGCGCCCGTTCAACATGATGTTCAAGACGCAGATCGGGCCGGTGCCCGACCCGGAGTCGTATGCTTACCTCCGGCCGGAGACGGCGCAGGGGATCTTCGTCAACTTCAAGAACGTGCTCGACTCGACCAACCGTAAGCTGCCTTTCGGGATCGCCCAAATCGGCAAGGCGTTCCGCAACGAGATCACGCCGCGGAACTTCATCTTCCGGGTGCGCGAGCTGGAGCAGATGGAGATCGAATACTTCGTGCGCCCAGGCGAGGACGAGGCGTGGCATCGCCGGTGGGTCGAGGAGCGCGTCAACTGGTGGGTCGACGTCTGCGGGCTGCGGCGCGAGGATCTCCAGGAGTATCACGTGCCACAGGCCGACCTCGCGCACTACTCCAAGGCGACAGTCGACCTGATGTTCCGCTTCCCAATCGGCTTCGAGGAGCTCGAAGGCATCGCCAACCGCACCGACTTCGACCTGGGCTCGCATACCAAGGACCAGGAAAAGCTGAGCCTGACGGCGCGCGTACGCGAGAACAGCGATTCGACCGAGCGGCTCTCGTACTTCGATCACGCGACCAACAAGCACATCGTGCCGTACGTGATCGAGCCCTCGGCGGGCGTCGACCGCGGCGTGCTGGCGGTGCTAACGTCGGCCTACGACGAGGAGCAGATCGAGAAAGGAGATACCCGCACGGTGCTGCACATCAAGCCGGCGCTGGCGCCGATCAAAGTGGCGGTTCTCCCGCTCAAGAAGAACCACGAGGGGATCGTGGCGCTGGCGAAAGGGATCAAGCGCGATCTACAGGCCACCGGCGAGATGCGCTCCGTCTACGACGATACTGCTGCGATCGGCAAGCTCTACCGGCGCCAGGACGAAGTCGGGACGCCGTTCTGCGTGACGGTGGACTTCCAGTCGCTCGACGATCGCACGGTGACCGTGCGCGACCGTGACACGATGGCGCAGGAGCGCATCGCGATTCCCGACCTCCGGGATTACTTCCGGGAGCGGCTGCGCTAAGCGAGCCGGCGAGTCCCCCCCCGGCCCGGGCCGGGACTCGCCGTCTCTCCTTTTACCGGCCGACGGAGGGCAAATAGGCGTAGTAGAGCCGGGATGCGACGCGCAGGGACACCGGAACCGTGCTCGATCCGGAGCTGCCCAAGCCCGTAATCGTGATGCTGCCCGGATAGGTGCCGGCGGCCATGCCAGAGGTATTGGCCCTGACCGCGAGTGTAGCGGGCGCGGTACCCGAGGTGGCCGGAAGTGTGAGCCAGGCCGGCGATGCACTCGCCGACCAGGTCAGCGTTCCGCCGCCGGCATTGGCGATCGACAGCGATCCACTCGTCGAGGAAGCCCCGACCTGCGCCAGGAGATACAGCGGCGAGGGAGCGACCTGCAGCCGAGGCTGGTCGGTCTGGATGACGAATACGGGGCGCTCGCTCAGCTTGAGGGCTACTAAGCCGCCGGCTGGACTCAGTACCTGCTGGGCACCATCCCGGTCGACGAGTGTTATCTGCTTGCCAGGGACGACGGGAAACGAAACAGATACGGCATCCGCCGGACGCCAGAGCACGTCGATGATGGTCGACCCGCGCATGTAGCGATAGTCGTAGGTGCCATGATCGCCCTGGTTCGCGCCCGGGTTGAACTGATGCTGATTGACCGGGCCGGGTCCGGCCCCCGACGCTCCAGACAGCGTCTGCACGAGGGTGCGGTAGGCGTTGTAGGCCGGCTTGGCCGGATAGCTCGTGCCATCGTAGTCGTGGACGATCGCGGCGTAGGACCATTCGCGCCCGGCGTTGTTGAACGCATCCTCGAACTGGAACCAGCTGGTGTGCTGGACACCGTTTTGCTGGGCGATCACCATCGACCGGGTGAGGAAGTTGGCCTGTGTATCCTCGGAGACCGCCACGCCGCCCGGGCACGTCCCGCCGGATGTGCACCAGCCCATCTCAGTGATCCAGACCGGTGCATCGGGGCGGCCGATCGCCGGATTATTGAGCCAGTCGCGCGTGTTGCGAATGCGTCCCTCGACGGTGATCACGGGCGGAATCTGCGGGGCATCCGGCCGGTCGGTCGGAATGTACGGATCGATTGCGAAGACGTCGAACGCGCGGCGAGCATCCGGCACCTGCTGGAAGACGCCGCCGGCCGCGTTGAAGAAGTTGAAGCCATCGCAGATGCCGCCGGCACAGCTTCCGTCGTAGATGTACGTTCCGCCGGTCAGGACCAGCGCCGCCGGATCGGCCGCCTTGATCGCGCTATAGGCGGCGACGAGCATATCGCCATAGCGCCGCTTGCGCGCGTTACCGTCCGCACCGATATCTGGCCACAGCAAGGTATCGTTGGGCTCGTTCCAGATCTCCCAGGCAGCAATACGCGGCGAGCCGGGCGCGTCGCCGGCGCCGTCGCCATCATACCGCTCGACCATCCAGCGCACGAAGTTGGCGTAATCGTCGACCCTGGCCGGAGGACACCAGTACGTGGGGCCGCTCGGACGGCATGATCCGTCGCGTGCCCAGGCCGGAGTGGTAAGGAGCATGCCGATGATGCCGAACCCTTTGTCGGCGGCGAGCTTCAACGAGCTATCAAACGCCGTGACGAAGGTGCCCGCCCGTGGCTCGATCAAGTCCCACGGCAGCTCTTCGCGCGTCCACTGCACTCCGGCAGCACGGGCGGTATCGGCGAGCACGGGAAGATTGTCGTTGGTAGCAAGCCGTTCGCGCTTGGTCAGGTACAAATTCATACCCCAGTACGCGACGGCACTGAGCTGCGTCGACGACGCAACGGCGGCGCTCCGGGGTGCGAGGGCGGAGATCAGCAGAGCAAGCAGGCAGATCGCCGGCAGAATCCGGCGCCAAGCCGACATGGGCATATGTAGGGTCCTTCCCAGGACAAGCGACAGGCCAAACAGGGGCCGATGCAGCGGTAAATTCGTGCTAACAAGCCGAAATTGTACCCAAGTCCCGGTCGGAAAGGAAGGTACTTATGGCCTACTTAGCTCGATCCAGCTGTTCGAGCATGAGCACATCCCGGAGCACAAGAAAAGCGCCCGGTGGGCGCTTTTGAGAGCGGTAGAAGAGCGACTAGGGGAGATCTTCGATGCCGACGTAGAAGGTCGAGCGCTGGATGAAGGGCTGGGGGCGGATCGTCACCGACTGGGGCGCCTCGCCGATATCGGACGCGTTGACCAGCACAAGATTGGGGCGTGCGCGGAAGCGCGCCTCGTAGGCGGCCAGTGCATCAGTGATTTTCTCGCTCACGGTTTTCTTCCGATCATCGTCGTACCACATCAGAAACATGTCAACCTCCCGTTCGCTCAAGATACCATGCATCGAGGCGCGTGTCATGAATCAAATCGAACATCTGATCGTCCTGGCAGCGCACCCGATAGACCTGGCGGGGCGGCTTGCGCCAGGTGGCGCGCTCGGCCCAGATTTTCTCGACGCGACGAACCCGCCGCTCTTCGCCGCGGTACATAAAACGCAGCGGAAGGTAGTTGTAGCGCTTCTCGCACAATGCGATCGGTTCGTGCTGCATCCCTGCGCTCCTCGTATTGCTAGTAGACTGTCATGAGTATATCAGAACGCATGTTCTAGGTCAAGCATCATTTTCCCGCGACATCATGGCGAGCCAAGGCGCGATCGTCGCACGGCACCAGGCATGAGTTCTGTTTTCGGGCTTTCCAATCGTTTGACGCCACTATGAGCGACCGCTAGAATAGCCGCCACTTTTATGCCCCGGAGGCACAGATGAAACGGCTTTCCTGTCTAGTCCTCACGGCGCTCTGCCTGGCGCTGCTCGGCGCCTGCGGCTCAGGCACCGGTGGCGGCACGAGCGCGACGGCAGAGGCTCCACGGTCCGCGGCCCAGACCGCGACGGCCGCCGTGGCCGAGACCGCGATGCCGGCTGCTACGACGGCTGCCACGTCGATGGAAACCGCGACGCCGGCGATGGCTGAGACGACGATGCCGGCGGCGTCGGAGACGGCGACCACGGCGGCGGCGACAATGGAGACGGCAACCACGGCGGCGGTCGGGAGCGCGGCTAGCGGTACCACCACGGCGGCCGGCCCGATGCCCGACCTCAAAGGTCGCAAGGTAGTGGTCGGGACCGATTCGACCTATCCGCCAATGGAGTCGGTGGACGCTAAGACCAATCAAATCGTCGGCTTCGACCCCGATCTCATGAATGAGATTGCGAAGCTGATCAACATCAAGCCGGAGTTCAAGACCGCGAACTTTGATACGATCTTCACGGCGCTCCAGAATAAGGAGTTCGACGCCGTCATGTCATCGGTGACGATCACGGACGAGCGCAAAAAGATCGTGGCCCTTTCGGATCCATACCTGACAATTGGCCAGGTCGTCGTCGTCAAGGCGACAAACGACAAGATCAAAGGCTATCAGGATCTGGCGAGCGGGCCAACGGTGGGAGCGCAGACGGGAACGACCGGCGAAAAGGCCGCGTTGGACAAAGCGAAGGTGCCCGATAATAAGCTCAAGCGTTACCAGACGATCGACCTGGCGATTGCCGACCTTGCAAACGGCTCGATCGACGCGGTCGTCGCGGATAGCCCAACGGTCGCCAACTATATCGTGCAGCCCCAGTACACTGGCAAGATCGTCGTCGCCGGCCAGGCATTTACGACGGAAGATTACGGCATCGCCGTGAACCAGAACGATACCGAGCTGCTGAACGGCATCAATGCAGCCTTGAGGCAACTCAAGAGCGGAGACACGATCCAGCAGCTCAAAGACAAGTACAAGATCAAGTAGCGGCGTCTCACCGTTTGAGCTCCTCCCACGGCGCGCCGCGGGACAAGGGTGGAGGTTACGCTATGGCCGGTGCTCGCCGCGAGGTCCAGATCGAGCGTTCCCCATCCGCGTTTGCGCGTGCCATCGCCCAGGCGCCGTGGTGGCTGATCATCATCCTGGTGCTAGGCGGCGGCGTCATCTTCTCGATGCTTTCACAGGAGAAGTACGTCAACGCGCTGCGCTATCTGATCCGCGGCGTCGGCCTGACTATCTTGCTCTCGGTCGTCTCCTACGCCATCGCGCTCGTGCTCGGCCTGATTGCCGGGCTTGGACGCGTCTCACGCAACCGGCTGCTCTATACGCTGGCGACGCTCTACGTGGAGATCGTGCGCGGTGTGCCGCTGCTCGTGATCATCATCTACGCGCATTACGTGATCGCGCCCGCGATACATACCAATCGCAACGCCGTCTTCTCGGGCATTATGGCGCTCTCGTTCGGCTACGGGGCCTACCTGGCCGAGGTCTACCGTGCGGGGATCGAATCGATCGAGCGCGGCCAGACGGAGGCGGCGCGATCGCTCGGTATGACCTATGGACAGACGATGCGCTTCATTATCCTGCCGCAGGCGATCCGGCGCGTGCTGCCGCCGCTCGGCAACGACTTCATCGCCATACTCAAGGACTCGTCGCTCGTGTCGGCGATCGCGGTCGAGGAGCTGACGCAGCTCGGGCGGATCCAGGCGGCACGCACCTTCGACACCTTCCGGACCTACAACGCCGTCGCGGTGCTCTATCTGATCCTGACATTAATGCTCTCCCTCGGGGTGCGCTATCTCGAAAGGGTAACCAACGTTGGCCGGCGATGAGATCATCCAGATCGAGCAGGTTTCGAAGCGCTTCGGCAAGCTCAAGGCGCTCGACGACGTCAACATGACTGTGAAGCGCGGCGAGGTGATGATGATCATCGGGCCGTCGGGGTCCGGCAAGTCGACCCTGCTACGCTGCATCAACCATCTCGAGGTGCCGGACAGTGGGCGGGTCGTGGTCGACGGCGTCGAGGTTAACGAGCAGCGCGGCAACATCGACGCCGTGCGGGCGGAGGTCGGGATGGTCTTTCAGCGCTTCGAGCTCTTCCCGCATCTGCCGGTGCTGGACAATATCTGCCTCGCCCAACAGTGGGTGCGCAAGCGCACGCGCCGGGAGAGCGAAGAGGTCGCCAAGGAGCTCCTCGACAAGGTCGGCATCCCGGAAAAGATCGAAGCCTACCCGGGGCAGCTTTCAGGCGGCCAGCAGCAGCGCGTGGCGATCGCCCGAGCGCTCGCGATGCAGCCGAAGATCATGCTCTTCGACGAGCCAACCTCGGCGCTCGATCCGGAGATGATCAAGGAAGTGCTCGACGTGATGCAGGAGCTAGCCGGCGAGGGCATGACGATGGTCGTGGTCTCGCACGAGATGGGCTTCGCGCGCAACGCCGCTCACCGCGTCGTCTTCATGGATGCCGGCACAATCGTCGAGCAGGGCGCTCCTGACCAGATCTTCGGCAATCCACAGCACGACCGGACCAAACTCTTCCTGTCGCGAATTCTGCACTAGCGAACGGCTTCGATCACGGCCGCAAAGTCGAGGTCGCCGAGGCCTTGATCGATCGCGGCCTGCATGACCCGGCCGGCTGCCTCGACCGTGGTCATGGGCACCTCGTAGCGCCGGCCCTCCTCGAGGCCGTAGCCGGCATCTTTGCGCATCCAGCGGAGCGCGAAGTGGACATCCTCATAGTCGTGCGCGGCCATGCGCGCCGCGCGTCCGCGCACGGCAGGGCTGCCGGGAGCGCCGCCGCTGAGCAATTGCACGACCTGGTCGACGTCCAAGCCGGCACGCTCGGCGACCACCAGGCCCTCGGCCAGGGCCACGATCTGTACCGCAACCATCGAGTTATTGATCAGCTTCATGCGTGCGCCGGAGCCGGTGGGTCCGAGATGGTTCACCTCAGCAGTGAAGGCCGCCAGAACATCACGAACGCGGTCGAGGTGGGCGGGGTCGCCGCCGACGAGCAGGCGCAGCTCGCCCGCTTCGGACGCGTCCTTGCTCCCGAGGACCGGCGCGTCGAGGAAAGGCAGGCCTCGTGCCTGCGCGGACGCCGACAGGCGCGCGACCCAGGCGGTGCTGAGGGTGCTGCACTCGACGAGGATCGTGTCCGGCCGGGCCGCGGCCAGAGCACCGTCGTCGCCGAGCCAGACGGCCTCCGAGGCCTGGTCGTTGGCTACAGTGGAGATGACGACATTGGCAGCGGCGACCGCCTCGCGCGGCGTCGCGGCGACCGTTGCACCCGCCTTCGCGAGCGGCTCCGTCTTGGGGCGGCTGCGGTTGTAGACGACGACGGGAAATCCGGCCTCCAACAGGTTCTTCGCGATCCCCCCGCCAATTATCCCGAGTCCCAGAACAGCGACCTGTTGCACGTTGTCACGCTCCTTCCTTGATCACTCCGGAGCCGATTGTAGCAGAGAAGCTGAGGGCTGCCTCGGCACCCCCGCTTGATTCGATCGCACGGCAGCGGTACGCTCTCGACGATGCGTTCGATCGTCCATAGCCGTGCCTGATCTAGAAGCCTGTGAACGGCCGTAGAGCCGTTATATATAAAGGCTCTACGAGTGAAGGAGTTTGCCTAATGCCTAACTCAGACGCTCTAGCTTCTGCACAAGCGGGAGACCGAGCGCGACCGACGGACATTCGTGATATCGAAACGACGACCTGCGTCGTGGTCGGCGGCGGACCGGCAGGAGCAGTGCTCTCGCTGATGCTGGCACGTAATGGGATCCAGGCCGTGCTGCTGGAAGAGCACGGCGACTTCGACCGCCAATTTCGTGGCGATACGATCCACCCCTCGGCGATGCAGCTCATGGACGAGCTCGGGCTGGCGGATCGTCTCCTGCAGCAGCGGCATACGCAGCTACGGACGATCGAGGTGGAAGGCGCGGGCGGGACATTCCAGATGGCCAACTTCGGCCGCTTGAAGACGCGCTTTCCCTACGTCACGATTATGCCGCAGACCGAGTTTCTCCAGTTCATCACCGGCGAGGCCCGGCGCTATCCTGGCTTCAAGCTCGTAATGGGTGCGCGCGTAGACGAGCTGGTTACGGACGGAGGGATCGTCCGCGGTGTGCGGTATCAAGGGGTGGATGGCCGGCACGAAGTGCGTGCACTCCTGACGGTCGGCGCAGACGGCCGCTTTTCGCGCATCCGGCACCTGGCCAATCTCGTGCCGATCACGACCTCGCCGCCGATGGACGTCCTCTGGTTCCGGCTACCGCGCCGGCCGGACGATCCGGAGGACGCGCTCGGACGCTTCGGCAGCGGTCACATCCTGGCGCTGATCGATCGCTTCGACTTCTGGCAGGCAGGCTACGTGATTCCCAAAGGCGGCTACCAGAAGCTGCGCACGGCGGGGCTACCTGCCCTGCGGAAGGCTATCGCACAGCTCGCGCCACAGATGGCCGACCGCGTGGACACGCTGCAAGATTGGAAGCAGGTATCGCTGCTGTCGGTCGAGTCGAGCCGGCTGCCGCAGTGGCACCGGGCCGGGCTCCTGCTGATCGGCGACGCCGCACACGTTATGTCGCCGGTTGGGGGGGTAGGGATCAACTACGCAATTCAGGATGCCGTGGTCGCGGCCAACCTGCTGAGTGAGCCACTCAAGACCGGCGGGTTGAACCTAGCGGATCTACGTGCCGTCCAACGACGGCGTGAGTGGCCGACACGCATGATCCAGGCGCTGCAAGGCCTCATTCAGCGACGTGTCCTAGCGCAGGCGCTCGATCCCGCCAAGCCGATAACGATCCCGTGGTACCTGCTTACTCTGTTCAAGATCCCGCTCGTCCGTGATATTCCGGCGCGGATCATCGGCCTGGGGATTGTACCGGTCCACGTGCGAAGGCAGGCGCCTGCAACACGGGCCGGAATCGGATCGTCATAGGCAATCGGGCCGGCCAGGGACGAAGGTTGCATAAACTGCCGGCCCACAAACAATCGATGTGCGGGCGCATCGTCGCAATAGAGCGCGGGAGCCCTGGCCGCCGGCCAGGGCTCCCTCCGTTTCCGACGTATGCTAGCGGCACCGGAGCTGTAACTTTTCGTGCCGCCGTCGTGTCTACCTCAGGTGAAGGTCATGGCCAGGGCGCCCGTGGCGAACGACCGTAGCAGCGAGCAAAGAGGAAGTGCCGTATGACGAAGATCGGAAACCTCCCGGCGATCGGAAGAGCCGCCGGTACGGCCTCTGATGCCTTATCGCTCGAAGATCTGTACCGGCGCTACCGCGGCCCTGTTCAGCAGTACCTCTACCGGCTTACAGGCTCGCCGGACCAGGCCGAGGAACTGGCCCAGGAGACCTTCATTCGCGCGTGTGCCGGCATACTGACCTTCCGCGGCGACTGCTCGGTAGCGACATGGCTCTTCCGGATCGCGCGTAACACCTATCTGAATAGTCGCCGCCGCCCCACGGCGACGCGTCTCGACACGGACGAGCTTCTGGCAATCCCCGACCGGGCCGGGTACGGCGATCCAGCGGGACGGTACGCGGCCAGCGAGCAGCGCAACCTGATCGCGATTGCGCTTGGGGAGCTGCCCGAAAAACAGCGCACGATCTTGCTCCTACGCGACGCGGAGGGGCTGGCCTACTCCGAGATCGCGGACGTGCTCGGGATCAGCCTCGCCGCCGTAAAAGTCAACCTGTTTCGGGCGCGCAATGCGTTTCGGCTGACCTACGCGGGGCTGACACAAGCTGAAGGAGGCCACGATGACCACCTATGACTCTACGACGACACGCCTGCACCAGGATCTGAATGCATGCTCCATGATCGAGGATCTGCTGCCGCTCTATATCGAGGGAGAGGTCAGCCCGAAAACGCGCGACCTGATGGTCGCGCATCTGGCCCACTGCGACCACTGTGCCGGATTTCTCGCGGGCGCCCAGAGCGCGCGGCGGCCGCGGCGGGGCGATGCAGCCGCGCGCTCTGGGGTCATGGCCCGCGATCAGGCCGCGCAGTTCGCCGTAACAAATGGACAGCGGTTCCTCACCACGCTCGCCGGGCTGATCGCGTCGGGGGCGGTGGTCGTCTTTAGCGGCGCCACCTGGGCCGCTGGAGATCCCGCGCCGCCGGCACTTGGGCCGCTGCTCGCCTTGCTGCTCTTCGCGGCGGTGGCGGCCAAGACGCAGCACCGCGGCCGGGTGACGCTGCCCCAGTGGCTGATGCTGGCCGCGGCATGCGTGGCAGGCGGCATCGGCGCCACCAGCGTGGTCGGCCCGGTCCGCCATTACGAGCTCCACTTCTTCGGCATGCTCCTGGTGCTCGCCGGCATCGCGGGCGTGCGGTACATCTGGGGGCAACAGGGGAATGGGAGCCGCGCCCTGAGCGACGGATGAGGCTCGAGAGACTGGCGCATCGAGAAAGATGACGGCTTCGGCAGAGGATCGTGCGGGTCGCAGTGTGCGACCCGGATTACACCCCCTTGCCGAGGATGTTATTGAGGCGGCCGTTACGCAGGCCGCCCACGAGGCGCTCGTCGTTAATCAGGATCAGCAGGAAGACAAGGATGATCGGCAGGAGGATGCCGTTCAAGACCTGCACGCCGATCAGGAGCCTAATCAGCGGTATGCCGGGGATCAGCGCAGCCGCCGCCCCGAGTGCGATCAGGACGGAGAAGGTGCCGAGGAAAAACCGCGCGCGGCGGAAGTCGAGGTTCACGCCTTTGCGCATTCCGAAGGTCTCACTTAACGAAAAGGCCGTGGCGAGGGGGAGCACGCCCGCGGCCAGCAGCGAGGCGCCGAGGAGCCCGACGCCGAAGAGTGCTTCCGCAAACTGGCCCGCGACGGGCTTGAGCGCCTGAGCGGCGTCTTGAGCGGTGTTGATGTCGGTCTTCCCGGCGACGTGGAGGGTTGCCGCCGTAGCGATGATGATAAAGGCGGCGATCACGTTGGAGAAGGATAAAGTCCGGCGCTTTGAGCTGCTCGAGCAGCGCTCGTCGAGCCTCGGCGACAGCGAGACCCGCCGGAACGATGGGAACGTCGTTGGTCATAATCCCACCAGCCCTATCCTCCGGATAGCGCAGCAGATCGATCGTCCTGGCACGTGCCGTGCAGCGCCCGTGCCGGAGAGGTGGATTACCGCGGAGTGCCAATCGATCGCGTTGACGGCATCCGAGGGAAGCTCTCGCCGCTCAGTCCCGACACGAATGATAGCGCGAGTGACCGGAGGATAATCTCCGGCTGCAGCGAAGGACCGGCCCCGGCTCAGCGACGCCGTGTTGACGTGCGGCAGCCGGCGTGCTAGATTCGCGGTCCCATGGAAGTGCGGCCGCCCATTCGCTCAGCCGTCGTGATCGCCGATGCGCCCGCCGCCGACCTCACGCCCTATTCGGCATTAATCCGCGCGGCCGACCTGCGCGTCGCGGCCGACGGAGGTGCGCGCCACTTCCTAGAGGCGGGGCTCCTGCCGCACGTCGCGATCGGCGATTTCGACTCGCTGCCCGCAGCGCTCCTGGCGGAGCTCGAGGCGGGCGACGTCGAAGTCGAGCGCCACCCGGTCCACAAAGATGAGACCGACCTGGAGCTGGCGCTGCTCTACGCGATCAAACGCGGCGCGGAGCACGTCGTGGTCCTCGCCGCGCTCGGGGGGCGGCCCGACCAGCATCTGGCAAACCTGCAGCTGCTCACGCATCCTGCGCTGGCTGCCGTGGACGTACGGATGCTGCATGCCGGCTGGGAGGTCTTCGCGATCCACGCGATCGCGCGCCTCACGGGAGCGCCGGGCCAGACGGTCTCGCTGCTGCCGATGAGCGAGCGGGTGGAAGGCATCACCACTCAGAACCTGTACTATCCGCTGCGCGACGAGCCGCTGGTCCTCGGGCCGGCGCGCGGCGTGAGCAATGTAATGACCGCCGAGCAGGCGTCCGTGACGATTCGCTCCGGCGTGCTGCTGGTCATGCACGAGATGAAGTGAACCCTAGGGCCGTCATATGTATGTAATCGGAACCGCGGGCCACGTCGACCATGGTAAGTCGACGCTGGTCGAGGCGCTGACCGGGATCAATCCGGACCGGCTGGCCGAGGAACAGCGCCGGGAGATGACGATCGACCTCGGCTTTGCCTGGCTGGCGCTGCCATCCGGGAAGATCGTCAGCATCGTCGACGTGCCGGGACACGAGCGCTTCATCAAGAATATGCTCGCGGGCGCGGGCGGCATCGACGCGGCGCTGCTGGTGATCGCCGCCGACGAAGGGATCATGCCGCAGACCGCGGAGCACCTGCACATCCTCGACCTGCTCGGCGTCGAGCATGGCCTCGTGGTGCTGACCAAGCGCGATCTAGTGGACGACGAGTGGCTCGAGCTGGTGGCAGAAGAGGTCCGGGAGAGGCTGGCGGGAACAACACTGAAAGGAGCACGGCAGGTGGCGGTCTCGGCCCGGACAGGGGCCGGCCTCGACGAGCTGAAGCAGGCGCTCGACGGGCTGCTGGCCAAGACGCCGACACGCACGGTCGAGCGGGGGGTGCCGCGGCTGCCAGTCGACCGCGTCTTTACGGTCGGCGGCTTCGGGACGGTCGTGACCGGCACGCTGTTGGATGGGCCGCTGGCGCTCGGGGACGAGCTGAGCGTCGAGCCGGACGGGCTGCGCGCGCGGGTGCGTGGGCTGCAGACGCACGGCCAAAAAGTCGAGCGCGCGCTGCCTGGGACGCGCGTGGCAGTCAACATCTCCGGGCTGCCGGTCGACGCGATCCGCCGGGGGGACGTCGTAACCTTTCCGGGCACACTGCAGCCGGCCGAGATGGTCGACCTGAAGCTGCGGCTGGTGGCGGACGCGCCGCGGGCACTGGAACAGAACGACGCGCTCGACCTCTTCGTGGGCGCCGCCGAAGCCGGCTGTCACGTAACGCTGCTCTCAAGCGACGAGCTGGCTCCCGGCGGCGAGGGATGGGTCCAGCTGCGGCTGGAGCGTCCACTGGCCGTCGCGCGCGGCGACCGCTGCATCGTGCGCATCCCCTCGCCGTCGCTAACGATCGGCGGTGGCCGGATCGTCGACGCGCATCCGCGGCGCCACCGGCGCTTCCGCCCGGAGGTCATCAAGGCGCTCGAGACGCTGGAGCGGGGCACGCCGGCCGAGCTGCTGGCACAGGCCGCGGGGGAGGACGGGCCGATCGAGTGGAGCAGGCTGCGCGAGCGAAGCGGAATCGCCGCCACGGACGCGCAGGCGGCGCTCGACGAGGCGCTGCGCACCGGGCAGCTGCGGCGGCTCGACCTCGCCGGCGACGGGGCGACTGTCGCCGCGGATACGCTGTTGATCGCGCAGAGCGCCTGGACACGACTGGCCGGTCTGATCGACGCGACGCTGGCGGCGTTTCACAAGCGCAGCCCGCTGCGAGCCGGCATGCCGCGCGAGGAGCTCAAGAGCAAGAGCGGCCTGCGCTCGCCGCGGGCCTTCAACGAGGTGCTGCAGCTGCTCGAGCACGAGGGCACCGTCGCCGCCGGCGAGCAGAGCGTGCGGCTCCCGGATTTCGCGCCGAAGCTCACGGGCACGCAGCGTGCGACGGTGGATCGGCTGCTGCGCGACTTCGCCGCGGCGCCGTTCAGCCCGCCGGCGCGGCAGGAATGGGAGGCCGCGGGCGCCGACCTGACCGGCTATCTGATCGAAAGTGGGCAGCTCGTGCGAGTCAGCCCGGACGTTCTCTTTTCACACGAAGGATATACGAAGCTGGTAGAATGGACACAACGCCGGCTCGACGAGGGCGGCGAGGTAACAGTCGCCACGCTTCGCGACCAGTTCGCGACGAGCCGCAAGTACGCGCTCGCCTTCCTCGAACACCTCGACGAGCGCAAGATCACACGACGCGTCGGCGACGTACGCGTGAAATATTGACGAAGTAACGCGCACCACGGAGGCACAGAGAGACGGAGCGAGTGTAAAGGTTTTCTTCTCCGTGTCTCCGTGGTGCGCGTTTTTTCGAGGAGATCCAAAGATGCCACGACTGGCAAACAATGATATGCGGCGGCTCGGCACGATCCTGATCGCGGGCGCGGTGGCCGGCCTGGGAGCGAGCTACGTCGCGAGCCGGAAGCGCCCGGAAAGCACGGACGAGAACCGGCTGATCGATTGGAACCTGGTGCGGCGGATGTCGATCCGAACGTCGCAGTCGGACCAGGCCCCGGTTCACGGACGCAGCGCGGCCCAGGCAGAGTATACGGAGATGGTGCGCCGCTCGGAGCCGCTAATCGCGCGCTACCTCAGCGTCGACCTGCCCGAGCCGGTGCAGCGCATCCTGGTGGTAGACCGCGCCGAGTGGCTCGAAGCAAATATCTTCAACTTCGCGGAGCTCTTCAAGTTCATCGAGGAGATCTACCGCAAGAACGCGACGGCGCAGACCGTCGGGACGATGCTGGCGTCGGGCATCAACCAGCGCGTGATGAGCATCCAGCTCGGCGTGCTGCTGGGTGTGCTCGCGCGCAAGGTGCTGGGACAGTATGACCTGTCGCTGCTGGCGGCCGAGCCGACCCCGGGCTCGCTCTACTTCGTCGAGCCGAACATCGCCAAGATCCAGCATACGCTCGGCCTCAACGGCCACGACTTCCGCCTCTGGATCGCGCTGCACGAGACGACACACGCCTACGAGTTCGAGGCCTACCCATGGGTGCGCGAGCACTTCAACGGGCTGCTGCGGCGCTACTTCGACCAGCTCAACGACCAGCTGCAGTCGCTGCGGGCCGGGATCGGGCCGCTGCTGCAGCGGATCATGGAGAACTGGGGCAAAGGCCAGCACTGGATGGAGATGGTGCTCACGCCCGACCAGCGCGCGATCTTCAACGAGCTCCAGGCGCTGATGTCGCTGGTCGAGGGCTACTCGAACCACATCATGAACGCGATCGGCAAGGAAATTCTGCCGAACTTCGAAGAGATCGAGCACCGCATCGAGCAGCGCAAGAGCCGGCGATCGGTTGCCGAGCAGCTCTTCAACCGCATCACCGGGATGGACCTCAAGCTGGCGCAGTATGCCGAAGGCCAGCGCTTCGTGGACAGCGTGGTCGAGAAGCGCGGGATCGGTTTCGCCACGCGCGTCTGGCACCATGCCGGAAACCTGCCGAACCTCGAGGAGATCCGTAACCCGGAGCGGTGGATCGCGCGCATCGATGCCCTGTGAGCCTGGACATGCTGCTGCTGAGCGGGCAGGTGCGGGAGATGGCGCGGGCGCTGGGGGGTGAAGCGGCCACGCTTGCCGACCGGCTGCGGGCCGCGCGCGAGCTGCTGGAGGCTGAATCCGCGGACTGGGAGTTCTGGCGCGACGCGGTGGAAGATGCGCGGCGCGAGCAAGCTTGGCTGATCGGAAAGCCGCTCGAGCCGATGGCGGCGGTGTACGATCGGCCGCCCTGCCCGCGCGCCTATGCGGTGGCGGCAGCCGACGGATCGCAGATCGACGTCGACCGCCACGGCATCGCCGACTGCTGGGTGGTCAACATCGGGCGCGTCGCGCTCAGCTATGGGCCCGACGCATCATTCCTGGCCGACACTAAGCCGACGCTTGGCTTCCGTGAGGCCGACCTGACGATCCAGGACCCGCGCAGCGGACGCGAGTACACGGTCGCGGGGCAGGTGCTGGCGGCGCATCGCGACCTCTACGAGGGGCTGGGCCTGGCCGAGGCGGCGCTGGGCTTGTCGCCGGAGCTTCCGCGGGTCGCGCTGCAGGACGGCACGCTGATCCGCTGGACGCTGCAGGGCTTCGATCCATGGCTGCAGAGCCATTTCCTGGGCGACTACCTGAGCTTCATGGAGACGATGCGGGCGATGCCGTGCCCGCTGGCGAGCTACCTCAGCCGGCCGCGCTCGCCGGAGGTGGCGGGGCTGATCAAGTTCCTGCACGTCAAGGGCGATGTGGCGCGCTGGAAGACCGACTACCCGAAGCGCTCCGCCAGCCCCTACCGCGGCGTGCTGGACCACCTGCTCTTCGACGGGCTGCTCACGGACGGGCAGCGCAGCGCGCGCTTCCAGTCGATGTCCAAGATCAACGTCGAGGAATACCCGCACCCGCACACGATCCAGTTCTTCTACCTCAAGGTCGGGCGCGAGATCGCGCGCGTGGAGTTCCCGGCATGGGCCGCGGAGGGCGATTTGGACCTGCTGCACGCCGCGATCTACGACCAGTGCCGCCGGGGCATGCAGTACCCGGTGGCGCTGCAGCGCGCGCACGAGCAGGCGGTGATCCACGAAGGCGACCGGCGGCAGCTCCAATCGCTCGTCGAGCGGCTCCTCACGGCCGAAGACGTCGCGCTCGCCCGCTCCGCGAAATCGAGCTCGAAGCTCCGGCCGGGGCTGTAGCGCTCCTTATAACCTAGAATGGCTCTAATCCCAAACGGTGGGCACGACATTGAGTGTCCGAATATCCTGATCGCGCGTAATGAGCGGCATGCTCAGCTGATGGGCTTCCGTCACGATCAGGCGGTCAAAAATGTCGGGAATACTGCTAAACGTCCGGCTGGCGATGACCGTCTGTGGTAGTAAGGGGAGGAGCACATAGTTGGTGCTGCTCTGCATGACCTGCAGCTGGGTAAGTAGCTGGGGCATCGTCACAGGAGGGAGCCGGCCTCTCTCGATCACCATGATCATCTCGGCTATTACAACAGCGGGGAGGCAAATCCTGGAGCTACCTACGGAACTCGACTCAAATGCGGCCCGCGCACCTGATCCGAGACGGGGAGGACCAAAGAGATGCCAGAGAGTTGAATGTGTGTCGGCAACATAGTCCATCTACGGCTCCGAGCTGGTCGGGAAGTGTTCCCCCAACTCGCCTTCAAACTGAGCAGCCCGCGAGCGGCGCAGGTCCCCCAGAGCCTCCGCAATCGGATCCTCGCCATCCAAGATTGGGGATGTCTCGCCCGCAAGAATCCCTGCCAGATTCACAATTCGCCGGCCGTCGAGCAGAATAGTCGTGCGGCGCTCCAACTCTGCGCCCAACTGCGGATCGGCCTGCGTCTCGGGTGCCTCGATCTCTTCGGTAATCAAGCGATAGCGATGATGCTCCTTGAGCCTCTCCGTGTCTAGAGGCTTGAGCACACCGTTTTCATAGATCGCTTCGATGACAATGGCCATGGCGACGCCTCCGCTATATTTTGCGCTGAGCTCCGCCGGGAGCATCAAGACGTGGTGCTGCCGGACTTGAAGTGTGACATCTACAGGTATCCTCGGCACCAGGACCGGAGAAAATCTGCTACGGCAGTGTATCCGGCGGCGGCGTTATGAGCAAACTTCAGCCTGCTGATGCATAGAAGACACGAGAGGCTTCGGAGGGGTGCCGGCGGTCTGGTATCCTGGGGCGGATGAGCCGGGCGCCAGAATCGGGAGTGTTTTGGACGGCGCCCGGCCGGTAGTGAATGGAGCAGGAGTGATGTCGCAGGATCTTTTGCTGCGGGAGTTTGCCCCGCGGCCGGCGCTGACGGTGCCGCAGACCGAGGTGATGCGGCCGCGG
>JBBSGA010000014.1:0-35146 GCA_038254585.1 Chloroflexales bacterium | reverse complement strand
GACGTCGCTGCTCGGCCGCGTCCTGCACGAGCCCGGCTTCTGGCTCGTCTTGCTTGTCATGCTCGTGGCAGGCAGTCTGGCCTACCGCGTCCCGTACGCCTATGCGCTCGACATCGGCGGCTCGCCGGGCGGCCTGATCTACGACCATCCTTACCTTGTACACGGCTTCAATCCGGGCGAAGAGTACGACTCGCACGAGCACCCGACGAAAGCCTTTCGCTGGGCGTTCGGCGATGCCGAGATCTCCTTTCCGGGCGTCGGGCGCGCGCCGCGCGTTGGCACACTGCGCGTCGCGACCGGGCAGCCCCGTGGGGAGCCGGTGCCCAGTGGATGGTCGATCGACACGACACCCCTCACCACGGTGCCGCTCGTCCCGGGCACGCGGGTCTACCGCCTGCTCCTGCCCGCGGAGAGCTCGAGCCTCGACATTATCTTCCGCACACCTACCTTCGTGCCGCCGAACGATCCGCGGCGCCTCGCCTTCGCGGCCGACGGCTTTGTCTTCGCGCCGGTAGCTTCGGCCCGGCCTGCTCCCCAGCCGCTCGCTCTGCTGGCGGGCGCGACCGCGGCGATCTACGTCCTCCTACGGCGCTGGGGCGGCCGGCAGTTGGGAGCAACCGCGGGCGGGTTCGCGGCAAGCCTGATCTTCGCCGGGCTGCTGGGCTGGGAGCGGCTTGGCCTGACCACGTTTGCCCTGCGCCTCGCCGGTCTCCTCGTAGGAGCCTACGCCGGAACCGTTGTCTTGCAGCCGCTGCTCATCACCGCTGCCAATCGGCTCGGCATCGCTGCAAGACGGGAGGAAATACGCGCTGTTACAGCCGTGGCTATACTGGCGTGGATCATCCGCCTCGGCGGTCTGCTGCATCCGCAGGCATACACCTCCGATCTCGGGCTCCATATGCATAACCTCGAAAATCTGGCCACGGGCGAGGTGATCTTCACCGAGGGGTTACCGGCGCGGGCCGGCGGGGGTCAAGCACCCTACCCGCCGGCCCAGTATGTGATGCTGTTGCCGGGCCGGCTGCTGGCAGGGTCGCGGGCCGTGGTCAACATCGGCAATACCCTCGCCGATAGCCTCGTCGTCGTGTGGCTCTGGCTGATGATCCGCGCCGCGGGCGGCTCGCGCCGGGCAGCGCTCTTTGCCGGCGGCCTCTATCTGTTTGCCATGCCCCTGCTCGCGTCGCTCTCGAGAGGTGAAATGGCGAACGTCTGGGGCCAGGCGCTTGTCGCGCCGCTCTTTGTGCTCCTTCTACGGTGGCAGCACGGGCTGCTCCCGGCCTGGGTTCTGATCGCAGCGCTCGAGGTCGCGCTCCTGGGCCACTTCGGGGTGTTCCTGTCGCTGCTGCTCTTCTTTGCGGTCTACGGCCTGCTGCTCGTGTTGGTCGGGGGGCCGTGGGCGAAGCTCGGCACGATTGTGGGGGCGGCCCTGCTTCTCGCGGGCCTAGGCTACTACTCCGCGTTCGCCGCGCTGCTGCGGGAGCGCACGGGTGTGGGCTACGTGCCGCTCGGACTCGGCCGGCTGCGTGACGAGCTCTGGTCGTCGCTGGCACCTCGGGGGGCAATTGGCCCCCTCGCAGCCGGGCTGGGGCTCGCCGGGCTGGTTCTGATCTGGCCCCGCGCCTACGGGCTCGGCCTGCTCCTGCTCGCATGGTGGGCCGGCACGCTGCTGTCACTTGCGCCGCTGCTCTGGACCCAGCAAGCACTGCGCTGGCAAGCATTTTTCTTCCCGGCGCTGGCCTTAGGCGGTGGGATCGCCCTCACCGCGCTCGATCGTTGGGGGCGTGCCGGGCGCGCGCTCGCCTATACGCTGCTCGGAGTGGTTGTCGTCCGTGGGGCCGCGCTCTGGTATCTGCAGCTCGCGACCTACCAGCACTGATCGTGAGAAGGACGTTGCGCATCGTCCACTACAATCTGACGACGACGACGAAAGAAGGCGGCGTAGAAACCTTCGTATGGGAGCTCAGCCAGGAGCAGGCGCGCCGCGGGCATGACGTTACGATCATCGGCGGCGCGGGGCGCGTCGAGCGGGTCGCCCGGGGCGTGCGGGTGCTGCGCTTCCCCTTCGTCGACCGCATGGCCTGGCGATCGATCCGGCCGTTGCGCCGCCACTTCGAGCTGACAAAGCTCCTCGAGCGCCTCAGCATGCTGCCGGCAGCCCTGCCGGCGCTGCTCGCCTCCCGGCCGGAGATCGTGCACCTTCACAAGCCCTACGATTTTGTCGTCGCGCCGCTCGCTAAAACGATCGGCGCCCGAGTTCTCTATCATGGCCATGGCGAGGACTTCTACCCCTTCGATCGGCTGCTGGTGCGCGGGATCGACGGCATGCTGTCGTGCTCGAGCTACAACGCCGGGACGGTTTCCCAGCACTATGGCGGCCGTCCCGAGATTGTCTACAACGGTTTCGATCCGCACCATTTCGCACCGCGCCCGGCCGATCCCGCGCTGCGGTCGGCCCTGGTCGCGCCGGGAGAGCATGCGATCCTGATGGCCGGGAGGCTCCAGCCGTGGAAGGGTGTGCAGTATGCGATCGAAGCGCTCCCATTGATCGACCCGGCGCTGCGGCCACGGCTGCTGATCGGCGGGGAGGGCACCTACCGGCAGGAGCTCGACCGGCTTGTCGCACGGCTCGGCCTTCAGGATCGCGTCACGTTCCTGGGCACGATTCCCCATCGCGATATACCACGCTACTTTGCGATCGCCGACGCGGTCGCGGCGACCAGCTTTGCGAGCGAAACCTTCGGCATGATTTTGTGCGAGGCACTCGGCTGCGCGCGGCCGGTGATCGCCTCGGATTGGGCCGGTTTCCGCGAGGTCGTGCTTCACGAGCAGACCGGCCTGATCGTTCCAAAGCAGGACCCTCCGGCCCTCGCCCGGGCGGTCGAGCGTCTCTTCTTCAATCCCGCGGAGGCCCGGCGCATGGCCGAGGCCGGGCGCGAGCGGGTTCTGCGGCTGTTCACCTGGGAGGCGGTCGCCGATCGGGTCGAGGAGGTCTACCGGAGGGTGCTGCGCGGCGCAGCCTGAGATGCGAATCGTCATCGTCGGCATGGGCGGAGTTACGGCGACGTTCCGGAACTGGCCGGAGCGGGTCCTCGGCCGGGCGCTGGTGGAGCGCGGCCACTGCGTCGCCAACATTGCCTACCACGATCCGCGGCAGCCCGCGCTCGCGGCGACCGAGGAGCTGGTCGACGGCATTACGATCCGGCGTGTGCCGATCCGGCACACGCCCAACGGGGCGCTCTACCGCGCGCTCGATCAGGTTGGCCCGGTCGACGTCATGCACCTGATGCACCCGCGCAACGTGCTCGCCTATGGCGCGACACGCTGGGCTCGGCGGCAGAACGTGGCGACAGTCTTTACCTGGTTGGGGCCGTTTCACGATCGCTACCTGATCGACGACCGGGAGCGGCCCTACGATGAGCGGCCGCACTATGAGCGGATCGTCTGGAGCGCCCGCGAAGCCGCTCGCCGCACGGCCCGCGATGGGCACTTGCGCGATCACCTGCGCAATTTCTGGCTCCACTGGCCGCTGCGCGCCGCCGATTGGCTGCTGCCCTGCTCCAAGCACGAAGCTCGTATTCTCCGTACGATGGATCTGCGACAGCCCATGGAGGTGGTCCCGCTCTGGATCGATGCGGCGGCGATCCGTGCCACTCCATGGCAGGGGCCGGGCGCTGGGGCCGAGGGCGGGCCAACACTGCTCTTCATCGGACAGCTTACGCCGCGCAAAGGCTATGACCTTGTCGTGCGGGCGCTTCCGCGAGTCCTGGAGAACTATCCAACCGTGCGGCTTCAGGTCGTCTCTGGGCTCAATCCGGTCGACCGCGACGCGATGGAGCAGATGGCCGCCGATCTGGGAGTCGGCGCGCAGGTCGAGTTTTTGGGACGCGTCGACGACGCGTGTCTGGTTAACCTGTTCCGGGCGGCCAGTCTGTATGTAACCCCCACGCGCTACGAAGGCTTTGGCCTGACGCTGCTGGAGGCAATGGCTGCCGGCTGTCCGGTGATTACCAGCGATATACCGGTGGTCGACGAGATCATCCGGCACGGTGAGAACGGCTGGCTGGTGCCGTACGACGACCCCGCAGCGCTCTCCTCCGGTATCCTCCGTCTGCTCGGGGATGCGGATTTGCGGCGCAGATTGGTTGACGGCGGAAACCGGACGCTGGAAGAAAGCTTCGATGCGCAGAGGCTGGTTGCACATGTTGAAAAGGTATATACAGAGGCACGTGCGAGCAGAAGCACAACCGGAGTTGCCCATGACCACGCGCGCTGAAGCACGCATCTGTTATATCGCCTATCCGACCAGCCTCACGCTCCAGTCGGCCAATGCGATCCAGACGTGGACAACGCTGCGCGAGCTGCGGCGCCTGCGGCCGGGAACGCTGGCGATGGTTCCGCGGTGGCTCGCCGAACCGTCCCGCTTCGGCGAGGTCGGCGCAGTCCACCTGCCGCGGCCCGCCATCGGCAAGCTCTCGCGCCTGTACCGGACGACCCTCCTCTACTATCTGGAGCACTCGATCTTTGCCTGGATGTGCGCCGGGTACCTTCTAGCAGAACAGCTGCACGGCCGGCGCTACGATGTCGTCTACGTGCGCCAAGTCGTCTGCGCGGCGTGGTTCGCCGCGCTGCTAGGCCGTCTGCTCGGCATCTCCGTGGTCTACGAGGCGCACGACTTGGAGACTCGCAATCCCTCGCGCGCAAAGGAGCCATGGGCGCGCGGACTACTCTATCTGCTCGACCGGCTGACTCTGACCCGCAGCGCTGCCGTCGCCTCCCTGACCGGCCACTTTCTACGCGAGCTTGCCCTTGTCGGCTGGGAGCCCCCGGCGAGTGCTATCATACCCGACGCGTTCGACGCTCAGATTTATCAGCCATGTCAGCGTGACGAGGCACGTCGGCGGCTTCAGATCGACCCCCATGTGCTGGTGATAGTCTACGCCGGAATGTCCTTCGCTCACCGCGGCCTCGACCGTCTAGTATCGGCATTCGCGGCCGCCAGTCTCGACGATGCACGCCTGTTACTGATCGGCGGCCGCCCCAAGGAGGTTGCCGCGCTGCAGGCGCAGGTCGATGCGCTCGGGCTGGCAGGTGTGGCCCACCTTACGGGAGCTCGCCCCCAGGCTGTGGTAGCGGACTTTCTGGCAGCCGCCGACATCCTGGCGATCCCCGATGCGATTACGGATGTGACGGCCTCGCCGCTCAAGCTCTTCGAATACATGGCGATGGGGCGTCCAATTATCGCCGTCGACCTCCCGGCTATCCGTGAGGTCGTCGACGAGCGCGCGGCTCGCTTCGTCCGGCGGGGCGACGTCGCCGATCTCCGTGACGCTCTCCGCGAACTGGCCGCGGACGACGACCGGCGCGCGGAGATGGGCCGGCAGGCGCGCCTTCAGTCCGAGCCGTGGAGTTATGCTGCGCGGGCCGAGCGCATCGTATGCCTCTGCGATCGAGTAGTGCGCGAGGGGCATGCGCGCCCGCCAACGTGATGGCTCGCGAGCTCGAAGCGACAAGTCGTAGGCAAGAGCGGCGGGACGTAGTCCCGCCGCTCTTCCAAAGGAACTCTTTGCATCAAGGCCGCTGCCATCCCCAACCCAGGTAGAGACCGGCGCCGATCAGCAGCAGCGGCAGCCACATGAGGCCGGCCGCCAGAAACGTCGGCAGGCTCGTGATGGCGATGATGATGCCGACGCCGAAGAGTGGCGCCGCGGGGAAGACTGCCCACGGAACCCGGACGTTGAAGAGCTCCCGGCCGAGGATGTAGATCGCCGTGAAGCCGAGCGACAGCCCCCACAAAACCGAGATCCCGTGAGTGAGAGCGGCGAGGGGCACGCCGATGCTCAGGCCGGCGAGAATACAGCCGGGGATGAGCAGGAGGTAGAGTCGGCGCCAGAACGCGAAAAACAGAAAAGAGCTGGCACCCGTGAGCAGGATCGTGCCCGCCGTGACTGCCCCCTGGTTTCCGACGGCGCGTGTGAGCCAGAAAAGGACGCCGGCCGCGATCAAGACCATTCCGGCGACGTTATTCCGGTTGCGTGACGCGGCAAGTGGCGCCGGCCGCGGCAGGCCGCCCTGGATTGGCATGGTCTGGTCGGCTAGTTGAAACCGTCGCGTCTCCCACCCGGCCGACGACACCTCATCGTGCTCGAGGCGCTCGATATGCTGCGGCTGGTTCATCGGCTCGTTCCTTTCGCTGCGGTACTGAGGAGTAGACGAAGGGCGAACCGCGAAGGTTGCAGAGTCGAGGGGACCCGGCCGGCGGCTAGCCTTGCTTCTCTAGCAAGTTGGGGCGCGGCGGGTCGAGCGCGTCAAGCTGGCGTTGAAGCCGCCAGATCGTCCGGACGCGGGCACGATGCCACGTGGCACTCTTCGGCCCCGTCTCCTTCATCAGCACGAGCTTGCGAATGTCCTCACGCAGGCGTTCGATCCTGTGCCGCGGGGAGACCTCCTCGGCCTGATCTTCATTAGTGCAGGCCATGCCCTGCGGTTCTCGCCCGTCCGCGCCCGGCATGCTCACCATCCTGTGAAGACGAGGTCGTCGACGACCTTGCCGTCGATCAGATGCTCGCGCACGATTGTAGCAGCGTCCTCTGCCGCGGTTGCGCTATATTTGGTCGCACCAGGATGGATCGTCAGGTTCGGGCCGTAGTCGCAGCGGCCCTGGCAGCCGCCGACGATGAGCTCTGCCTCGACCGCTGCTTGTGCGCTCACCTCGTGCTGCAGGGCTTGCCAAACCTTCTGCGCTCCCATTCGCTTGCAGGAGGCGCCGTGACAGACATACACCCGATAGCTTGCCATATATCGTTTTACCCACATCGGCCCGCGGGCATCGGCGTTCATAGGCCCCGGTTAATTGGCGAGGGTCCGCAGCACCACTGCGGACCCCGAAGATCGAGAAACGGGCGCCATGGCGTCAGTGCCGCGCCATCTCCTGCAGTCCCGCCACGTTCAACAGAGTGACGCCCTGGCGATCCATCTCGATCAGCTTGGCGACGCGAAACTGATTCAGCACTTTGGTAACCGTCTCGCGGTAGGCATTGATCATGTCGGCCAGCTCTTGGTGCGTCCACCGCCCGGTCACGCTGGGCTCGCGTCCACTCGGCTGCGCAAGCTCGAGGAGTAAAGACGCCAGGCGCCCGGGCACGGACTTGAAGGCGACGTTCTCGAGCCGGCGCGACAGGGCCTGCGAATGATGCCCCAGATCGTCCATCAGCGCCAGAGCCAGTGCGGGTCGCTCGGCCATCAGCTCGTCGAGCACATCGCGGCGGACGACGGCTACCGTGGTGGGACGCAGTGCCTGCGCAAAGGTATCGAAGGCACCGTCGGAGAGCAATGCCGCGTGCCCGAAGATCTCGCCGGCCCTGACCACGCGCACCGTCAGCGTGCGGCCTTCGCTCGACAACAGGTTGAGCGCGACGCGGCCCTCTTTGATGACGTACAGCTCCGTGGCAGCCTCGTCCGGGGCGTAGATAATGCCGCCCTTGACGTACCGCCGCGTGATGCCGCGCCGCTCCAGCTGATCCCAACGTCGCTCAGTCATCGATTGTGCCGCCATCTGCCCTTGACCTTCCCCTGGGTGAGCCAGATGCGTCTCCAGGCATCTATTATAACACGGTCGTTCACGCACCTGCCCTTCGCATCGTGACAGCGTGCTTACTATCCCGCGAGGCCTGTAAAAATAGCATGTAAACAGTTAACCGGTCGCAGAGACGTTATATATAACGTCTCTACGATTCGGCCCCGCGCTGGAGATGCGATCAGCGAATCAGGAAGCCCTGATTGGGATTGTTCCGGCTGAAGAGCACCAGATTCTTCGCGTCCGGCGGGACGTCGAAGAGCAGCGGCACGGACGTAAGCGCGTTGTTGCTGGGGAAGGTCGCGTCGGCTCCGACGTCGGCAGCTACTCCCGGGCCGCCGAAACGGTTGAGATAGTCGACCGAAGCAGCGCGGTTGAAGTCGTAGACCCGTCCCTGAGCGTCTTTGAGGACGAAGAAGCCATCCGGAATCTGCGCAGGCTGGCCACTGTTGTTCGCGACCTGGAGCAGCGCGATCTGGTATTGTCCCCGTGTCGGCGCCCCGCCGCCATAGGCCCCGGTTGCGATATTCTTCTGGCCGGTAAAGGTAAAGCCCCAGGGTCCCGCTTGGACCACGGTGCCGGGCGCAACTGCCGCCGGGTTCGCCGCTGCTACGTCGACCGGTGCCGCCGGCACAGGCGGGGTGGTTGCGGCCGGTGGAGGAGGTGCCGGCTGCGCCGTCGCGGGCTGCGGAGGTACGACCGTCGCATTCGGCGCGACGACGACCACGGTCGTCTGATCCCCGGCCGGGGCGGCGGTCTGGTTGGGAGGCGGCGCAGGCGCCGTCTCCACGCCGGCCGGGGCGGCGGTTTGGTTAGGTGCGGGCTGGGCCGTCTGTGCGCTGGCTGGAGCAGCCGTCTGATTCGGCGCAGGCTGCGCCGTCGTCTGCGCGCCACCTACCGGCGCGGCAGTTGTTTGTCCTGCCCCTCCGGCGACCTCGGTAAGCGGAACCGCGCTGGCTACTACCGCGGCACTCACCGTAGCTGCCGGTCCACCGGCTATTTGGGTGCCGGTCGCGGTTTCTGCGCCCAGTGCGCCAAGCCCCGCGCCGGAGGTCGTAGTCGCGGCCGTGCCTATTCCCCCGGCGGTGTTCTGAGATCGGTTTCTAAACTGTCTGAAAAGAAAGAATCCGGCAAGCAGGATCAGGATGACGGCGATCAAGACCGGAAGCCAGGCCAGGCCCCCGCGTCGTGGCTCTTCGTCCTCGACCACGACCGTCGTTCCAGGCTCGTCGAGGTCCGAGGCAACCGGCTGCGGCGTCTGCCGGTAGTCCTCCAGATCGTAGTCGTCGGCAGTGGGAGCAGGCGTTACCCCACTGCCCTCGATCGCGGCTGCCGCGCCGGCCGGCGCAGCCGCGGGCTTGGGGGTCTCGTAGCGGCGTGCGCCGCCGCGATGCGGAGTCGGCGCCGTGTCGACCGGTAGGGGAGCGGCTGGGGGAGCCTCGGCGGCCGGGGCAGATGTTCGCGGGGCCTGGTCGGCTGCCCCGGCACGTGCGCCGGATAGAGCAGCCAAGCCTTTGCGTGCGAGATCATTGCTTGGATCGATCTCCACGACACGCTCGAGTGCCGCGCGCTTTTCCTCACGATCTTCCGCTACTCCCGCGAGCCAGAGCCAGCCCTGGGCGTTGTTGGAATCCTCACGCGTCACCAGGCGGAACAGTTCGCGTGCTTCGGCCTTGTCGCCGGCCCGTGCCGCTTCAATGCCAAGCTGCAAAATGCTGTCGCTGTCGGCCATGCTCTCTCCTTAGGTGTCTGCCACTCGCGACGGGCGCCTCGGCGCCATCTCTGGAATGCCGACCAGGCCTCGATGCGGGAGATCCCGCGCTTCCGCCGGTCACACGTTCCCGCCGCACATCGCCGGGAAGGCGCCCGGCCGACGTTACGCGCTATTGTAGCATACCGCCGCAACCTCCCCGGATCGCGTCTCAGAGGGATGAATTGGCTATGGCGGTCGTAGGAAGGCCAATCCGCGGGAGAGGACTCCCCGTCGAGTAGTTTTCCCCATTTCGACTCTCGCCGATGTATGGCTGCCGGATCTAACCAAAAGCTATAGCTGCGATGGGGCTTGCCGCCTCACCGCGGTCAGCGAGGCGAACCAGGCGACCAGCTGGGAGCATGACCTGCGCGGCTGCGTAACGACTGCGGCAGGTCACACGTGCCAACGGCGCGACGACGACCTACCGCACCCCGTCGGCTACGCTTGGCCTGTACAGCTATTGGAAGCCTGGGACAAGCGATATCTTGAGCGGCGGCGAAGAGCTCGAATGCTACGACTATAGGACGGATTCCGGGAGGGAGGAGCTCGATAACGTCGTGGGGACGTCGCTGAGTACCCAACTCTACGCGACCTTAACCGACAAGTATGACGGCGTGATTCGGCAAGAACTGCGCCGGCCGCTGCCGCCGGCTCTGATTGCGCCTGGGCAGCACTCCGCTCACCGGCCTCGTGCTTTGGCATATGGGAGCGCGAGGAACGCATGGGCGGCCTCCCCGTACGCTGCCTCGCCGTATTGCACCGGGCATGGCCCATCGTCCCGCCAATCCCATTGAAAGCAGTGGTGTACACTCCTGACAGATGTGATGTGGTTCAAGCTGAACTGCTATGGCGGAGGGAGGCATGATGTCTAACGATCTTCGACGGCACAGCCGCGTGATCACGGATGGACCGACCCGTGCGGGCGCGCGTGCGATGTTCAAGGCGATCGGTTTCACCGACGAGGACCTGCAGAAGCCGATCGTCGGCATCGCCAACACCTGGGTCGAGACGATGCCCTGCAACATCCACCTGCGCGCGCTGGCGGCAAAGGTCAAGGAAGGCGTGCGAGCGGCCGGGGGCACGCCGATGGAGTTCAACACGGTTGCGATCAGCGACGGTATCACGATGGGCACCGAGGGTATGAAGGCCTCGCTCATCAGCCGCGAGCTGATCGCGGACTCGATCGAGCTCATGGGCCGCGGCTACATGTTCGACGCGATGGTCGCCCTGGTAGGTTGCGACAAAACGATTCCCGGCGCCGCGATGGGCCTGACCCGCCTGAACATTCCCAGCTTGATGCTGTACGGCGGCTCGATCATGCCCGGGCGCTGGCGTGGCCGCGACATCACGATTCAGCACGTCTATGAGGCCATCGGTGCCGCGGCAGCCGGTCGGATCAGCGACGACGACCTGCGTGAGATCGAGAACGCAGCCTGCCCCGGACCGGGCGCGTGTGGCGGGCAGTACACGGCCAACACGATGGCCACGGTGCTGGAGTTCCTGGGCCTCTCGCCGATGGGCACCGCCGCGGTGCCGGCGGCGGACGCCCGCAAGGACGACGTGGCCGTCCATTGCGGCCAGATGATCATGGATGTGCTGCGGCGCGATCTCAAGCCGCGCGATCTGCTGACGCGCCGTGCCTTTGAGAACGCGATCGCCAGCGTTGCGACGACCGGCGGCTCAACCAATGCCGTGCTGCATCTGCTGGCACTGGCCCACGAGGCGGACATTCCTCTCAGTCTCGAGGATTTCGATCGGATCAGTGCCCGCACGCCGCTCCTGGTCGAGCTGATGCCCAGCGGCCGTTACTCGGCGGTCGAGGTCGATCGCGCCGGCGGGATCCCCGTGATCGCCAAGCGTCTCGTCGACGCGAACCTGGTGGATGGGAGGAGCCTGACGCTGAGCGGTCGCTCCCTGGCGGAGGAAGCGGCAACCGCGGTTGAAACACCGGGCCAGGACGTGATCCGGCCGCTTGACGCGCCACTCAAGCCAACCGGAGGCCTGGTGATCCTCCGCGGCAGCCTGGCGCCTGACGGAGCAGTGGTCAAAGTGGCCGGCTATGAGCGGCCGGTGCATCGCGGTCCGGCACGGGTCTTTGACGCGGAAGAAGCAGCGATGGCGGCGGTCACGACGCAGCAGATCCACCCCGGCGACGTGATGATCATCCGCTATGAGGGGCCGCGGGGTGGTCCGGGGATGCGCGAGATGCTGGGTGTGACCGCGGCGATCGTCGGCGAAGGGCTCGGCGAGCAGGTCGCGCTGGTGACCGACGGGCGCTTCAGCGGTGCGACGCGCGGGGTGATGATCGGGCACGTCGCGCCGGAGGCCGCGCGCGGCGGCCCGCTGGCCGCGGTACGCGACGGCGACGAGATCGCGATCGACCTCGAAGCGCGCCAGCTCAACCTACTGCTCGATCCGTCCGAGATCGCGGCCCGGCTGGCGACGTGGCGGCCGCCCGCGCCGCGCTACACTTCCGGCGTCTTTGCGCGCTACGCGGCGCTGGTCTCGTCCGCGGCCGAAGGTGCTGTCCTGCGCACGCCAAGCACCGTGGAGGAACGCGCCGCTTAGCCCATACCACTTGCGATGTACCCGTTTGGCTATGGCGCGAGCCCCGGCCGCGCCGGCCCATCGACGGCTGCGAAGGGCTCACGCGTCTCGCGATGGTATAATGCGACGCAGCAGGCGCGATGAGGCTCGCGCAAACTGCCAGCAGTGCTGGATGATAGCCTCTACAAGCCGGCCGGCAACGGCCCTTGTAGAGGCCTTTTGTTGTTCAAGACCAAGACACGCGATGAGGGGAGGCGCATGGAGCGACGAGAGCTTGCACAGGCCCGGCCCAATGTACGCGACGAGGCGACGGCCGTCGACATCGGCGAGCGCCGGCGGCTGACGCCCTGGCATCACCTGGCGCGCCTGTCACGGCGGGCAGAGGTGATGGTCGGCTCAGGGGCGATCCTCGGCGTCTTTGGCCGCTACGAGGTGAGCAGCCTGACCAAGCACTACCTGCCGGCACCCATTCCGGTCGGCACGCTCTTGATCAACCTCGCCGGCTGCTTGGTGATCGGGGTTGTGCAGACCTTGTTTCTGGACCTCGGCGCGATCGGCCGCCCGACGCAGTTGTTCCTCGCGGTGGGCCTGTGTGGTGGCTTCACCACATTCTCGACCTTCAGCGTCGAGACCGTCCAGCTGATCCAGGCGGGCAAGATCGGGCTGGCCCTGGCATATCAAACGCTGTCGCTCCTGGGCGGGCTGCTGGCGGTGCTGTTCGGCATCGGGCTGGCGCACGCCGTCCACCGCCAGCTTGAGCGGCTGCATCGGAGAGCGGGATGACCTTTGTCTGGCTGGCAATCGGCGGGATCCTGGGCGGGCTGAGCCGCTTCCATCTGGCCCGCATCGTTCAGACGCGCACGCAACGTACCTTCCCACTTGGCACGTTTGTGATCAACCTGACGGGGAGCTTCATGCTGGGCCTGCTCGCCACGGTGCTGGCGCGGCAGGCGATCGGCTTTGGCACGCAGTTGAACCTGCTCTTTGGCACCGGCTTCTGCGGTGCCTACACTACCTTCTCCTCGTTCGGCTTCGAGACGATCCAGCTCTGGCGCGAGCGGCAGTCCAGTCGAGCGCTCTTCAATCTGCTCGGCGAGCCGCTGCTGGGAGGGCTCGCGGCCTTCGCCGGCGTGCTCGTCGGGACGTCCATGGTGTGAGCATGTAGGGTCAGCCACCGAAAGGGGTGTCATATGAACGCGAATGCTTTGCCGGAGATGCTGCAAGTCCAGGTCTTCGTGCTGGAGAGCACCCAGTGGCGCGGAGCCCCGGCCTATCTCGCGATCCTCCGCTTCCTGCAGCGGCAGGGCGCTGCCGGGGCGACCGTGGTGCGGGGCATCGCCGGCTTCGGCTCGCACCATCGCATTCACCAGGCTACGCTCGTGGATATCGGCGCCGATCTGCCCATGGTCGTGATCTGGATCGACCGCGCCGACCGCGTCGAGCGCATGCGGTCACAGCTCGAGGCCATGTCCGGCAACGGGCTGATCGTCTCCTTTCCCGTGACCGTCGGACCGCGTCCGCAGCCGCTGCTGGATCACTTCCCACACGACCTCCGCGTGCGCCATGTTATGACGCGGGATGTGCTGACGGTGCAGCCCGATACGCCGCTGGCGGAGGTTGCCGAGCTGTTTCTCCAGAGTGGTGTGCGTACGATCCCGGTCCTCGACGGTCAGCGCCGCGTCGTCGGCATCATCTCCGACGGTGATCTGCTGCGCCGCGGCGACATGGCCCTGCCATTGAGCATCCGCGAGGCGCTCCATCCACACGAGGTCGTCGAGGCGCTGCCGGCATCCGATCGGCGGGCGCGCGACGTGATGACGGGCGAGGTGATCACCGTGCCGGAGGAGCTGACCATCGCCGCGGCGGTCGACGTAATGGCCGAGCGCGGCTTCAAGCGTCTGCCGGTGCTCGACCGCCACGGCCAGCTCGCCGGGATCGTCAGTCGCGCCGACATCCTGCAGACGGCGGCGCACGTGGTGCCGCACGCCGCACCGAAGCGGGCGCCGGGTGGACGCGTCCAGCGCGTCAGCGACGTGATGCAGACCGAAGTGCCGACCGTCCGGCCGAATACGCCGCTGGCGGCCGTGGTCGAGGCGCTGGCCGAGGTCGAGCAGCGCCGCGTGGTGGTGGTCGACGCCGAAGGCCGTGTCGCCGGCATCATCACCGACGGCGACGTGGTGCGCCGCTCCACCGCCGAAGAGCGTCCGAGCGTCATGCGGCGCATGTTCGACCATCTACGGGGTGGGAAACGTGAGCATGAGCGCTACCTCCTGGTCTCGGGACGGGCGGCCGCCGATGTGATGACCACGCCGGTGATCACGATCGCTGCCAAGGCGACACCCGCGGACGCGATGCGGCTGATGCTGGAGCACCGGGTCAAGCGTTTGCCCGTCCTCGACGACTACAGCCGGCTGGTGGGGCTGATCGGCCGTGCCGGCGTCCTGCACGCATTGAGCGAGGCGACGTAGCTGGCGTATCGGCGGCCCGCGGGAGACCGGGCAACGCCGGTGCTTGCACGTACTCCAGGAGATCTGGCATGGGATTGAACGAGGCCCAGGAGCGATCAGTAGCGGTCACGCTGGAACGACTCGAGAAGACCCTGGCCTTGGCCGACCGGCTGCTCGACCACCCCGAGTCGGGACGCATGTGGCAGATGGCGCTCGACCTGGACGACGATCATCGGGCACAGCTGCACAGCCTACGGGCCACGGCGCAGACGCTGCTCGTCGACATCGCGGATGCCTACCGGCTGCCGGTCACCGAGGAGTCGGTTCGGCAGCATCTGGCCGGTGCACTGGCGACGAGCTGGGCCAATCTCGAAGATGTCCGTCCGACGAAGCTGAGCCGCTACGGCGCCGTCGATCCGGCGGCCGTCACTCCTCTGGACGCTGCGCTGGAGCAGCTGATCCAGGTCGTCTTCGTGATGGTGACGCTCTGCCAACCGCCGGACGAGCTCAGCAGCCGTGGCGCGTCCATGCGAGCGGAGCTCCCGACATGATGTCGTTTGTTGGAGTCCGCTGTATGCGCGGCAGACCGGCCGGCCCTACGGTGCTGGCAGCGGTCGCTCACACCATGCTCGTTGCGGCGTCGCCGCGTGGGAGTCGCCATGAACGAGCCAGCTGTTGATCGGTCCTGTCCCGAGCGTCCGCCGGTCGGCGCCGGCTCGCTGAGCAGCGACTTCTGGAAATTCTGGATCGGGCAGACGATCTCGAATCTTGGCACCTCCTTCACACTCTTCGCGCTGCCGCTGCTGGTCTTTAGACTCACGGGCTCGGCGGTCAACCTGGCGCTGTCGGTCGTGGCGTATAGCCTCCCGTATCTCCTGTTCGGGCTCCCTATCGGTGCCTGGGCCGACCGCGTTGACCGCCGGCGCCTGATGATCGGCGCCGATCTGGCGCGGGCGGCGGTGATCGGCGCGGTCCCACTCCTGGCCGCCGTGCATCAACTCTCCATCTGGCGCATCTACGGCCTGGCGTTTGCCGCATCGCTCCTGGCCATCGGCTTCGACGCCGCTCCGGATCTCGGCGAGCGCCGCACCGCGCCAACCGACCGGGAGGTCGCGCCCGAAGCGCGAGCGTTTCAGACGCAACCGGGTGGTGCATGGCGGCACGACCTCGAGATAATCGGCAGCTTTACCCACGACGTTGCGGAGCTCGATCCGGCAGGTGGCGACCTGCTAACGCTCGAGCACGGCGGGCCAGTGATCGAAGCAGGGCTGCTGACGCTTGAAGCACAAGCGGCGCATGCAACGGGCCAGCTGCCGGAGACGGTACTCGACCGTATCGTCGGCGATGCCCGCGTAGCCACGTCCGGCGACAGCACCAGCAGTGAGCGGTCGCTCAAGACACTCAATCACTTTGTAGACGTCCGAGGCAAGACCGTGGTCATGGAGACGCGACTTGCCCGGTTGACCCGCGAAGGTCGCCGGCTGGAGCGGGAAGTCGACGCACTCCGCGACGCTCACGAGCGCTGGCGCGATTGGGCGTGGGCGACGCGCGAGTCTATAGCGCGGCTGGAACGTGCGCAGGCAGCGCGACGTGCGCGGTCCGAGCACGCGGAGGATACAGCACGCTCGTGTCGGCCAGGTTCGCTACTGGAACGCCTGCAGCGCTGGCTCACAGGCGGGGAGCCGCCGGCCGGAAGCCGTCGAAATCGTTCTCGGGAACAGGAGGTCGTCGATGAGGCATGAAGATCCGGCCGGCCGGCGCAGATCCAGGTGCGGCCTGCCGCTCCACACGAGCCGGAGCGTAGTCTGATGCAGGAGACGCAGAGCGCCGCCGATCTCCAGTCTGCCTTCGCACAGCCCGGCTGTTGTATCTGCCGGCTGCTCGCACGTGTCGAGCACCGCTACTTTACGGCGCTGCTCTATGAGCAGGTCAACGATCCGGGCATCCGCGATGTGCTGCGTGCGTCGCGGGGCTTTTGCCCGAATCACGTGGAGTCGCTCGCGGCGACGCAAAACGCCCCCTTTGGCAGCGCGATCATCAGCCAAGACCTGCTCGACACGATCCTCTCGCGTCTGCCCGAGCGTGTCGAGGCTGAGCCGGGCGGCACCCTCGCCGCGCTGCGCTCCGTGCTTGGGAACGGGTCAGATCGACACGCGCTCGTGCGTGCCCTGGGCGCGACCGCCGCCTGTCCCGCCTGCGAGCGCTTCAATGGTCTGGCTCGCGTCTACGCCGGGACACTCGCGGCCAGTCTCGAGCGTGAGGACGTGAGCGCCGCGTATGAGCGCTCGGCCGGTCTCTGTCTGCCCCATCTGCTGCTTGCGCTGCGAACCCGAACATCGGAGACCGCGGTCGATCGCCTGCTTGCCCGGCAGGTGGCCGCCTGGCGTGAGCTCGAGCATGAGCTCGCAGAGTTCATCCGCAAGCATGACTACCGTTTCCAGTCCGAGGGCCTCGACGCCCGCGAGCGGGATGTCTGGCGACGCGCCTTGTACGCGCTCGCGGGGCAGCGCCGCGGCCGGGACGAGTACGGCGTCCGTGTCTGACGGGCAGAGAGCTGAGGCGCCGATCAGCAGATGAGCTGGGATCGATGGATATGCGTGACGGCTGGCAGGCCGTGGCAGAGGCGCCGGCCGCGTGTGGAGGTGACGGATGAGCTCGCTCACGATTGCGACGCTGGCGGCTGCGCTGATTATGGTTGCAAGCATGCTCTCGGTCGAGCTGGGCATCTCGGTTGCCCTGATTGAGATCATGCTGGGCGTCCTCGGCGGCAACCTCTTCGGCCTCACGACGACACCGTGGATGGATTTTCTGGCCTCCTTCGCCAGCATTGTCCTGACCTTCCTGGCAGGCGCCGAAGTCGACCCGGCGCTGCTGCGTGATGAATTCAAGCCGAGCATGCTGATCGGCGGGCTCTCGTTCCTCTTGCCGTTTGCAGTCACGATCCCGTTCGCGTTCTTCGTGCTCGGCTGGACGCTCCGGGCCGCGGAGATCACCGGTGTCGCGCTGTCCACCACGTCCCTGGCCGTGGTCTACGCGGTCCTCGTCGAAACCGGCCTGACCGAAACGACGATCGGCAAGCTGATCATGGCGGCGTGCTTTGTCACCGACTTCGGCACAGCGCTCGCGCTCAGCCTGCTGTTCGTCACGCCGACGCCGGCGATCATCCTCTTCGTCGCGGTGTCGGTCGGGATTATCTTCGGCGTCCCGCGTCTCGCCCCGCGCTTCTTTCGCCGCTACGGCGACCGGGTGATCGAGCCCGAGATCAAGCTGATCTTCGCCAGTCTCTTCGTGCTGATGCTCTTCGCCGACATCGGACAGTGCCATGCCGTCCTGCCGGCTTTTCTCTTCGGACTGACCATGGCGCATACGCTGGCCGAGCATCGCGCGCAGCAGCGCCGGCTGCGGGTGGTCGCCTTCGCGCTGCTGACGCCCTTCTTCTTTTTGAAGTCGGGCCTGAATGTTTCCGTCAGCGCGGTGGTCGCCAACTGGAGCTGGCTCGTGGCGCTGCTCGGACTCAAGCTGGCAACAAAGGTGATCGGCGTCTACCCGATGGCGCGCCACTACGTGCGGCGCAACGCGGTCTATACGACACTGCTGATGAGCACGGGGCTGACCTTCGGCACGATCTCGTCGCTCTACGGCTTGAACGCGGGCATCCTCACGCGCGCACAGTTCTCGGTCCTCGTGACCGTCGTGATCCTGAGCGCCGTCGTGCCGACGTTGATCGCGCAGAGCTTCTTCAGCCCACAGCGTCCACGCGTCCTCGGCGGCCTGGAAGGCGATATCCATGCGCCGGCGGCCCAGCCAGGGGGGCTGGGGCGTGGGGAGACGCTTGAACCAGACAGTCCGGAGCTAGCGCAGGAGGTGGCGAATGTACCGCCATATTCTGGTCGGACTTGATGAATCAGCCGGTGCGCAGCAGGCGCTGGAGAGCGCGATCGATCTCGCGGTGGTCCACGACGCCACGCTGACGCTGCTCTCGGTCGAGGAGCATCTGCCGGTCTATGCTGCCTCGATCGGCGAAGTCGAGGAGACGGAGCAGGAGCTGAGCGCGCGCTATCAGCAAGTCCAGCAGATCGCCGTGCAACGCGCGACCGGACGCGGGGTGCAGGTCGAGACATTGATCTATGCCGGTGCCGCGGCCCAAACGATTACGCGGGCCGCAGAAGCCGGTGGCTATGACCTGATCGTGATCGGCGCGGGCAAGCACGGCCTACTGTGGAGCGGTCTGCTCGGCTCGACGGCCGTTCGGGTCGTGGAGACGGCGCCGTGCTCGGTCCTGGTTGTTCGTCACTCTGCGCTCAACATCTGGGTCCGCGAGGTGATGCGGCCCGACGTCTTCACGGTCCATCCCGAGACGCCAAGCGCCGACGTTGCCAGCCTGTTACTCGAGCGAGGTGTAAAGGCCGTGCCGGTCGTCGATCACGCGGGACAGGTCGCGGGCATCATCACCGGCGGTGACCTGCTGGAGCGCGGCGGTCTCTCGCTCCGGCTTAGCCTCCACCAGCAGGTCGATCCAGAGACCGTTCGGGACCAGCTCGCCAGGCTCTCCGCGGGTGGGCGGATCGCCTCCGACGTCATGACCGACGAGGTCACCACCATCAGCGACCGCGCTCCGCGGCGCGAAGCCGCACGGCTCATGGCACAGCGGCATATCAAGCGACTGCCGGTCCTCGATGCGCACGGCTGCCTCCGCGGCATCTTCAGCCGGGCCGACGTCCTCAGGTATATCGCGGCGCTGGGCTCGGCTCCGGCGCCGGAGCCGAGCCCAGCGGGGTTCCCGCATGCCGGGGGCCGTTTTGTCAGCGACGTATTCGATCTGGCCGTCCTCACGGTCACTCCCCAATCACGGCTGGACGAGGTGGTCGGCAAAGTTGTGACGACGCCGGCACGGCAGGTCGTCGTCATCGACGAGCAGCGGCACGTGCTCGGCGTGATTACCGATGCCGACCTTATCGGACGGTTGAGCGGACCGGCGCATGCGGGGCTGTTGCACCTGCTGCGCAGCCACCTCCCGTTCCTGGGAGGGGACGACGTAGGGCAGCAGGCGCTGGTGGACCTGCACGAACAGCGTGCGCTGGACGTGATGCAGCACGAATCGTCCGTCATCCAGGCGGGTGCGACGATCGTCGAGGCAATCCAGCGCATGATGGCAGAGCGTCAAAAGCGACTGTCCGTCGTCGACCAACAGCGCCGGCTCGTCGGCATTGTCGATCGGCAGGCGCTGTTGCGCGCCCTGAGCCAGCTGCCCTGACCGTCCCGCACCGCGTAACCACAAGGAGTGTTCATGTTCAAGAAGAGCCCGACGCCGCGCCTCTGGCGCACACGCAGCAGTGCCGTCGCGTACAACCGCCGGATCAAGGTCATCGAAGATCTGGTGAGTACGCCGGACGGCGACGAGTTCGTCTACGTCTACGTGCAGAGCCCGCACGACATCGTCGCAACTCTCCCGATCACGGGGGACCGCCAGGTGGTGCTCGTCCGTGAGTACCGCCACCCGGTGCGGCAGATCATCTTCAACCTGCCCTCGGGCAGTATCCCCGACGGCGAGATCCCATCCGAGGCAGCCCGGCGCGAGCTGGCGGAGGAGGCAGGCTACATCGCGCACGATCTTACGCCGCTCGGGCGTATGGTGCCCTTTCCCGGCGCGGTCGTCGGGACGATCCACCTGTTTCTCGCGCGGGGCCTGCAGCCGACGCCACAGCGTCTCGACACACACGAGTATATCGAGGTGGTACACATAGACGCGGATGAGGCGCTCCAGCGCACATTACGCGGGGAGTTCGAGGACGGCGCGTTGCAGCTGGCGATGCTGCGGGCGGCCCAGGAAGGACTGCTATGACACGACAGGCGCATGCCAGGGAGATGGCGTTGCCGGGGTTTCTCGGTCTCATTGCCTATGGTTTCTGGCATTCGGGGCCATGGTTGCGACATCGGTCACGACCGGGCGCGAGCCCGCGCCGCTGTGGTTTCTTGCACTCGGATGCATAGCCCTTCTGGTTGGGCTGCATGTGGTCGTTTTTCGAAAGGCGCTGGCCACCGTGCGTCTCTTCGCCCAGGTGTGGGACCGGCCGGGGCATTTCATCCTGTTTGGTATCGGCTGGGCCGTCGCCGGGCTGGTCATGCTGATCACGATGCTTCTCCAGGTATCCGGGATGTGAGTGCGCGGCTGATACACGCAAGGGAGCACCGCGGGCTACAGCTCATTCCATCGATGGCCGTGTGGAGCAGACGCGCAGGTTGAAAGGAAGACAATGCCGGCAAACTTGTGGCATGAATTGGAGTCGGGGCCAAGCGTTCCGGAGGTCATCAATGTGATCGTCGAGATCCCGAAGGGATCGCGCAACAAGTTCGAGTTCCACATGCGGACCGGCGGATTCAAGCTCGACCGGGTGCTCTACTCGGCGGTCAGCTATCCCGGCGACTACGGTTTCATCCCCCAGACGTATGATGTTGACACGGAGCCGCTCGACGCCCTGGTGGTAACCAACGTGCCGACGTTCACCGGGTGTATCGTCGACGCGCGCCCGATCGGCATGTTTCGCATGAAGGATCGGGGTGAGGCTGACGACAAGATCGTCGCCGTGCTGCACTATGACCCCTTCGTTGCCGATATCAAAGCGTACACCGATCTGCCGGCGCACTATCTCAAAGAAGTTGAGCACTTCTTCCGCGTCTACAAGGACCTGGAAGGACCGCATATCGAGCCGGTCGGCTGGGAGAACGCCCAGGCTGCCCAGGAGCGCATTCGGCACACGATCGACCGCTACTGGGATCTCCGCGCCGGGCGCTTGGGCACGCAGACGTAACATGTGGCGCGGATGGTCGCATGGTGCATCAGACACAGGCGCGTGTCGCGCTCGCCGCGTTGAGCGACCTATAGCAGGGGCTTAACGATGGAAGCGCCGCTCACGCCGCAGCTGCAGACGATCCAGCTCTCCAGCGCCGGTCGCTCGGCGGTGCTGGCCCGCGTGCTGGCGGTCGACGACCGGCTCGCATCGGCCATCGACGAATGGATCGTGCGCCTGGAGCAGCTCGCAGTCAGCTTCGAGATCGCTGTTGAGCCGCGCGATGTGCGGACGCTCCTGTACGACCCGATCGATTCGCTTGGAAATGTGTTCAAGAAGATCCACCCGCGCGAACTGTGTGGTTTCGGGGTCTTAGGGACGCTCGAATAATTACGTAGCCCGAATACTGATCGAAGGTGGGAGGATGTCGACAAACCATGTGCCTAAGTCTGGGAAGCGTGTGATCTGCGCCTCGACCAGCTCCATGGCCTCTTCCGTGAGTTTGACACCGGTCTGATAGGTCGTCGTGACCAGCTCCACCACCGGATGCTGGCCCTTCCAGGTCATCGTGGTTGCGAACTGGATCACCGCATCAATCGAGTCAAGGAGCGAGCTATTCCAGTGGTTCTCCAGGATCCCCCAACAGCGCTCCACCGCAGTATACTTGCTATGATAAGGTGGGTAATAGGCCAGCCGCACGGTAAGCCGATACTTCTGCACAAAGTCGACGATGCGCTGCATGAATTGGCTGCGTCGGCTACGGTTCTCCGGCCCAGTATCAAGAGTGAGCACCAGCGTGGTGATGTGGCTAAAGCGCTCCCGCACCGTCTCCCACCAGCGCTCAAGGCAATCCACCACACAATCACTCGTCACTTTGGAGGTCATTCCATACAGAAAGAGTTCATCCAAGGTCGGCAGGAAGATGCCGACCGGGGTCACCGTCGCCGCAGGGTGGAAGTCGTGGTCGGCGGCCTGCGTTGGGATGCGGCTCTTCCCTCCCCGCGCGAACGGTCCCACCGTGACGGTCGCCTTCGCGTCGATCGAGATGCGTAACACCTCCGGGGCCGCATCCGCCGCCGCATTGACTGCGGTTAGCTGGTCGAAGATGGCGTCGGTTTCGGGGACTTTTTTTGGGGGTGACTCTTGGCCACCGTCTGGGGATAGTAGCCCAAGGCGTTGAGGTTGGTCCCGATGGTTTCGGCGGTGGGCAACTCGGCATCGGTATACCCTTTCTGGGCAATCAGTTGCCGTCGAACCTCGGTCGCCGTCAGGCGGGTATACAAGCGGGTGGTGCGGAACTGGGGATCGGTTTGACTTTGACGATCGACAATGCCGGTGATATCGGTGAGCAGATCGGGCAAGTGGGCTTCCGCAGGTTTGCGCCCGCGCAAGGCGAAGGCATCGACACAGGTGAGGCCGCTCTCTAGTTCGTGCATGCCTTTGCGAATGGTCATGCGGCCCCAGCCGAGGTCGTGCGCCGCCCGGCGTTGCCCACCGGCACCCAGTTCTTTGACCGTGCGGGCCAGAAAGAGGCGCCGGGCGCTGCCCTTGAGCGATTTGGCCGTCTCAATGAGCAATGTCTTGACCGAGTCCGTCAGTTCCATCTGCAGTATCTCCCGCTCGTTGTCTGCGGAGTGTACCATGAGGGGGCTAGATTACTTTTCGAGAGTCCCTTAGATAGCAGCAGCGCAAATGTGCTCGAAACGTGGTGCACGGTTGCGGGCGTCTTTGTCCGCGCGCTCTACCGAATGTGGCGTCGCGAGGCGATGGGACCGGCCGGGCCGGAAGCCTTATCCGTTTCGTTTCCTGCGACCATAGATCTCACGACCCACCAGCGGAACGCGCTCGGTTCCTTCCTCCAGGTCGCGGATGATGATCTGACGCTCCTCGCGGGCCTGCTACGCCTGGCGCGTGCGCCGTCCTCGCCGTTTTTTAGCTCCAATCTCTCCGGCGACGACATCGCCGGTAGCCAGGCGGCGTGCGAGCGGCTCGCGCTGGCATGCGCACGTGCCCAGCAGTGGCTCCAACGACCTGTTGCCCATCGCTGGGCCTTTCTGGTCTACGGTCGTTTGCTCGCCGCGGAGGGGTCGCTTGCCCTTGTACTCGAGGGAGCCCCGAATCGCCAGCAACGTCAGAAGCTGGCGCGCCTCGCGGTCGACCTGTCCCTGCTTAAGCGTCGCGTCTGACGATAGAGGCGACCGCGCGGGATCGGCGCGAGAGGCGTCTGTGGAGGCTGACGACGATAGTGCTGTTGCCGACAATCGTCGTGGTAGTACAACTGATGCGATGAGGGTCGCTTAACGCCTTGCGCTGATAGCCTCTACGGGAGCTGCGATGCGGATTTACTGCCGGAACTGCTGGCGCGACTATCCGATGGAGACGATCAGGTGCCCTACTTGTGGAGCCGATCTACACGGTACGACTACGGAGGACTATGTCACCGAGCTCATTCGCGCGCTGCGGCACCCAGAGCCGATGACGGCTGAGCGTGCAGCGATCCTGTTGGGCAAAATCGGCGACCCACGCGCGGCCGAGCCACTTCTGAGCCTGCTGACCGAGCCCGTTGCTGCCGCGGCATCGTAGCGTGCCCGCTCGTAGCTGTATGACTGGCAACCCTGCTTGGTGCCACTGCCGCCCGCCGCTCGTTGACTCGCGTCATTGGGCTGAATCGCTTGTGCTGTGCAGCTAAGTGCTGCTGGGCATAGTCCATGTATCCATCCGTCGTGCTGAGCTGTGTATGGCCCAGGATTCGCTTCAGTTCGAACTGGTTTGCGCCGTTCATGATCGCTGCGACAGCCGCCGAGTGACGTAACAGGTGCGGGTGCAACCGTGGAATGCCCGCCCGCTGACCAAGATGCTTGATCGCATGGGTCTCCGCATCGCGAAAGCCGATGTCCGTCTGCGCTGATGAACAGCGCGTCACAGTCCTCCCGCACGAAGCGCTCCCGCACAACTGTATGGGAGGACCGGCCGCAGACCTCGTGCCACACGGCGTACTCGTCGACAAGCTGTGCGAAATCCATCGAGAACTGCTCCTTTCCCTGCCTGCCAAGTTACCATGGCATCTGGTTTTAGGCTGGGACTATGAGGCGACACACAGCCCGGTCAACGTGATACGGGCGTAAACAGTCAACGGGTCCCATGATGGCACAATCCCAATGCAAGGTAGAAAGGCGCGGCAAAAACTGGGTCGGGGTGGGAAACAGGCACAGAAAAGGGCCGGAATACTTCTATCCCGGCCCAAAATCTTGTGTGCTGGTGAGCCCCCTGGGACTCGAACCCAGAACCAATTGATTAAGAGTCAACTGCTCTGCCAATTGAGCTAGGGGCCCAGAAATGGCGACCTCGAGAGGACTCGAACCTCCGGCCTCTTCCTCCGCAGGGAAGCGCTCTAATCCACTGAGCTACGAGGTCACTTTTGGTGCCGAAGGTGGGACTCGAACCCACACGAGCGTACACTCACCACGCCCTGAACGTGGCGCGTCTGCCAATTCCGCCACTTCGGCACTTACTTGGAAATGTACGTCACGCTACGTTTCCGTAGGGCGTGGCGTATTATAGCATGTGCCCCCGAGGTGTCAAGCCAAACCACCCTTTTTTCGCTGATTACTCGGCAAGTAGTGGAATGCCTGAAGGGGCCGGTGACAAGTGTGGTGGGCGATACTGGATTCGAACCAGTGACCTCTACCATGTCAAGATAGCGCTCTAACCAACTGAGCTAATCGCCCGAAGCGGCGCGAAGTATACCAGATGTGTTAGACTCCTGCAAGGTGTCTATCGCGCCCGCGCCCCGATACCGCGTATCGGAACGGCCGATTCGATGAACGATCCCGCTCCGCTTCGTCTGTACGGCGCACTTTAAGGATAACATCGTGGATCTGATCCCTGCGCTTCCGCACTGGGCGCTGGCCGTTCTCGCCTTGTGTCTCGTCGGGATATTGATGGCAGTTGGGCTGATTGCGTTCGGCTTCTTGTTCAAGCTGGGGGTGATCTGGGGCCAGTCGCGCAAGGCGCCGTATTCCGATGCCGGCGACTATCGACTCGAGCAGGGCCGCGAGGTGCGGTCCGAGCAGGTGGACCGCACCTCCGGCGAGTAGCCGGACCGAAGAGATGTGGCGAATAGTGTTACCTCGAAAGCAGCACCTTCTGGGCCGCACCCTGCGAGACGGTGATGCGCGCGATCTGCTCGGATCGTCGACCGTCTTCGGTTCCGACGTTCGCTGCCGCGGAAAAAACGAGCGCTCCGGCATGGCCCTTGGCCATGCGGTCTGGGCGGCCCTGACCAAGTGCTGTGATCTGGGCACGCGCAAACTGTGGGGCAAGCTTGGCGACCAGCCTTTGCGCAAGCTCGGCCGCCGCGGGCGGGAGCGTGCTGAGCTGGATAGGGCGACGCCATGCCACGACCGGCTCGATCGTGGGCAGTGCCACCTTCGACTGCATGACCGGCTTGGCGTAAGGAGTTGCCCACGGGTCTCCAAGCAGCACGAACGAGAGCAGCGTCTTGGCATCGTCCGGATCGAGATAGCCCTGGCGCTCGACGGTCTGGCGGGCCATCCAATCGCGTGCTAGTAGAAGGGCGCGACCGATGGGCTGCCCTCGTCGGAGATTCACAAAAACTTGCTGCGCTAGGATGTCCGCGCCTCCCAGTGGCAGTCCAACGGAACCGTAAGCAGTCGCAGTGCTTCCGACGAATGCGAGTGCGCCTTGGCTCAGCAGCCGTAGGGCCATCGAGTCGCGCGGGGAGCGGCTCACGATCTCCGCGCCGTAGCAAGCTTCGCTGACACATATGCTCGCCGGCTCGAGCTCGCCGATATGCTCAGGCGTTAGCGCGATCGGTAACGGTTCGTCGGCCCCGGCATTCGCGGCCTGCCCGTACCAGTTGGGGCCGCCCGGCAGGCCATGAAGGTTGAAGTAGAGCATTTTGCCCGAGCCGAGGTCGGGAACGCTCCCCGTCGCCAGGGTGTCAGCGCCCGCGGGTGGACAGATCAGAAGCGGATGCGTGCTCTCGAGTTCCCTGAAGATGAGCTGCGATGGCTCCTGCCAGGAGCCGGTGCTGGCGCCCCATGCGCCGACCGGGACCTTTACCCTGGTACTTGCAACGAACCGGCGAAGGAAAGGGAGTCCGAGACCCGGCGTCGCCGTCTGCGAGATGAGCCAGCCTTCGTGGTACTCGACCGAGCGCTGAAGCAGCGCGAGGAGCAGATCACCCTTGTCGGCGCCGCCATCAGGGAGCCGTGCGACGACGATGTCCGGAACATGGTCGCTGCCGCCGGAGCAGCCGTACGGGTTGTCACTACATAATGTGCTGTCGGAGTCCTGCGATGGATTTGCCAGCCGATGAAATGGGATGACCGAATCCCCGCCGATCAGCAGAATAGCGTCGAGGCGGTGATTTCCGTCCTCGATAGTCTTCCGTACGTTTCGAATAATCTCGGCGATCGCCTTTGCACCATCAGCGCCGGATGGGTCGAGAACAGGCGCACCGCTAGGCGGCTGATCGACCAGCAGAATCTCACCACGGATGCCGCGCTGATCCAGTGCATCCCTGAGGTGCTCGATGCGCCGCAGGATTTCGCCGGCCGTCTCCGCGCCGTATCTGCGGGCCAGCGAGCCACGGTGAGTCACGAGCAGGGCGACTGCCTCGCCCGAGGCAAGTGGAACCGGCGGTTGGCCGAAGAGGCGTTGGGTTGCTCGTTGAACTTCCCGAAGGACGTCCACAACCTCCTGTGGAGTCTCTGTCCCCTGGCCTTGGCGTGGCCCGGCCGGTGTGCCGCGCTCCTGGCCTTTCGCTCCCAGTGGAGCGGCGCGGCCATCGGTGATCCCCGTGTGAGCGACAGGTTTAGCCGAGGGCTTGGGCACGAGCAGGTGCGGCGACGCCGCCGGCATGACCGGCGTGACCGGCTGGGTGCGCCAGTCGCCGTTATCCAGCAGTACCGGCCGCTCGCCCACGCGATCGATACGCGCGACCACGGTTGCGGGAAGCAAGACGTCGGTCGTAGGTGGAAGGCGTAATGGAGGTTTCTCCGGCGACCAGAGGCGCCGGGCGGTGATCCAGGCCGGATCACCGTACGCTGCTTCGCGCAGGTATTCTCCTGCCGTAGCCTCGTCGTACGCCAGTGCCGCTGCAAGCAAGGCGGCCGGGGCGGAGATCGGGACCCGATCAAGCAGCGGCGCGAGAAGGTTTCGAGCGGCGTCGACTTCGGCGAGACGCCGCAGACATTCTGCCAGCAGCAGCGTCCACTCCTGGTCGTCGGGCCGGTTCGTATGCAGCAGCTCAAGCGCAGGTCGAGCGAGGTACGGCTTGCCGCGCCGGAGGTCGGCTACTGCCTCGGATGAGGTGAGGCGCGCAGCCCGTCCGGTCGCCGCGGACTGCTCCTTACCCTCCGGTAGGCTGGTGGCCAGACCGTGCCATGCAAGCGGCTCAATCGGGTCGCGCCCCAGTGCTAGACGAAAGTGCTTCGACGCGAGAGCGGCGCCGGCGGGTAAGGGCTCCGGCGACAGAGGGGCAAACGAGATCGGAGGAGGAAGGTTTCCGCGGCCGTTCCCGCCGTCCACGCGCTTGGCTTCATCGCCGGCCTGATCGTGGGACAGCGCGAGCGCCAGCCACCCCCGAAAAAGATGCAAGCGTGCGGCATCCGGGGCGACCTCGGCGATCGCATCGAGCGCGGCCCGCGCCAGATCGAGCTCTTCGATTCTTAGGAGCAGCTCGGCGCTTCCAAAGGCGTCGGCCAGCGAGATTGTTTGGTGCATATTTCCTCGGGCCGGGCAGAATTCCGGCTCCCACTCTCTAACCCCCTCGCCGAGATCGGACGAGGAGGAGCGACACGGCCCGTCCTATTTGCGGTTGCTGTGAATCAAGGCCTCCAGCCCGATCGCGGTCAGCGCCTTGATCGCCCCGGTATAGTTGCCGTCGAGGCGTACGGCCGTGCGGAGCGCCGTCATCGCCTCGGTCCAGCGCTTCTGACTCTTCAAGACTTCGGCAAGCAAATGATACGCAGTCGCGCTCTGTGGATCATGCTCGATTGCTCGCTCCGCTTCCACGAGCGCGATCTCGGTCTTGCCCTCCTGGAAGTAGTACCAGCCCTGCAGCTCATGCAGCTCCGGATCTTCGGGTGCGATCGCGTAGGCATGCTCGAGCGCGGTCTTGAACTCCTGCTTCCACTTGCCCCGCAGGGCGGCGCGCGCCTGTAACTTATAGCCTGCAAGCTCCGTCGGCGCGTTCTGAGTCGCGATGCGCGCGTAGCGAATCGCACTTTTCCAGCCTTCCTCCGGGTCGCGCAGCATATGCCCCTGCGCCAGGTAGGTCGCCGCCCTGGCATGCACCGAATCGTGCTGGAGCGCTAGCTCGAGGGCCTCCTGAGCCTCATCATAGCGCCCAAGTGCCAGGAGACAGCGTCCACAGTCGGCATGGCGGTCTGCCAGCTCTTTGTTGGTCGCTCCTGATGCCCGCGCGAGGCTCTGAGCTTCGATATAGGCTTGCAGCGCCTCGGCCCACCGATTCTGTGCCGAGAGCAGGTCCCCGTGCGCGATATAGAGCTCGGCATCCGGGTCGCAGTTGTCCTTGGCGCGCTCCAGGACTTCCTCGGCCGCGGCGTCATCGCCCGTCTGGCGGTGCGCCCGGGCGAGTGCCAGCCAGTGCTGAACGTTGTGCGGCTCAGCCTCCAGCGCACGCTCGAGGTGGTCTAGCGCGGGCCGGTGCTCGCCGCGGGCGGCGAGGAGGTCGGCCAGCTGCGTGCGCCACATCGCATTGGACGGCTTCAGCTCGATCGCGCGCTGCAGCAACGCAATCCGCTCTGACGGCCCATGTAGTTGAGCAAGCTGGTGCAGGAGGTCGGCGTCGTTCGGGTCGAGGTCAGACGCCGATTGAAGGGCCGTGCGGCCCCTCGCCGTTTCTCCGTGCGCGATGGCAAGTTTGGCGTAGTAGATGAGCCACTCTTTCGCCTGAGGAGTCCCGGTAGGGCCGCCCGGCGCGTGGGCGATGGCACGCTCGAGCGCGTCGAGGGCGCTGCGAATATCGTTGCGCGTCTCCAGGGCCGCCGCGAGCTGCCGCCACGCCGTCCCATCTGTCGGTCCAAGCTGCACAGCACGCTGGGCCGCGCTCAGCGCTCGATCGACCTCGCGTGTGCTCAGAAGGCCCTTGCTGAACGCGGTCCACGCCGCCGCACGCGCCGGCTCGAGCTCGGTTGCACGCCCCAGGTGGTCGAGGGCGGCTTCCGTCTCGCCGCCTTCGAGCAGGGTCAGGCCAAGCCGTAAGTGGTGGCGGCCGTTGTCGGGCTCGAGCGCGACGGCCCGCCCGTAGTACTGAATGGCGCTATGGAGCGTGCTATGGACGGCGGTGGTCTGGCCCAGCAGGCTGACGATGGTGGCATCGGAGGGTGCAAGCTCCTGCGCCCGCTCGAGCGGCGTCATGGCATCGCCGGCTCGCCCGACGGCGAGCAAGACTAATCCAACCCGCCGTAATGCGGCGACGCGCTGCTCGGCGCTGAGCTCTTCCGCTCGCGCGGCCGAATTGAGCATGGCGATAGCCTCCGCATACTCGCCCCGAATGACCAGGGTCCAGCCCAGCTCGGCCCGCCAGCGCGGGGCGTTCTCCGATTGGCGGAGCAAAAGGACGGCAGCGTCCAGCGCCGGAGCCGTCTGCGGTTCCGGTGCTTCATCTTCGAGCACTGGCTCGAATGGATGGCGCAGGGCCAAGGCGAGCCAGCCGGCGGCTTCGGGGTCCCCCGGCCGGTGCTCGTGCGCCAAACGCAGCAGACGAGTGGCTTCGGTCGCCTCCCCACGCTGGAGGGCGAGCTTGCCGAGGATCAGGGCGGTCTCGGGGTCCTGGCGCCCCTTCATCGCCTGCTGGAGCGCCTTGCGGGCGCTGTTATAGTCGCCGGTTTCGAAGCAGATGTGGCCGTAGACCCGTGCGTAGCCGGGATCCTGTGGTGAGAGCGAGGTCGCTCGTTCGGCGGCCTGACGTGCCAGCTCCAGGTCACCGGCCTTGAGGGCCTGATGCGCGAGCTTGGCGGCGATCGGGGCCGAGTCGGCGTTGCGCCCGTAGAGGTTCCGCAAGAGCTTCAAGCCACGCTCTCCCTCGCCCGTGGCCTGGAGATGGTCGGCGATCGCAAGCTGAACGTCGGGGTCGCCGGGGGCCAGCCGTCCGGCGTGCTCCAGCGCCGAGCGCGCTGCCGCGGGGTTTCCGAGCTGATTGGCCGCCTGGTGGACGAGCAGCAGCGCTTTGACGTGCTTCTCCCCTTGCTCCTCCGACTCGACCAGTGGCGCCAAGGCGTCGAATGCACGCTGAGGATCGCGGGCGGCAAGCGCCGCCTCGGCCAGCAGGACTCGGAGCTGAGGATCGTGCGGCCGTTCGCTTAGAGCGCACGCCGCGGCGTAAACGGCACGCGCCGGGTCGTGCGCGGCGAGCGCCGCGCGGCTCAGCAGCTTCCAGGCTTCGTAGTTCTGTGGGGTAGCCGCTGTCAGCGCCTCGAGATCGGCGAGCGCCGGCTCCGGGTGCCCAAGGTCGAGGTGTGCCTGTGCCACCTCGAGACGGAGGTTCACGTCGTGAGGCGCGAGCCCCCGGGCGCGCTCCCATTCCGCGAGCGCCTCGGTATACCATCCCTGCGATCCAAGCGCATGCGCCAGCGCGGTTCGCCACTCGACACGCTCGCCGCCAAGCTCGAGCGCCTGCCGGAGCGCGTGTACGGCCGACCCGTGGGCGCCCTGCGCCGTATAAGCTGCGGCGAGATCGGCATGGGTTTCTGGCGCGTCGGGCCGCGCTTCAAGGCTCCGATTGAGCGCCTGCGCCGCGGCCTCGGCATTGCCGAGCTTGAGGTGACACCGTCCGAGATGCGCCCACCACTCGGGAGCTGCCGTAGGCGCGGCGCAGACGGACTCGAGGAGCGGCAGAGCCTCCTTCGGCTGGCCCGCGTGGAGGAGCGACATGCCGTAGTCGGCCGTCACCTGGAGGTCATGTGGATCGATAGCGTGGCAGCGTGCCGCCAGCGGAGCCGCGTCGACCCATCGGCCGTCCGCCATCTCGACCTGCAGCCGCAGCCGGAGAGTAGCGGGCTCGGCAGAGGGATCGGAGCCCAGGATCTCACGAGCGGCGTTTCTATCACCTGCTTCCAGCAGCAGCCGCCCCACGAGGCGGATGAAGTTGCCATTTCCGGGCACCAGTTCGGATGCGTGCCGTGCGTAGGGCAGGGCCGCCCCCGGGCCTGCGATTCTCGAATAAGCCTCGGCGAGCCCGGCCCACGCTTCCGCGACCGTGCGGGGTCCGGGAGTCGACGATTGAACACTGGCGGCTGCCCGGCCTCCAGACACCTGTTCGCAGACCTCGAGGGCGCGCTCGAAGGCGCGCCGGGCCTCGGGCCACTCCTCGAGCGCGAGCAGCGTCTGCCCCCGCTGGATCTGGACGCTTACCTCTTCCGAGCTGCCGGGCGTAATCCGCAACAGCGCCTCGTCGACCGGTCTGAGCGCCGCGGTTGTGCGGCCTGTCAGCAGCATGGCACGGCTAAGGTCGACGAGCGTTCCCGGCTCCTTATCGCCGAGCGTGCGGGCGGCCTCGATCGCGACAAGCGCCTCGCCTGGAACGCCGGCTTGAAGCGCGAGCGCCCCGACGCGGCGCTGGAGTGTAGCGTTGCGTGGCTGCCGGGCCGCGGCTGCGCGTGCGATGCCGAGCGCACTGTGAGGATCACCCAGCAGCTCGTACGCGCGGCTGCGCTTGGTTTGAAAGTCGTTGTCGTCGACGGTGATCGGCTCGAGAATCGCAAGCGCGGCGTGCGCATCCTTGAGCAGTAGGAGAGCTTCGGCAAGATCGCGCTGCGTTTCGATGTCGTTGACGCCGGCCTTGATGGCACGCCGCAGGGCGACTGCGGCCAGGTCGGGCCGATTTTCCTGGAGATGGAGGCGTCCGATCTCGGCCGCGGTGTCGCCGCTGCGTCGATCGACTCGTAGCGCCCGTGCGAGCATCTGGCGTGCCATTGCCCGCTCGCCGAGGATCCGGGCCACGCGGCCGGTGGCACGGAGGGTATTGGCCGAAGGAGAAACGTGCGCTGCTTGCATGAACCACTCGAGGGCACGCGTGGTCGCTCCCTGGAGCTCGTAGCAGCGACCAAGATCGTACAGCACCCGCCCATCTGCAGGGCGCAGCCCCACGGCCCGCTCCAGCATCGTCTGAGCGGCCGGCAGGTCACCGGATTCGAGAAGTGCCCAGCCGGCTTCGGCCGAAATCCGGCCGTCGGGGTCGTTGGAGGATGCGCTGCGATAATAGCTCAAGGCCGTCGATTGGTCTCCCTGTGCCCACCGGGTTCGCGCAAGCTCGAGCTGAGTGTCCGCGGATGGGTCGATGCGCAGGGCCGTCTGAAGTGAGCGATTGCTGTCCGCGAACCGCCCGTCCTGCCGCTGGTAGGCGCCGAGGCGGCGCCATGTCTCGGCGCTGTTGCCGCGAAGGTCGACGAGGCGCTCGTAGGCACTCACGGCGGTAGAGATATCGCCGGCCGCGGCTGCCAGATCGGCAAGACCCTCGTAGGCTGCTTCGCAGTGCGGATCGACTTCCGCCGCTGCGCGGTAGGCCCGCTCGGCCTCGGCCAGATCGTCACGCCGTCGCTGAAGCTCGGCAAGGCGCAGGTATGTGGTAGCCGTCGCGGAGCCGAGCGCCTCGATCTCCCCGAGCTGCTTGATTGCCGCGATGTCGTTGCCGGTCGCCTCGAGCAAGGCCGCATTCTCATCCGCGAGTGCGACGGCGTCGACCGCGTCCTCGTCGATCGAGCGCAGAATCTCGCGGGCCTCCTCGAGACGGCCGAGCCGCCGCGAAACGCGCGCTTTGGCGAGCAAGTAGCGTCCAAGATCTGGAGAGCTCTGGCCGGACGGGGTACGGTAGAGCGCGGCCGCCCGCGTGTACTGGTCGAGCGCCTCGGCCAGGTTGCCCTGCTCCTCTCGGAGGGAGCCGAGCTGGAATGCGGCAGTTGCGAGGCGATTATGGTGGGCGGCGAGTAGGCCCTCCAGAGTTATGGTCGCAGTATCGGCCTCGCCCAGCTCCTGGCAGATCTGGGCGAGCGCCTGCTGGTAGTCGAGGTTGGCAGGATCGCGGCGGAGCGCTTCCTCGAAGGCTTTGCGTGCGTCGATCCAATTGCAGGCCTGCCGGTGCAGCTGGCCGATCAGGCCGAAGAGATACGGGTCATCGCGCCCCTGACGTACGGTCCATTCGAGCAGTGCGATCGCCACCTCGGGCGATCCGCTCTGGGCCCATGCGCGTCCGAGAGCTGCGCCGATGGTGCTGTCGATCAGCCCCGTCTCTTCCAAGATCGCCAGGGCCTCATCCGGCGCAACATTGGCATCGAGCACTTGTTGGGTCGCCTCCCAGGCGCCCGAGCGAACGAGCGACTTCAGCAGTGGCTGGGGCGACCGTACCATGCCGTAGAGCAGCGCCACCGGCGTCGGCCGGATAGCTTTGGCGAGGAGAGTTCCTTGTATCTCATCGCCGGGGCCTGCCTGCCGGCCGATGTCCGAGTAGAGATCGAGCGCGTTCTTGAGGTCGCGGAGCAGGGGTGAGCGGAAGGCCCATTCGTCGTCGCCCGCCGGCTGCATGAGCGCGAGCGCCTCGAGCAATGACTGGACATCGCCCGGCGGAAGTCCTGCGAGCGCCGCGGCATCCGCGACAACGCTGTGAATTGACCCCCGGCTCACAGTCGCCTGGCGCTGCAGCATCACGCCGAGGTCGTCGAGCAATGTTACAGCGACCGCGGCACATTGATCGCTGAGGCAATGGGTTCGGGCGGCCTCGGCCGCGGTCGCCGCGATCCAGCTCAGCAGCAGCGGTCCAGGCAGCACATCGTCGCGCAGCTGCAAAAACGCCCCCAGCCAGCGGGGGCGGCGTGCCAGCTCGATTGCTCCGGGGAGGCGCAGCAGTCGCTCGCCCGCGGGTGTTCCTTGGCGCTGTACAGCGCTAAGGATGGTCTGATCGCTCCACGGCCGGATACGCCATACCTGGTAGCGGCTGCCGGGCAGCCAGGCGTCGAAGAGGCCCCAGGCTTCGCTGCGGCAGGCGATGATCCACCGGCCATGGGGATCGAGATTGCCGAGAGCGCGGCGAATAGCCCCCAGAACCGGGACCTGGTCGACCGGCGGGAGGTCATTGAGCGCGTCTACGATCAGGATACAAGGGCGTGCGAGTGCCAGCGCCGACAGCGCCGGGCCGCGCATCCGTGCCTGAGCTGCTAGTGTGCCCTCGATCGTTCCGTCGAAGAAGGTCAGCGGAACATAGAGCGGGAGTGGAGCCTGGGGGTTCGTGCTCGCCTCCTGGGCAAGCTCGCGCACGAGCTGGCGCAGCAACGTGCTCTTGCCACTGCCCGATGGCCCCAGGAGAACCATCGCCGGGGAGCGACTCACCACGTTTTGAATCGTAAGCCGCGCGGGAGCCGACTGGCCCCGCTCGACGGCCGGATCGACTTGCTGCTCGAGAAAGACGGGCAGAGCGCCCGCCTGAGCAGGCTGTAGCGTCGGATCGGCCAGCAGAGCCGAGAGATACTTCCGTATCCATGGTCCCGTGTTCAGGTCCTGCGGTGCTTGGGGCTGCATGAGCGACACATCAGCTCCTATTCACGCGGGGGGCTTTATATTCGTCCGGAAAGCCGGGCCATCCAGAAAGCCAAGCTACAGACCGCTACTCCGAAAAGGCAAAGAAAGGCGCCAACCCCAACTGCCGTCTGGATGAGACCTTTCACGGCGTCGAGCAGGCGCGTTGTGCCGTCGATGGCCGCCAGCACTGTCTGGTCGGTTACGGCTTTACCGGCTAGCTTCGGGGTCTGGCTGGAGAGAAGCTTCATCGTGTCCTGGTACTCGCGTGCCAGGATGATCATGAGCCCGGCGACGATCATCACGATGCCCATGAGAAAGAGGACTCCGGACATCACGACTTCCACGGTCGCGTTCATAGAGTCGTTGCGGTCGGTTGGTGCGAATGCACGGCGGCGAACGTGCCCTCCGGCCCCGCAACCCTTGCCGGCCGGTCAAAGCTTCAGCTAAAAGGTGCGGTTGTACTACCAGAGATCGGATG